>CAZUVT010000010.1:0-28384 GCA_964623925.1 uncultured Erysipelotrichaceae bacterium
TTTAATCATTGTTTTTCCTTCTTTCTCTTCTATCATAGCATTTTTTTGATTTTAAACAAGATGAAAACGAAAATGAGATATCAATTCGAAGAAGAAAGCTATACTAATAGAAAGGAGTCCGGCATATGAAAATCAAACCGCTTATTATGTTGAAGAAAGAATCAAAATTTACGAAGAAAACAGAAAAAAACTTTCTTGAGAAAAATGTGACTGTTCGGATTCGTTTTTTTATTGGTTTCATTTTCATCATGATGACGTTGATCCTCTGCCGTGCTTATACGATTCAGATCATGCAGGCAGAGCATTATACGATCAAATTATTCAATCAGACAACGAAGAAACATGCCAAAAATTCGCTTCGCGGCATCATCTATGATCGAAACGGAGAAATTCTGGTCGCAAATAGACAGCGCATGAATCTTGTCTTGAAAAAGACAGCGCAGACGGATATTCAAAAACTCACTGAAAATATCGCAAATATCTTTGATATCAAGACTGATGATCTGTCCAATGAGGAATTGAAAGAAGCGTATCTCTTTTTTTATGCGGATCGATCAAATCAGATTTCAGATCTTGAATCATGCAAGGCCGTCATGAATGTAGAAAACTGCATGGGAAACTTGGAGGATGATATGATTCAAGAAATCCGGTTTGGAAAGATCAGCAAGGAGCAGAAAGAATATTTTAAGATCTTTCAGCTTTTAAGCGATGCTTCTTTATTTTCTGAAACGATCATTAAAGAAGATATCAGTATCGAAGAGGCCGCATTTTTCTTAGAACACAGGCAGGATTATGAAGATTTATTCTTGGAATTTGATTGGGAAAGGGAATATCCAAAGCAATTTCATATCCGTTCATTGTTAGGCAGGGTTTCATCGAGCAATACCGGCATTTATGAAGAAAATCTCTTAGAATATCTTGCCAAGGGCTATTCTCAGCAGGATAAGATCGGTATCAGCGGATTGGAATATGTCTATGAAGATCTTTTGAAAGGCGAAAAAAAAGTGAGTGCGGTTTCCATGGATGACTATGGAAATCTGACTGATCGAATCATTCAGGAGGGAACAAGGGGGTATGATCTGATGCTGGCATTAGATATGAATCTGCAGAAACAGGTTGAAGAGATAGCGGAAGATATCCTGGAGCGGGAAAAAAATAATGGAAGAAGATTTTATATGAATCAGATCTTGGTAGCAATCATGGATCCCAATAATGGGGATGTCTTATCTTTGGTGTCGATGAATCGGTCAAAGGAGGGAGTTTATTACAATGATGCTTCTGAAACCTATGTTCAATCTTTTGTGCCGGGATCAGTTGTAAAGGGAGCAACACTTTATATGGGCTTGGACCAGGGTGTCATCCATGCAAATGAGGTCCTTGTGGATGAACCGCTGAAATTAGCCAATTCACCGGCCAAGGCAAGCTGGAAGAATCTCGGAGCGATCAATGATATTCAGGCCCTGGCTTTCAGCAGCAATGTCTATATGATGAAGATCGCATTGCGGCTGGCAGGGACGCATTACACATATAATGGTCCTCTGTTTGTCAAGCAGGGAACATTTGATCTGATGCGTAGCTATTACAACTCATTTGGATTGGGTGTTCTGACTCAGGCAGATGTCTATCATGAACAAGTCGGATATATCGGCGATGATTGCAAAGACGGAAATATTCTGGATTATGCCATCGGACAATATGATACCGTGACAACTTTGGAATTGGCACAATATATCAGTGTGATTGCCAATGGCGGAAAACGATTAAAACCGAGAATTATGTTGAAAGCGACTCTTCCATCCCAAAAAAATGTGGTGTATACTAATGAAGTAACCATATTGAATATATTGGAAAATGAGGAAGCACTGGATCGCATTCAGCAGGGATTTCGTGCCTGTGTGACGGATGGATTATGCACATCGCTCCAAAAGGCTCCTGTAGAGATCGCAGCGAAGACCGGAACGGCAGAAGCTTATCTGCATATGGAAAATGAAAAGGGGGAGTGGATCACGGTGCCTTCTCCCAATAACAGTGTGATTGCTTATGCGCCTTATGAAGAGCCGGAAATCGCTATTGCATGCATGATTCCTCATGCGTGGAACGGAAAAGTTTCCCAAAGCAATCTTTGTTTGGAAGTCGTTGAAAGAATTGCAGAATTTGTATTTGATTAGAAGTGTTTGAGGAGAGAAAGATGATGGAGAAACTATTGAAATGCAGCTGTCTGGCAGGAAAGCTGCTTTTGGAAAGCGGAGCAGAGACTTATCGGGTTGAAGATACCATGGTGCGTCTATGCAAAGCTTACGGATGTGATGAAATCGAGAGTTTTGTCCTTCCTACAGGACTGATCCTGTCCTTTGAAATAGGAGGTCAGAACTATACAAAGAATATTCGCGTGAGTGAACGAAATACCGATCTGAATCGTGTTGATCTGATTAATGATCTTTCTCGTCGGGCTAATGAACATAAACTAACATTAGATGAATTGTATGATGAATTGTGCAAATTAAAGATTCGGGATTGTTATCCGATTTCCTTTCAGCTTCTTTTCAACAGTATCGGAGCCGGTGGATTTGCCTTGCTTTTTCAAGCTTCCTTAATTGAGACCTGTTGTGCCTGTATTTGCGGTTTTTTCATCAAATTAAGCGAATATGGCTTGAGTAAGCTTCATATCGGGTCTTTTATTGTCAATATGATTTGCGGGGCTGTAGCGACGTTTACGGCGCTTTTATTGGGATTGTGTATTCACGATATATCTGTTGATAATGTTATTATTTCATCGATCATGCTTCTTGTGCCGGGAATCGCCATTACCAATGCGATTCGCGATAGCATTGCCGGTGATCTGATATCAGGAATCACAAGAGCCTTGGAGGCGTTCTTGATCGCAATTTCCATTGCCCTTGGAACCGGTGCCGTGCTGAGTTTATGGCTCGCACTGTCAGGAGGATTTTAATATGGCTTTGCTTCAGATGTTGATTGGATCCTTCTTTGCCTCCTATTCCTTTGGCGTTATTTTCAATATCAAGAAAAGAAATCTGTTTTTCGCGGCATTGGGCGGTGTGATCTGTTCTTTGTTGCATTATCTGCTTTCTTCTTGGATCAACAATGAATTCATTACCTTTTTGATTTGTTCTTCCGCAATCAGTTTCTATTGCGAAGTGATGGCACGGATCGAAAAGACGCCGGTTACTTCATTTTTTATCTGCGGTGTCATTTCATTGGTTCCCGGAGGAATGATGTATTATACGATGCAGGAAATCATCAAAGGAAATATGAGTCAGTCGGTCATGTATTGTCTTGGTGCCATAGCGGATGCCGGAGCCATTGCTTTGGGTGTCAGTGTCGCTCAGACTATATTAAAACTGATTGGCGTAATCAGAAAAAAGAATCGCGGATAAACTATATCTGAAAATTTATTTGCAATTTTTCAAAAAAGATTTTATAGTTATTAGGTATTCATTTGATACACTGTACCTGCCTTGGCAGGATGGTAGTAGGAGGAAATAGTAATGAATCAAAAAAAATTGAATGTTCGCCTCATGACTCAGCTTGCGCTGTTAATTGCAGTTGAAGTTGCGATGAAGGCAATCGGCTTGGGAAGTGTTCCTGTCGGGCCTCTGTACATGTCTTTTCTGACTGTTCCGATTGCAGTCGGAGCCATTGTGCTAGGTCCTTCAGCAGGTGCGATCCTAGGCGGGGTATTTGGAATCATCAGCTTCAAAGATGCATTGACAGGAGCTTCTGCAATGACATCAACGCTCTTGAGCATTTCTTTTATCCATACTTTTATCTTGTGTATCGGAACCAGGATCCTGATGGGATTTTGTACCGGACTCGTCTATCGCTTGCTGAAAAAACTGTTAAAAGAAAACAAGCTCAGCTATATTCTTGCCGCGTTGGCCGCACCTTTGCTCAACACGCTGTTTTTTATGGGGTATATCGTCCTGATCTTTTATAACAGCGAGTATATCCAAGGACTCGTTTCGCTGAACGGAGCATCGAATCCGATCATGTTTGTTATCCTGCTTGTCGGAATTCAGGGATTGATCGAAGCAATCGTTTGCGGTGCTGTGGGTTCAGCTGCCGCAAGAGCTGTTGAACTGATTCATAGAGAGAAGCATTAAAAGCCGGATCCGGCTTTTTTATTTTCAAAATCTGAAAACAGTTATGTGATCAGGATGTTGCCAATCACAATTTCAATGTTATAATGAAATCAGAAAAGAGGGTGAAGTTAAGATGTTGAAAATAAGTCAAGCTAATGTGAAGATTACACCGAGAGGAAGATTTTTCCCGATCATTATGCCAAACCGCCATTGGGCTGAAGAAGTTGCGGATGATCAGTTCGCAACCGTGTTAGTCTTAGAGGTGGAAGGAACAAGAGCACTATGGGTCACACTTGATGCGATCGGAACGACCCAGAAAGTATCAGATGAGCTCCGTGAGCGCTTGGAAGCACAATTTGGGATACCAAAGGACCATATCAATATTGGCTATACTCATTCTCACTGTGCCGTCATGCTGGGTTCGATGATGGGCAGAAAAGCAGATGAAGGATATATTTCTTATGTGATGGATGAAGTTTGTGATGCAGTAGAACAGGCATTAAAAAAAGGCTTATGCGAAGTCGAAGCCTATACCAGAACCTATGATGGATCAGGATTTTATTCAAACCGCAACGGTCTTGATAAAGAAGGAGATACCGAGATCCGTCTTGTAGAATTCAGAGATAAGAATCAGGAAGTAAAAGGGGAGATCCTGACCCTTGCCTGTCATTCAACAGTTGTCAATTTCCAAAATTCAAGGGCACTGACTTCTGATTTGGTGGGGTATCTGGCACGAGGAATCGAGAAAAGATCCGGTGTTTATCCGATCGTCATGGTTGGAGCAGCAGGAGATATGAGCAATCGCTGCTGCCGGCAGGGAAATGATCTTGCGGAATTAAAGCGAGTAGGTGATGGGCTATTAAGCCGGATCGATCTTAAGACAGAGGAAGTAAAACTGAATATCGACCGAATGGAAATTACTAGATATCAGTTTAAAGAAACCTATATTACCACAAAAGAACAGAGACAGAAACAGATCGAAGATATTCATGAAAAGATCAAAAATGCTTCGACGGCTGATCTCAGAAGAGTATTCAATTCCGCACTGGAGCATGCCATGATGGATCCGGAAGGATGTGAATTTATCATGGATCTTCAAGGTTCTGTCATCAAGATGGGAGATCTCAAAGTCTTGACGATGCCTGCTGAATTATTTTCAACATTCGGTCTTCAGATCAAGAAAGCGATGGATGTTTCCTGTCCGATCTTCTGGGGATATTCAAACTATTCAGTCGGCTATCTGTATAACAAAGAAGAAGCCGGAAACAGCTTTGAAAGTGCAGCTACCAATATCCCATGCGGAGTCCCTGAACAAATCACACAGATGTGTGTTGAATTGGTAAAATAGATCATTCCAAATGAAAGAAATATTGAGTTTTATGAAGTAATCTCACTGATTTTGGAATAGAAACGAACTGCTTCATATCGGATATCTAAAGAACATATTAAATTAAGGGCATTGATTTTGTTATTTCTTGATTCTTAAATAATAAAATTTTTCGTATGATTTCATGCATTTACGGTAAAAGGGAAGTGATGAAAATGATACCTGTAACAATTTATACGAAATTAGGGGAGCTCGAATGGATTTTGATTTTATTATTGATCCTTTCTATCTTGATCAAAAAGAGATGGCTTGCTTTGATTTTAATAACATTAAAGATCTTTATTCATTGCTTGGTTTTATATGAACTCTATCAGGCAATGACTCATCCATTTATAAAAGAAACACTAATTTTATATGTACTTCCTTTTTTCAGACAGATAATCTGTATTCTGATTCTTCTGATGATTTCTTATTTTCAGATAAGGAAAGAATTCAAAAAGGTTTGTATAGCAATGGGGATTTTATTAGTTACAGATTTGGTTTTTACATTTGTCTGTTATCCGGCATATACGGATTTCTTCATGAATGACTGTTCATTCTGCAATCGAGATGTTGTGAAGATTCTTTTTACAGAAAAAGTTCCTTCAGTCACATCCGGATCGTTTCTCAGGAGAAAAGTTTCTTTTTGGAATCTGCTCATTATTTCATCGGCTCCGTTTTATAGCGGAAGCTTGAGGATATCAGCCACTTTTATTGAATTCTTATGCTTTATGATTCAATATCAAGGTTATAGGAAAAAATTTAATAAATAGGTTAAAGTAATCCATAACCATATGACAAAGAAAAAGGGTCTTTACCATTTGGTGCATTCACACGAAATGATAGAGATCCTTTTTATAGAACCATATTTTATTGAACTTCAGTCGAATATGCATGATTTGTCAAAAATTGACTATTTCCATTGAAATAACTCATTATTTTGTAATCTCTTTAATCTTATCGACGATTTCATCGATACGGATCAGGGTTGCTTCATCGTCGCTTCTCATCTTGAATTCTACAAAGCCTTCATTCAGTTTTTTACCAACTGTGATACGGCAAGGAATTCCGATCAGATCCATATCTTTGAACTTGACTCCCGGACGTTCGTCACGATCATCTAAGATCGGTTCGATACCGAGTGCAGATAGCTGATCATGCAGTTTTTCAGCGAATTCCATCTGTTGTTCATCTTTTGTTGAAATTACAACGATAGCGACTTTATATGGAGCGATATTCATCGGCCATGCGATTCCTTTATCATCGGCTTTCTGTTCTGCCAAAGCAGCCATGCATCGTGCTGGTCCAATACCATAGCTTCCCATGACGACCGGTTTCAACTGGTTTTCCTGATTGGAATAGTATAGGTTCATGGATTCAGCATATTTTGTTCCGAGCTTGAATGTATTGCCGACTTCGATTCCTTTTTTGAAATAGATCTTTCCGCCGCAGCAAGGACAGCGATCGCCTTCCTGGATCTGACGGATATCCGCAATATGAGCAGGGGTAAAGTCTTCGAGATTTACATTGACATAATGGTAATCGGTTTTATTTGCTCCGACAATGAAATTTGCCATGTTTTCGATCTCGTTATCAAGAATGACCGGGATATTCAATCCGACCGGTCCGGCAAATCCGACTTTCGCATTGGTTACAGTTTGAACTGTATCGAAATCGGCCAATTCGACCGTGGTTGCATTCAATAATTTTCTGATCTTGGTTTCGTTGACTTCGCGATCTCCTCTGACACAAACCGCAACAGGCTTTCCATCAACCTGATAGATCAGCGTTTTTACAAAATCCTGTGCTTTTTTATTGAAGAAAGAAGCGACTTCTTCAATCGTTTTAGCATGCGGAGTCAAAACCATTTCTTTTTCCAGATGTTTTTCAGCAGAAGGGTTCTTTTCATGAACACATTCGGCGATTTCCAGGTTGCTGGAAAAATCACACTGATCGCATAAGACAAGAACATCTTCTCCGATATCTGTTACAGCCTGGAATTCTTCGGATAAAAGTCCGCCCATGACACCGGTATCTGCTTTGACGATCTTATAATCGATTTCCATCCGATCAAAGCTCTTTTTATAAGCTTCGAACATCTTGTGATAAGAAACATCCAGGCCTTCATAATCTTTATCAAAAGAATAAGCGTCTTTCATGATGAATTCACGGACACGGATCAATCCGAATCTCGGCCGGGCCTCATCTCTGAATTTTGTCTGGAATTGATAGATGTTAAATGGTAGATCCTTGTATGACTTGATCTTCAAGCCGGCGGCTACCGCAAACAGCTCTTCATGCGTCGGTCCGAGTACATATGGTTTTCCAAATCGGTCTTTTAAGGAAAACATGCTGTTTCCAAAGCCTTCACGGCGTCCGGATGCGACATAAGTTTCTTCCGGAATCAAAGCCGGCATGAGAAGCTCTTGAGCACCGGTTTTATTCATTTCTTCACGAATGATGTTGATACAATTGTTTAATACGCGATATCCCATCGGCATGATCATATAGACACCGGCAGAATTTTTGCGGATCATTCCGGATCGGGCAAGAAGATTGCCGCTGACTGAGTCTTCATCTTTTACATTTTCTCGCAATGTGTAAAAGAAACTATTATTTAATTTCATATCTTATCTCCTTTATTTTATGAGTTATATTGCAGTCAGAAAATGGACAGTGCGGGTCGCATCGTTAAATGAATTTTCATTTTATCACCCGTCCTTTCCAATATCAGTATTCTATCACAATTGTATAAAAATTCAATCTTTTCTAAATCTTGAAGAGATATTTAAAAGGTCATGTGTCCTTATTTTTTACGGGAATGAATCAATATTTTAAATTACTTGTTGAAATTTTAAAAAAAACGAGTATAATATCGACAAATAGAAAAGGAGAGAAAAATGGCAATTTATTTCAATGAACCTTCACACACTTTTAATGAATACCTTTTAATACCCGGATACTCGAGCAGTGAATGCATTCCGGATCGTGTTGATTTGAGCACGCCGCTTGTCAAATACAGAAAAGGTCAGGAAGAATGTCCGCTTACGATGAATATTCCGATGATCTCTGCAATCATGCAGTCAGTATCAGGTGAGAAAATGGGAATTGCTTTGGCAAAAGAGGGCGGAATCGCATTTATTTACGGCTCTCAATCCATTGAATCACAATCTGCAATGGTGAGAGGAGTCAAGCGTTATAAGGCCGGATTTGTTGTAAGCGATTCGAACTTAAGACCGGATGCGACCCTTAAAGATGTATTAGATCTTGTCGAAGAAAAGGGCTTCTCAACGATGGCTGTAACTGCAGACGGAACACCGAACGGAAAACTGCTGGGCATGGTTACAAGCCGTGATTACCGTGTTTCAAGAATGTCTTTGGATACACCGGTCCAGTCTTTTATGACACCATTTGAATCACTTGTTACAGGACATGTCAACAATACATTGAGTGAATGTAATGACCTGATCTGGGAACATAAATTGAGCACGCTTCCGATCGTGGACGATGATCAAAATCTTTGTTTCCTGGTATTTAGAAAAGACTATGATTCTCACAAGGAAAATCCAAATGAATTATTGGATCCGGCTAAGCGTTATGTTGTCGGAGCAGGAATCAATACGCGCGATTATGCAGAGCGTGTCCCGGCTCTTGTCAATGCCGGAGCAGATGTTCTTTGCATCGATAGTTCAGAAGGATTCAGCGAATGGCAGAAGAGAACGATCGATTGGATCCGTGAAAATTACGGTGATTCAGTCAAAGTCGGAGCAGGCAATGTTGTGGATGCGGATGGATTTAGATTCTTGGCTGAAGCCGGAGCCGATTTCATCAAGATCGGTATCGGAGGCGGTTCGATCTGTATTACTCGTGAAACAAAAGGAATCGGACGCGGTCAGGCAACTGCAGTGATCGAAGTCGCTAAGGCGAGAGATGAATACTTCAAGGAAACCGGAATCTATGTTCCGATCTGTGCAGATGGCGGTATCGTTTATGATCACCACATCACATTAGCTTTGGCTATGGGAGCTGATTTCGTTATGCTGGGAAGATATTTCAGCCGTTTTGAAGAAAGTCCGACTCGCAAGGTATCCATTAACGGTACATATTATAAGGAATATTGGGGTGAAGGAAGCAATCGTGCCCGCAACTGGCAGAGATACGATTTAGGCGGAGCGTCTAAATTGAGCTTTGAAGAGGGGGTTGATTCCTATGTTCCATATGCCGGTCCATTGAAAGAAAATGTTCAGATCACATTATACAAGGTTAAATCGACGATGTGCAACTGCGGAGCACTGAGTATTCCGGAGCTTCAGCAGAAAGCGAAACTGACGCTTGTTTCTTCGACTTCGATTATCGAAGGCGGAGCACACGATGTCTTGGTAAAAGATACATCCAATATCGATTCTCCTAAATAAGATAAAAGTCACAGGCTGAAGATTCAGTGCTGTGACTTTTTTATTTGAGATGATTTCTTTTCTTGATAACAGAGGATGCCTAGAAGAATGAGCCCTGATAAACTGATCAGGCATCCGAGTGTAAATCCGGGAGTCCGATAAGTGAATTCGATTTCATGGGTTCCTTTTTCAAGATTCAGGATGTAATAGGCATTGGCAAAATCAGAGGTTTCAACATTGATACCATCGACCGAAACTGTCCATCCATTTAAGATCGGAATGGTAACTAACAGCTTGCTGCTTTTGCTGCAAGAAATGGTTCCATTCATCTTTCCATCTTCAAAATGATTGACTTGAAGCGTATTCTGTGACAAAAATGTATAGGTATCATAAAATGCTGCTTCATCTAAACCTGCCCAATAAAATCGACAGGTTCCGTCTTTTTTTGATTTGATGTGAAAGGTAATGGTGACTTTGCTTGAAGGATCCGAAATATCGATTTTATGGATCCGTTTATCTAGAGTCAATGTTTTGATGATCTCATCATTTTGCGATAATTCAACGCTGGAACAATCAGAACCGTTATAATAGAAATAGAGAACCTTGTCAGTAGGAACAAGTTCATAAATGACTTTGGATTTATTCTCACTCTTATAAGTGAAGCTGTGATTGGATTTCGAAGTGATCGTACAATCAGCACTCAGATATTTGGAAGAAATCGGTTGATAGATAACTTGATCTGCGATTTTTTTAGTGATCGTGTTCATATTTTCAAAGGGATCAGACTGGGCAAGCGAGTCAAGGGAAACTTCTTCGTTTATGATGTATCCCAAAGGAAGGGCATATTTGTTTACATCGATGCGAAGCTGTTTTGTCTCTTGCAGCGTTTCATAGATCAGAGGATCGGTTTCCTGTTTCTTGACGAGGGTTGCTTCAATTCCCAAAAGCATATCCATGACACTGTTGTCGCCGAACATCTTCAAGGTATTGGATGATCCTGTGTTTCCGGTTTTGATATAGAAAGAGGAAAGATTTTGATTACAGAAAGTATTGAACATCGAAATGGCAGGAACATCATAAATGAAAGATTCGTTGATGCTGTTTCTCATACCGTATTCTTTGAGATCGTTTCTTAATTCCAATAATTTCTGAAAATCAAACAGATCTTTAAATTCTAATTTGCTGATGCGGTTATTCAAAGCTTTTTCTTGTGCTTCATCCAGATCCTGTATCTTTAAACGGTGATAACCGGCTTCTTTAATCAGGGCATAATCTTCTTTTAAAGCATAGATTCCATAGCTTGTCTTGCCTCCGGTATTGCAGAAGGTCAGACAGGCCATGATGAAGATCTCAAGGGTGATCAGGATGACAGGAATCTTTTTTCTTTTGATCAGGATCACCATATACAAAATCGTTAAAATTGAGGAAGAGATCCAGATGATCGGAAGAAGGTCGGCCTGATAAGCGACCAGAAAAATAAAGCTGAGCACAAGAAAACCGGATGCGAGGATCTGTTTTTTGTTTAAAACGCCTTTTTTCAGGACTTCGACAGCGGTCTGGATCAATAAGAAGATCATCATAAATGAAAAACGATTCGGAATCCCGCTTTGTTTATGAAAGCCGTGCCAGATGAAATTGAGCAGTTCATTGTTGAAACTGATGAAAAGAATAGATAGAAGGAATGCTTTTCTTAATTTATCTTTCCAATTGATCTTTTTTGAAAGAAAATAGGCCGCCGCTATGATTAAAATGAAGATTGTACAGTATAAATTGACGCATTCACGATCAAAGGTGATGCCATTGGGAGCTTTAAGAAATAAAAATGAAGAGAGTTCATCATAAAAAGAACCAATCCAAGATAAGCCCGGCGTGTTTCCTTTTACGACTTTCATTTCCGATAAAGAAAGATAGGAGGGTATCAATACAAAACAAGAGATCATGGCAGATAGGATCGAACAGCATGCAAAGCGGATCCCTTTTTGTATGAAATCGCTGATTGATTCAAAATGACAGGTAAAGAAGTAGAGGAATAGATACAGACAGATCATATATCCGATCATATAATTTGAGATGATGGCGAGTGCCAGCAAGGCTATATAAAGAATTTTCTTTTTTTGCCTCATCAATTCATTCATTGCGAAAATGAGGATCGGAAATAATAGTATGCCGTCCAGCCACATCACATTGAATTGATATCCGAGCACATAACCGCTTAAAGCATAACACAGGCTTGCGACAAGCACGATCGGATCCGGAATCGGATCAAATGATTTTTTTAAATAAAAAGCCATTGAAAGTCCGCTTAATGAAACTTTAAGCAGAATCAGCAAATTGATAAACAGGAGGATCTGATCTTCTTGAAATAAAAGAATCAGCAGATTAAATGGACTGAACAGATAATAACAGGCAAAAGTATAGAAATCAAATCCCATGCCGGATACAGTTGTATAGAAAAATGAAGATCCGTTTTTCAGCTTATTTAAAAGAGAAGTGAAAAAGGGAACATATTGATAATAGCAGTCATTGCTGGCAAAAGTAAATCCGCCCGCTGCCATTGCGACAAGCAGGATCGATCCCTGCAATAGGAAAGGAATCATAAAGCAGGTGAGATACAAATGAGAATGAACAAAGGCTTTGATCTTTTTCATGAAATTCTCCTTAGTGAGTTTTATTATACCACGAATTAGATTTGTTAGACTAAAATGTTTGTGAAAACAAAACGATAGAATCTGAATTTAAAGTTATGTTTAAAAAGGTGGTAATTAAGGATAGATTTATGATAGAATAAAAAGCGGTGATATACATGATAGCCTTTATCAAAGGAATAGTATTTTCTTATACATTAAATACAGTCGTTGTTGAGAATCAGGGAATCGGATATGAAATCTATTTCGCTCATCCGGATGCGATCCGTCTGAATCAGGAAGTATTGATTTATACGTACCAGCACATCCGTGAAGATGAAAACAGCTTGTTTGGCTTTATAAGTATGGAAGAGAAAGATTTGTTTGAGAAACTGATCAGTGTCAAAGGGATCGGTCCTAAAACGGCGATGGGAATCTTAGGCGCTGCCTCGCTCGATCAATTGATCAATTCGATCGAGCAGGGAGAAGTCAATGCACTGAAGAAAATGCCGGGCATTGGAGCGAAGGCTGCTTCTCAGATCATTCTTGATTTGAAAGGAAAACTTGTTCATCCGGAAAATGCAGACAAGAAAGAGATCCTGAATCGGGAATTGGATGATGCGATCGGAGCCCTGAAAGCATTGGGTTATAAGCCGGCTGAATTGAGTGGCGTCATCAAAGCGCTTAAATCGGAAGAAGGAAAAACAACAGATGAATATGTCCGCTTGGGACTTCAGTATTTGCTGAAACAAAAGGGAGTGTAAGCTATGGAAGACCGTTTGATGTCTGCAAATTTAGAATATAATGAAGAAGAGGAATCGCTGCGTCCGCAATCTTTAGATGATTATGTCGGTCAGGATTCCTTAAAAGAGAATCTGCGTATTTTTATTCAGGCTGCCAAGCAGAGAAATGAAGCCTTGGATCATGTCTTGCTTTATGGGCCGCCGGGACTTGGAAAAACGACGCTTGCGAATATCATTGCCAATGAGATGCAGGGGAAGATCCGGGTGACAAGTGGACCCAGCATTGAAAAAAGCGGAGATCTTGCCGCCATTCTTTCCTCTTTGGAAGCAGGGGATGTTTTATTCATTGATGAGATCCATCGTGTACCGAAGATGGTGGAAGAAGTACTTTATCCGGCCATGGAAGATTTTTGCATCGATATCGTAGTGGGCAAAGAAGCTACTGTCCGATCGATCCGCCTGGATCTGCCGCCATTTACTTTGGTTGGGGCAACGACCCGGGCCGGTGATCTGACTGCACCTCTGAGAGATCGTTTCGGTATCATTTCGAAACTGGAATATTATTCTGAAGAGCAGCTTTCTCAGATCGTCTTGCGAACTTCCAAGGTTTTGAATGTGCCGATCGATAAGGAAGCTGTTATAGAAATTGCCAAGCGCTCACGCGGAACTCCGCGTATTGCCAACCGTTTATTCCGCCGTGTCCGGGATTTTGGCCAGGTCATGAATAATGGTGTCATTTCGCTGGAAGTTGCCAGATTGGCTTTGGATCGCTTGAAAGTGGATAGCTTGGGACTGGATGATGTCGATATCCGTTATTTGAGAGGCATCATTGAGCGTTTTAAAGGTGGACCGGTCGGTTTAGAGGCTTTGGCAAGTGCCATTCAGGAAGAACCGATGACCTTGGAAGATGTCTATGAACCTTATCTGATCCAAATCGGATTTATCAATCGAACACCGCGTGGAAGGGTGGCCACACCAAAAGCTTATGAACATCTTCATATCAGCTTTAATGGACAATTGTTTGACGAGTAAGGAAAAGAACATAAAAAAACTGTGATTGATTCAAAATCAGTTTGATCATCCCAGTTTTTTATTTGCATGCTTCAATTTGCAAGATCGGAGCAGGGAACTGTCCCTTTAATGTATAATTGCAGTATTCGATCGCTTGATCATAAGAAAGGATCAAAGGACATCGTTCATGGATCTCGGCACTGTTGTTCTCGGCTTTTCTTGTTAAAATGACCATTTGATCATTCTGATTGTAAATGGCTGCCATGTACAGAAGGGAATCCTCTTTTTTAAATTCATGTTTCAGCTTTTGTTTATCCCATTCAAAATAACTGGAAGCGATCACGATGCATCTTCGGTTGAAAAAATCATCACAAAAAGTCGGTCTTTCTTTGATGGTTTCGCATCTCGCATTGATGATAAGACCTTTTTTGTAATGGCTCTTGTATCCAAAACTCATGATTTTCGGAATGAATTCATTATTCTGAGCGATGTAAACCGGGGTTTTCTGTGAAGGAAAAACTTCATGAAGGGAGAGCTCTTTCAGTTCATCTTCTGAAAAAAACTTTTTTAATTGATCGAGTCTCAGCTTCATTTGTTGATTGTTTTCATCGATATAAATATAACGTCCGCACATAATGACCTCCTAAACTTTATTTTTCATTGAATTAAAAATCTTAAATAAGATCCATCCTATTATACCACCTAAGCTGTTCAGCCACACATCATCAATATCCGTTCCTCTTGGAAGCATCAATTGAATGATTTCGATCATGCAGGAAAAAAGGAAAGAATAAAGGAATACTTTTAAAAAGGAACAGGACTTGAATAAAAGCGGCAACAGAAAGCCAAGGGGGATAAAGAGAAGTAGATTTCCGATGAAATTGATCCATAAGTAAGGCCAGTACCCATTTTTAAAAGCAATGATCTGAACATCTTTAAATACTCTGAAAAGCTTCAGGTTGATTCCGGTAAGGCCGGATGGGTTGACATAGATTCCATGAAGGGTGAACTGGATCTCGCTTAGCATCGTCAAGGAAACCATGAGTACGATCCAGCAGAGGAAGATGAAAAAGAGGATCTCATGTTTAATGTCGACGGTTTTATGAAATGCATGCAGATAGAGGATCCGGATCACGATCAAACATGGCAAGAGGATCAGCATCGAAGGCAGGCTCTGCCGGATCAATCTAAGAAAGATAGTATTCAAGGTTATCACCTTATTTATTATAGGATGATTTTGTGTATTCTTGATGAAATCAGGGACTATTCAATAAATTCTTTGATATTTTGATCAGAGACTGATCTTTCTTTGACAGAAAAGCAGAAAACATTATATAATAGCACCATGAAAAATGAAGGAAAGAAGGAGCTTGTATGAGATTTCTGTATTACATTTTCTATTTTATGCTGTTGTCTTCGCTTTATGGACTTTTAGCATGGTTTCTTTCGCTTATCATTTCCTTTTTTTTCGGAATGTGGACTTATCAGCTGATACCTTGCATCCTTATGTTGCTGTATCTTGTCGCAATCAATCCGTTTGTTTCCTGGTATCTGGCTGAAAAGACCATCAAGTGGATCAATTTGGAAGATAAAGTGCTTTGATCATGATCCGCTAAAATAAATAAAAGTATGTCTTGTTTGGACAGGGAAATCATATACTTGAATAAGTGGGTGATTGAATGTTTCATAGAAAGACAAGACTTTTGATGCTTGAAATCTTTGTGCTTGTATTGACCGGAATCGTTATGATTTATTCCTCAAGCAGAGTATGGGCACAGTTTAAATACAAGGATGAATTTCATTATGTTTCAAGACAGATCCTTTTTGCGGGGCTGGGCTTCATAGCGATGTCGATCACTTCCCGATTAGATCTTCAAAAACTGCGAAAATATCAGAAGCAGATCTTGATTCTCTGTTATGTCTCATTAGTTTTAGTTTTGATTCCGGGATTGGGAGTTCAGCGCAATGGATCGCGAAGCTGGTTTGGTGTCGGAAGCTTCCTTGTTCAACCTTCGGAATTTTTTAAGTTGGCTTTGATCTTGTCTGTTTCGGATTATCTTTCAAAAAAAGACCGGATCAAAACATTTAAGAAGGATCTGTTGATTCCGTCTTTTTGGACCTTGCTTGGATTTGGTTTGATCTTATTACAGCCGGATTTCGGCAGCGGACTTGTCATGGTCTGTGCTATTGTTGTCATCGTTTATTCCAGTGCTGCACCATTTCGATATTTTGTTATTTTGAGTTCATGTGGCGTGATCGGTCTTGGTGCCTTGATTCTTTCTGCACCCTATCGATTGGCCAGGATCTTGTCTTTTTTGGATCCTTGGCAAGATCCCTTGGGCAGCGGATTTCAGATTATTCAGTCTTTGTATGCCATTGCGCCAGGTGGGATCTTAGGAGCGGGATTTGATCATTCCATGCAGAAATATTTTTATCTTCCCGAACCCCAGACGGATTTCATTTTTGCAATCATTGCCGAAGAATTAGGCTGGATCGGATGCATGCTTGTTGTCGGAGTCTATGTGCTGATTTTGATTCAGGGAATCAAGATCGCCAAAGAGGCTAAAGATCCTTTTCTGTGTTATGTGGCAGTGGGAATTATTGCCTTGTTTGCCATTCAGGTTTTGATCAATCTGGGAGTGGTCGTCGGATTATTTCCGGTAACGGGAATCACATTGCCGCTTATTTCATACGGCGGAAGCTCTTTGATCATGATCATGGCTTCTTTAGGCTTATTGATGAGCATTGCAAAAAGCTCATAAAAAACTTTAAACAAAAAAGTGTACATGATATAATGTTAAATGTTAGGGTGTGAAAGTATGCGTATTTTAATTGCTACAGGAGGAACAGGCGGACATATTTATCCGGCATTATCCCTGGTTGAAGCTTTAAAAAAGGAAAATTCCAAACATGAATTCCTGTTTGTCGGAAGTACGGACCGAATGGAAGCACAAATGATTCCGGCATTGGGATATCGCTATAGATCAATAAACTGTAAAGGACTGAACGGATCGCTGTTGGATAAGGGGAAAGCGGCACTCATGTTGATGAATGCCTATTTTCATTGCCGCAAGATCGTCAAGGATTTTAAGCCGGATCTGGCTATCGGCTTTGGAAACTATATCAGTGTTCCGATTCTTTTAGCTGCGCATCATGCCAAAGTGACGACAATGATTCATGAACAGAATTCTTATGCCGGCAAGGCAAATCGCTTTTTGGCGAAATATATGGATGCGATCGTCGGATGTTATGATGAGAACTTGAAGCAGTTTCCGCAAGAAAAGACTCGCATCTTAGGAAATCCGCGTGCTTCTGAAGCGGCGCTGATGATGAAAGACCGCTCTGTTTTAAAAGAAGTCGGTCTGGATCCTAAAAAGAAAAGTGTCGTGATTGTGATGGGAAGTCTGGGATCGGAAAGTGTCAATGAAAAAATGATCGAAATGCTGAACCAGTTAAAGAATAAGCGCTACCAGGTGCTGTATGTCACGGGAAAAGCTTCTTATGATAGTTTTATTCAGAAATTTAAAGGAAATGAATGCGTTCATGTCGTTCCTTATATCGATGGACTTAAGGTAATGCGCAATGTGGACTTTACGATTGCCCGCGGCGGTGCAACTACAGCTGCCGAAATTACGGCGTTGGGATTGCCATCCATTATCATACCAAGTCCTTATGTTCCGAATAATCATCAGGTGCTTAACGCAAAAGTGCTGATGGAAAAAGGGGCCAGCTTCATGATCGAGGAAAAAGATCTGACTCCGGAATTTGTTATTTCAAAGATGGAAGAAATTCTTCTGGATGAACAAAAATTTCATGCAATGAGTGAAGCGGCTTTAAAATGCGGATTTACGCATGCAAGCGAAGATATGATTCGCTGGATCAAGGAATTGAAAGGAGACTATCATGGATGAGATCGTAAAAGAGGTCGCTCTATATGGCGATGTTTCGGAATATGTTCCTTTATCTGCTTGTACGACCTTGAGAATAGGAGGAATCGCACGTGCTGTTGTTTATCCTAAAAATGCACTGGCTCTCAGTCAGATCATGAACATTCTTTTGAAAAAAAAGGTTTCCTATAAGATGATCGGAAAAGGGTCCAATCTTTTGTGCAGTGACGAGGATTATGAAGGTGTCATTATCCGTTTGGATCGCTATTTCAATGAATACTATTTTGATGGAGAAAAACTGGTGGCTCAAGCCGGATGTTCCATTATCACTTTAAGTTATGAAGCGATGAAAAAAGGTCTTTCAGGTCTTGAATTTGCCAGCGGGATCCCCGCTACTGTTGGCGGTGTTACCTATATGAATGCCGGTGCATACAAGTCCAATATGAAAGATGTCTTGGAAAAAGTCTATATCTACCGCGATGGTAAATGCGAATGGATCAAGGCGGATGAATGTCAATTTGAATATCGAAGAAGTGTCTTTCATGTTCATCCGGATTGGATCATTTTAGCTGTTCAGTTCGCATTAAGTCCGAAGTCGCCGGATGAAATCAGAGAGATTATGGATGACCGCAGGGAGAGACGAATGAAAACTCAGCCTTTGGATCATTATAATGCCGGTTCTGTATTTAGAAATCCGGAAGGAAAATTTGCCTGGAAGATCATTGAAGAATTGGGATTTCGAGGCAAAAGAGTCGGAGATGCTCAAGTCAGTGAAAAACATGTTAATTTTATTGTGAATCTGGGAAATGCGAAAGCCAAGGATTTTCTATCTTTAGCAGAAGAAATCCAGAGGCGCGCTAAGCAGGAATTGAATGAAGATCTAGTAATGGAAGTGGAGAAGTTTAATTGGAATGATTAAATTACGCAGGATGAAAAAAGAAGAAGAGCAAAAGAGTTCGGTTGATGTCGTTATAAAAAAACAAAACGAAGCACGAGCTCGTTTTCGGATTCTTCATGCCAAGCCGAAAATCTACATTCTTGCGATGATCTTATCCTTCTTTTTGGCTTTGACGGTCTTCTTCAGAAGCGATGGAAGTTTGATCAAAAGCATATCATTTAGCGGGAATATTTATTATTCAGAAAAAGAAGTGATGGAGATATTGGGATTATCTTATTCCACCCGATATTGGCTTGTTTTTGAAAAATATAGCGAACATACTTTGCTGAAAGATCCGATCATCAAAGACTGTACGGTTAAAAAACATGCAAATGGGAATATTGAAATTGCGATCACTGAGAAAAAGATTGTCGGATATTTGTATCGCGAAGGACCGCAGGTCTTATTTGAAGATGGATCAATGAGAGCACTGGAAGATGAAAAAGCAGAATTGATCGTTCATTTGCCGTACATAAACGGATTTACGGGTGAGGCGCTTGTTAAGATTGCCAAAGAATTGAATGCTTTGGATGATAAACTGCTGGGAAAGATTGCTGAGATCCATCATCGGGAAGAACCCTATGACGAAACAGCTATGAAATTGATTACGATCGATGGATTGAGCATTTACACAAGCTCTTTCGGACTTGCCTCTTTGGAAGGGTATAACGGGATCCTTTCTTCTTTAAATCCCAATATTCACTGCCTGTATGTAGATGATATGACCGGGAATGTCTGGGGCGATGACTGCTCTTTTGTCAATCCGCCGCCTGTAGAAGAGGATCCGGAGGAAGATGGGGAGGATCAAGAAGAACCTGCAGTAGTGGAATAATGAAATTTATGTGAAACTCGATCATTATTTCCATATTCAAACAATTTATGGTATAATACTTTGGATTTAAAAGGAGGGACTCTTATGTCTATAGAAAGAGTTACAAGTTTTGGAAATATCAATATCTCTCAAGAAGCAGTTGCTACCTTGGCAGGCGGAGTTGTTGCCGAATGTTATGGTGTAGTCGGAATGGCTTCTCAGAAATTTCTGAAAGACGGACTTGCAGAGCTTTTGAAAAAAGACAATTATTCAAAAGGGGTCGTAGTCAGAAATTCTGATGACGGACTGGAATTGGATCTATATATTATTGTCAGCTTCGGTGTGAAGATCACCGAAGTCATTGCAGCAGTTCAGAGCAAGGTGAAATACATTTTGGAAAAAACACTTGAACAGGAAATCAGCAAAGTGAATGTTTTTGTTCAGGGAATCAAAGTGGTAGAATAGTTGGAGGCATACGATGAATACGATAAATGGTCAGCTTTTTAAAACCATGTTGGATAGTGCTTCCAGCAATCTTTCAAATCATCACAAAGAAGTGGATGCTTTGAATGTTTTTCCTGTTCCGGATGGAGATACGGGGACAAATATGTCTTTGACTTTTTCCTCAGGTGTAAATGATAGTAAAAAATGCTTATCGGATAGCTTGAGCGAAGTGGCAAAAGCGCTGTCTAAAGGTCTTCTGATGGGGGCAAGAGGCAATTCAGGTGTCATCCTTTCCCAGATCTTCCGCGGTTTTTATCAAGGAATCGAAGGGAACAGCGAAATTAATGTCGAGCAGCTGGCAAATGGTTTTGCCAGAGGGTCAAAAGTTGCCTATAAAGCGGTTATGAGACCGGTAGAAGGAACGATCTTAACGGTCATCCGCGAAGGCAGCACGCGTGCTTTGAATTATGTTAAAGAAAATCCGATGTGTACGATCGAAGAATATTTTGAGAAATTGATTTCTTTCTGTCATATCAGTTTGGATAATACACCGAATCTTCTTCCGGTATTAAAAGAAGTCGGTGTCGTTGATAGCGGCGGAACAGGATTAGTCATTATATTAGAGGGGCTTTATGCTGCTATTTTGGGCAAGCCGATCACTGCCGAAGAAGTCAGCCATGATGCCGCAAGTGCCGCTGCTCTTCCGGAAAGTGATGAATTCGGATATTGCACAGAATTCATTTTGCGCTTATCTGCAAAAGGAAAGATGACTTTCACGGAGAACAAGCTGAAAAAGAACCTGGCTCTGCTTGGCGAATCCATTGTTGTCGTACAGGATGACGATATCGTAAAAGTTCATGTGCACACACTGACACCGGGAGAAGCGCTGACGATGGGACAGCGTTACGGCGAATTTGTAAAGCTGAAGATTGAAAATATGTCGGAACAGCACAATACGATTCTGGAAAACTCCAAAGAAGAGGTCAAGGAAGTGAAGCCTAAAAGTAAATATGCTTTGATTACCGTTGCGGCAGGCGAAGGATTGAAGAAGTGTTTCGAGGAATATCGCTGTGATGTGGTTATTTCCGGCGGTCAGACTATGAATCCTTCAACCGAAGATTTTGTCGCGGCAATCAAAGGCTTAAATGCCGAACATATCTTTATTCTTCCAAATAACAGCAATATCATCCTGGCCGCTTCTCAGGCAAAGGATGTTATGAGTGATGAAGACATCACCGTATTGCCGACCAAGACGATCCCGCAGGGAATCTCAGCGTGCTTGATGTTTAATCCGGAAGCAGATAAGGAAGATAACATTGCAGAGATGACTGAAGCAATTGAACATGTGAAGACCGGACAGATCACCTATGCGATCAAAGATACCGTTTTTGAAGGATTAGAGATCAAAGAAGGCGACTACATGGGTATCAATGAGAAAGATATCATTGTTTCGACTCCGGATAAATTGGTTGCCACATGCAAGCTGCTCAAAGAGTTGATCACAAAAGAAGATGAGATCGTGACTTTGATCGTCGGTGAAGGGGTCAATGAGGATGAAGTGAGCGTTGTGACAGGATATATTGAAAAGAACTTTGACTGTGAGGTTGAAGTGATTCAGGGAGATCAGCCTGTATACTCGTTCTTTATTGGAATTGAATAAGTTAAGATCAGACAAGTGTATTTTTGAAATACACTTGTTTTCATTTGTAAGAGACCTTGTGCCATGATATAATAGGAACGTTGAAAATGAAGGAGAATGGGATGTCGTTAACCTTTAAAGAAATGAAGATTTCACCTAAAAAAAGTGAAATGCTTGAAAGATTAGGATTGAAAAACAGCGATGATGTTCTTGGATATTATCCTTTCCGATATGAACATCTTGAGATAGTTCCTTATGAGCAGTGGAAGATCAAAGATCGTGTCGTTTTTGAAGCAAGAATGATCAGTTCGGTGAAAAATGTTCGATTCGGCAGCCGTGTCATGAGCCGCTTTGATGTAGAAAATGAAGAAAATATCTTTCATATAACGATTTTCAATCGTCCATGGACAAATCAGTTCAAACTGGGGCAGATTGTTACGATCATCGGCAAATATGAAGGCGCCGATAAAGTGACTGCACTTCAGATGAACGGGAAACCTTTGAAAGATCAGCTCGGTATTACCCCAATCTATCCATTAAAAGAAGGAATTGCACAAAAAGATATTCAAGCAGTGATGCAAAAGGTCTATCTTGCCTCGCAGAGCCATATCGTTGACTTTATTCCATCTTCTTATCAGCAAAGATATCGACTTGTCAACAGACGTGTTGCTTTGCGTTATATTCATTTTCCACAATCGAATGAAGAGATAAAACAGGCGCTTCGGGCATTGAAATATGAGGAGTTTCTTAAATTTCACCTGTCTATGCTGGCGGCAAAAGCTAAAAATACAGAAGTCGTAAGCGGAATTGAAAAAAAGTTCCAGTTTGACGATATCTATCGTTTGGCCAACCGGCTGCCATATTCTTTGACAAATGATCAGATCAAAGCAATCAATGACATTCTTGAAGATATGCAGAGCAATCGTGTCATGTATCGTCTTGTACAGGGAGATGTCGGATGCGGGAAAACACTGGTTGCTTCTTTGGCTCTGTATGCTTCTGCCTTGGCCGGATATCAGGGAGCATTAATGGCCCCGACGGAGATCTTGGCAAAACAGCATGGAGAATCTTTAAAGGAACTTTTCAGAAATACCCCAGTAAAAGTTGCCACTTTATATTCATCTTTGCCAACAGCCGATAAAAAAGAGATCCTGACGGCGCTGAAAAACCATGAAATCGATATTCTGGTAGGAACGCACAGTTTGATTCAGGACAGTGTTGATTTTGCCGAATTAGGACTGGTTGTGGCGGACGAACAGCACCGTTTTGGTGTCGAACAGCGGCGAAAACTGAAAGATAAAGGGAAAAAGGTTGATTTTCTGCTGATGAGCGCAACGCCGATCCCGCGCACATTGGCTACGACTTTATACGGTGATCTGGATATTTCTACGATCTTAACGATGCCTAAAGGGCGCAGCGCGATCGAAACACATCTCGTCAAAGAAAATTCGATTTCATCGATCTTAGATGATCTTTTTGAGGTTTTGGGAAGAAAAGAACAGATCTATATCGTTTGCAGTGCAATTGAGGAAAATCCTGAATTTCATGTCAAGAATGTGACCCAGGTGTATGAATCGTTATGCAAGGTGTTTAAAAATACGGCGAAGTGCGGTTTGCTGCATGGACGCATGAGTGGGGAAGAAAAAGAAGAAATCATGAACCGGTTCAGTAAGAACGAGATTCAGATCCTTGTGACCACAACTGTTGTTGAAGTGGGAGTCAATGTCGTCAATGCAACTTGCATGGTGATCTATGATGCCAATCGCTTCGGGCTCAGTCAGCTGCATCAGTTAAGAGGTCGTGTCGGAAGAGGGAATAAGCAGGGAGTCTGTTATCTGTTGACATCAAGCGTTGATGAAGAAAGTTTGGAACGCTTGAATGTTCTTGAAAAGACAACGGACGGCTTTGAAATCTCCTCTCAGGATCTTCACTTAAGAGGTCCGGGCGACTTTTTGGGAACAAGGCAGAGTGGATTGCCGAGTTTTGTGTTAGGCAATATTTTTGAGGATACAAATATTATCAATACGGCAAAAAATGATGCAAAAGATATTTTAAATGATATAATGAATCCAAAGTACAATGAAATCAAAAAGTATCTTCACAAGCATCAGGATAAATTAAATGGAATGGATTGATTTATAAGGAGGATGATTATGACTATATTCGAATGGTTGGAATCAAAAAATATTCATGTCAAGAACCATGATTTGATTAATCAGGCTTTTATACATAGCTCTTATGTAAATGAACATAAAAAAAATTTTGAAGATAACGAGCGTTTGGAATTTATGGGTGATGCAGTGCTGCAACTCTGGTCATCGAAACACATTTTTGAATTGGATCCGCCTATGCATGAGGGTCAGATGACGACGACGCGGGCTCAGCTCGTATGTGAAGAGGCATTGGCAAGCTATGTGACAGAACTCAAGTTAAATGAGTTTCTAAAGCTGGGTGTCGGCGAAGAGAAAACCGGCGGGAGATATCGCAAGTCAATTATGGCTGACAGCTTTGAAGCTTTGCTTGGAGCCTTATATCTGGATGGCGGAATGGAACCGGTGGATATTATATTGAATGAAGTGATCTTGCCGAAGATCAAGCATCCGGCCACAGAAGCGACGACCGATTATAAATCAAAACTTCAGGAATATGTTCAAAGCGATCACAGAAAAACAGTTCATTATGAGTTGATCGGATCAAAAGGTCCAAGCAATTGTCCGGAATTTGAAGTGGTCGTAAAACTGGATGATATTATTTTAGGCAGAGGTACGGGAACCAGCAAAAAGCGGGCAGAACAGAATGCGGCAAAAAATGCATTTGAAAAACTTGTTGTTTAAAGAGGATAAAAACAAGCATGTTTAAGTTCATGCTTGTTTTTTATTCATGATTAGATACCTACCCATAAAAAAAGGACGAAAGATTCATAGGATGGAATATAGGAGGTTTATTATGGGAGTAGGAAAACTGTTAATAGAAACAACGATCGCACAGGAAGCATTGCCTTTGGAAGGTGTTTATGTGCGAGTATTCAGCGATAATTATGACATCGATCAGACTTATGTGACTGATGCGGAAGGAAAGATTGATACGATCGAACTTTCGGCACCGGATCGGTCTAAATCATTGGATCAAACAAATACTGAAATTCCTTATTCTGTGATCAATGTGGAATTGTTTAAAGAAGAATATACCGAAAGGCTTATTTATGATGTTCAGATATTTGATGGCGAAACATCCATTCTTAAGATTGAAATGATGCCGAATGAGATCAATGTTGTACCCAATGAAACGATCGTGATCCCGCAAGCTCTTTTATTAGGGGAAAATGTGACTCGCTCTGCATCGCCGAGACTGAGAGAAACATTCACTTTGGATGATATCATTCCCGTGAGTATCCGGATCCTTCATCCGGTCGTTATTCCGGATAAGATAAGGGTTCATCTTGGAAGACCCTCATCTTCGGCAAAAAATGTTTCGGTTTCTTTCATCGACTATATAAAAAATGTCGCATCCAGTGAAATCTATCCGACATGGCCGCGCGAAAGTCTGCGGGCAAATATTCTGGCCCAGATCTCATTGGCGCTGAACCGAGTCTATACAGAATGGTATCCTTCACAGGGCTATAACTTTGATATTACAAATTCAACTGCTTATGATCAATATTATGTACACGGAAGAAATATTTTTGAAAGCATCAGTGAGATCGTCGATGATATTTTCAATAATTATATTCGCAAGGTCAATACGATCGATCCGTATTATGCCGAATATTGCGATGGCAAACAGGTAACATGCCCGGGAATGAAGCAATGGGGAACAGTAGATCTGGCGAATAGGGGATATAATGCTTATGAGATCTTGCGAACTTATTACGGCAATGATATTGAGATCGTTCAGACCGACCGAATCGAGGGGATAGCCGGTTCCTATCCGGGAATGGCTTTGAGAAGAGGAACGAGAAGCGATTCCGTTGCGATCATTCAAAATCAGTTGAATCGTATTGCGATCAATTATCCGAATATTACACCGATCTATCCGGTAGACGGGATTTTCGGAATCCAGACGGAAAACAGTGTAAAGGCCTTTCAGAGACAGTTTAATTTGAGTGTTGATGGCATCGTAGGGAATGCGACCTGGTATAAGATCAACTATATCTATGTGGCAGTCAAAAAACTGGCTGAGCTGGGATCGGAAGGAATTATAAATCGGGTGATCGGAGATTATCCGGGATTCAGCATCCGAAGGGGAGATCGAAGTGTCTATACTCAGGAAATTCAGTTCTTTTTGAGTACGATTTCTGAGTTTACTGATGCCATTCCATCTATAAAAATTGATGGAAATTTCGGGAAATCAACCGAAGCAGCCGTGATCGCCTTTCAAAGATGGGTGGGAATCACAGCCGATGGAATCGTCGGAAGGGTGACTTGGAATCGACTGGTTTCAGTATATCGCAATATTCAAAATGTCACACCGCCTTCTGCTCAGCCATTGCCGTATCCGGGAACAGCGCTTCGCTACGGATCAAGAGGAGAGGATGTTCGTCTAGTGCAGCAGGCTTTGAATCAGATCAATGGCAATACTGCCTTATCGGTCGATGGCATCTTTGGCTCGGCAACGGAAAACGCTGTTCGAAGATTCCAATCTGCCAATGGACTGGCTGTGGATGGGGTTGTCGGAAATGCAACATGGACAGCATTATTCTCCCAATTTGCCGCGATTCAAAATGAACTGCCGATTGCCTATTCCAATGAAAACTTCAAACTCTATGATTTCATCTTCAGCAATTACAACAATTTGATCTATAATATTCAAAATGCAAATTACAATTTAGGAGACTGATAAAAAAGCTTGGAGCATTTTGTTCCAAGCTTTTACAAGACAATGGCGATCACATTTCCTTTACCGCGGTTCACAAGTCGGGTCAGGATTCCCTGAAGGCGGATGCGCGCTGATTCCGGAATCATGGAAAGCTTTGAATTCATACCATCTTTGACTAAATCAGAAAGCTTTCTGCCGAAGATATCCGATTCCCAGATTGCCTGATCGTTCGTTCCCTGTTCCCTTAAGAGATAGTGGATCAGTTCCTCGCTTTGTTCCTTTGATCCGATGATTGGTTCAAATACGCTTTCCACATCTACTTTGATCATATGAATGCTTGGGGCAACAGCTTTGATCCGTACCCCGTAGCGGCCTTGCTGCTTGACCAGTTCAGGTGTAGAGAGTTTGATATCCTGCAGACTTGCCGAGGCAAAGCCGTATCCTGTCTGTTTGACCATTTTTAAAGCGCTGCTGATCGTATCATATTCTTTTTTCGCTTTTGCAAAATCTTGCATGAGAGCCAAAAGCTGTGCTTTATCGCTGATATCCTCACCGATGATTTCTTTGAGCACCTGATTATACAATCCGGATTTTGTCGCAATATCGATATAGGCGATTCCTTTTCCGGTATCGACTGTCGAAATGCTGGCTTTATCAATATATTCATTCATATCCAGAATGTCGAGGATCCCTTCGACTTCTTTTAATTTCTGGATCTGCTGCATGGATTGACCGATCGACTCATCCAGGCTGTGCTTGAGCCAATGTTCATCATGAAGAACAGTGATCCATTTCGGCATCTCAACATTGATTTCCGAAATCGGGAATTCATACAGAGCTTCCCTGAGCAAAGTATGAACATCAGTTTCATTCATATTCAATACCGCCATCGGAATAACCGGTACATCGTATTTTTCTTTCAGCTTGTCCACGATTGCCTTGCATCCGATCGAAGACGGATCTTTGGAATTGACGACGATGATAAACGGCTTGCCGATCTGAACTAATTCGTCGATGACTTCTGCTTCGCTTTCAATATAGGATTCTCGTGAGAGATCTGTAATGGTTCCGTCCGTTGTGACAACGATTCCGATCGTGGAATGATCCTGAATGACTTTTTCCGTTCCCGTTTTGGCAGCTTCATTAAATGGAATGGCTTCATCATACCATGGAGTGCGGATCATCCGGATCCCGTTTTCATCTTTATAGCCTTTGGCTTCCGGAATCACAAATCCCACACAGTCTACTAAACGGACTTTGACGGTAAATCCATCTTCAAAGGTGATCGTAGCCGCATTATTCGGGACAAATTTAGGTTCTGTTGTCATGATCGTCTTTCCTTCTCCCGATTGCGGCAGTTCATCGATCATTCGTCCTTTTTCATATTCGTCATCAACATACGGAATGACTGCTTTTTCCATAAATTTTTTGATGAAGGTGGACTTTCCGACTCGAACAGGCCCTACAACTCCTAAGTATATATCTCCGCCGCACCGCTCACCAATGTTCTTAAGAATATCTGTTGTATCCATAAAAAACCTCCCTTATTCAGTTTAATGTATGAAGAAACAGATTCAATTATTCCCATTCGCATAAAATTTCAAATTTAATCA
>CAZUVT010000011.1:0-27151 GCA_964623925.1 uncultured Erysipelotrichaceae bacterium
GTTACAGCCTGACGGCTTACTCCTAAATATTCTGCCACCTTTTCCTGTGATAACCCTTTTCTTTTACGATATTTTATGATATTTCTTGCCAATTGATCTTCATTCATGATTTAATTCCTCCATGCCCATAAAGTTACCACTTTTGTCAAAATATTTCTACCAACTATTTGGCAACTATAAGTTGCAATGCACTTTCTTTTTATAAATCATAACCAGTGACACCAAAAAACAACACGGTTTAGTTATGTTTTTTTAGAGAATTAAAAAACCAGAAACTATTTATTTCATAATTTCTGGCAAACCTGACCCAAAATTGAATATCTATGAATGTGAAATATTTTTATCTGATTTTTTTATAAACAGTCTCAAAGCCACAACTCCCACAAAAATTCCGATTACAGTACCGATCAATGCTCTTATAAAAACAGAGATAAACACATTTATTAAGTTGATCTTCCCGCATACTCCGGCAATTAATCCACAGATAATTATATAAGATCTGAATAATTGATAACAGAATACCTGTTTTTCGGTGATTTGATATGTAATACCTTGATAATTGTAAAAACTTTTGTTCTGCCTATAAGACTCCTCAAAGGAATGAAGACGACCGATATAGATGTCCGGCAGTAGCTTTTCACGAATTATATTTCTCATGATTGTGATTCAATATCCTTCCCTGATTGCATTATAGCATCATTCCAAACTAAAATATACAGTCCCTTTTCATCTTTTACTATGTTAACATGATTAAAGAGATGACTTAAATAATGCATCAAAATCAGATGGGATAGAATTTTTTATTGACATATCTTCCGATTGTTTTATATTTATGGAAGAAGGAGAAAATCTATGAAAGTAATTGATATGCATTGCGATACGATCATGGCGCTTTATCATGATCAAAAAGAAGGAAGGAAGTCCAACCTTCGTTCCAACAATCTGAATATCAGTATTGAAAAAATGGAAAAAGGAGACTATCTGGCTCAGTGCTTTGCCATGTTTGTCCCATTAAAAGCTGTAGAAAATGCATTTGAAACCTGTAACGAAATGATTGATGTTTTCTACAATGAACTAGAGAAGAATCAGGATAAGATTGCCCTTGCCTTGAGCGCAGAAGATATTGAAAGAAATGCTCAAAATGGTAAAATGTCTGCAATCCTCACAATTGAAGAGGGAGCTGCCAACAACTGCAATCTTCGCTTTTTAAGAAATCTATACCGTCTTGGTGTAAGAATGATCACATTGACCTGGAATTTCGATAATGGAATCGGCCATCCCAATGTCAAGGCAAAAGGCCCGGATGGAAAAGCGGATACAACGATTCCGAATGATGAAGGGCTTACCGAATTCGGAATTGAAATGATTCAGGAAATGGAAAGACTCGGAATCATTATCGATGTCTCTCATCTTTCCGACGGCGGATTCTGGGATGTCATCAACAATACCACTAAGCCTTTTGTCGCAAGTCATTCCAATGCTCGAGGACAATGCAATCATGTCCGCAATATGACAGATGATATGATCTTGGCTCTTGCGAAAAGAGGCGGAGTCATGGGAATCAACTATGCCGCTGATTTTTTGGAAGTCCCGCCGGCAAATAAAGAAGGCTTCATGTCCACTGTGGACAATATGGTCAAGCATATTCAATATATTAAGAACTTAGCGGGAATTGACTGCATCGGTCTCGGAAGCGATTTTGACGGAATTGCGCAAAATCTCGAAATGAAAGATTGTTCCATGCTTTCTATGCTGGAAAACAGATTAAAGGAAAACGGATTTACAGAAGAAGAAATCGAAAAGATCTTCTATAAAAATGTTTTACGAGTATTCAAAGATGTTTTGAAATAGACAAACAGAGCCAGAAATTCGGCTCTGTTTTTTTATCATTCATAATCACTCAGTTTCTAAATAACGATCTAAATAGTCGATCCATTCAGGAACATTTTCCTCTTCAAAAAAACGATAAAGAAATTCAATCATCCATTGATGTCTTTTTCTTGCTTCCTTTTTTCCGGAATCTGTCAACATCAGATCCTTGAGTTTGAATAGCTTTTCAAACATATGGGTAACGACTGTTCCTTCTTTTTTCATCATGTAATCCGCTGCCGAAAGATCTAATACAGGATATTGATCTCGTTCAAAAAAACTGCGGCCATGAGCCAGGTTATATTGCATGCTCCGGATGATTCCTATCGCTCCTATGCTGTCGCACATATCTGCATCAGATACGATCATACCCTCAATGGATAAAGGTCTGATACCTCGCAGTCTTTTGCTGTAGCCGATCGTTTTAATTGCACTTAAAACTTGATCTTGAATATTTGCTTTAACACCGCACTGATTCAAGATCCTTTGGGCATTGTTTAATTGTTCGGCATTTTCCATCCCAAACAATTTATAATCATCCACATCATGCAACAAGGCAATCAAAGAAACGACTTCTTTATCTGCCTTTTCATTTTCGGCAAATTTCAAAGCACAATTCAAGACCCGGTTCATATGATCCATTCCGTGACCTGAATTCTCTTGTTTTAACAGCTCGCGAACCTGTTCTCTTACTTCTTCAACCATTAAATACTCCTTTTTACTTTCTCATTTAAATCTTCACATCTTTTAAACTGAACTATTACATCGGCTTTAAATTGCGATTGAGCCGATCCAACATCCAGGCAATCCGCTTCTCTCTTCCGGCTTCAGTCTTCGCATCAAGATAAGCTTTTGTATAAGTCTTCTTAACGGAATAAGACATGGCTTGGAAATTCGTATAGGCCGGTTCATATTCTTTTAATATCTCCGATAAACATTCAATCTGTTTTTCAGTAATGTCCGATGATTTGGGTGCATCCCACTGACCATTTCTTTTTGCTTCTTCTATTTTCGTTCTGCCGTAATCACTCATCAATCCTTTTTCTTCAAGAATTTTTACTAACTTCTTGTTTTTCTCAGACCATTTACTATGACTTCGGCGCTGAGAAAAATACTTCTGATAGGATTGTTCATCCAGGCTCTGCATCTGTCCATCGATCCATCCGAAACAAAGCGCTTCTTCAAGAGCTTCGATTGCCTTCAATGTCTTAGATCCTTTGCCCTTTTCAAAGATGATCCAGATTCCTTCTTCAGCCATACAATTTTTGCTCAGCCATGTTCTGAATTCCTCTCGATCGGAAAATTTCATCTTATTATTTGTCATATTTCTTTTTCATCTTTCTGATTTTAAAATGGAATAAATACAAGCGTCACAGATCCCTTGATTATTGCGGTCTGAACTGCGCAATGTCCCTTCATATTTCATTCCGCAATGTTTCATGACTCTTCCTGAATTGGGATTTCTCGGGTCATGTCTTGCCTGAATACGATTGACATCCACTTTATCAAAAAGAAAGTCAATGACTGCCATTAAGGCTTCAGATGTGACTTTTTGATTCCACCACTTTTGACTGATGCAATAGCCGATTTCAACCATCCCAATATCTTCATTTATCCTGACCACCGAAATGTCCCCGATCGGCTCATCTCCATTTTCTTTAATCACAATTGTCCAGTGATACATCTTTTCATCATATTTGCTGATCCAATCGTCAATGATCATCTGAGAGACTTTTTGAGATGAATGAACAGGCCAAGTCAGATACTTGACCACTTCCGGGTCAGATGCCCAGTTTTTATACATCGCTTCAGCATCTTTACTCTCATACCTTCTTAAAATCAATCGATCTGTTTCTAATCTTTGTGTTCCGCAATGCTTCATAAAACCCCTCTTTTCAAATCATTGTACCCATTATATTGTAGCCACCCGAATAAATCAAGTTATTAAGCCAAATAAAAGCTAAGTAAAGAATGAAACGATTCAATCACAAAAAAAGAGACTGTTTTTATTTTAACGATCCCATTACACAATCTTCTATTAAAATCATATTTATAAATAGTTATTTGTCCTACCATTTTAGTATAACATAGAAATCCGCTCATTAATAGAACTAGCTTTTGAAAATCAACTAATTTATAATATAGTCAAAACAAAGAACACCTTTCAAAGATAATGAAATCAGATCCGAATTATATCGGCAAGTAATTCTTATGTATTTCGTGGCAGATTTTTAAATCAGAATTAGAAAAGAGGAAACGATCATGAAAAAAATAATTTGTACATTTATTGTATTTATCTTATTGGTCTCTGCAAGCATTCCGGTATTCGCAATGGAAATAAAGGATGTTAAAGCAATTCAATCCAATCGGGCCATTTTAAGAAACGGAACAACAACAAAAACTTATTATTTTGATATCGATGGCACGAATATAAGCATTCCTCTGGAAGTGAGGATGGTTTGGAGCTTAACCTATTTTATAGATACCGGAAAGGTCAATTCATGCTCGATGCCTATGGTTTCTGTCTCTGTTTCTTCAGACTACCCCTATGAATCGGATCTTTTTATAAGCTTAAAATCAGTCACAACGAAAGGGAACAAAAGCGGAGAGTATGCTTGTCGATTTACCGCGATATATGAACCGGCAATATCCAATAGTACAGGCGATATTGAATACCTTAAGCAAGTAGATTCCTTCATCGTCACCGTTGTTGCGGATGGAGATGCATCTGCACAATGAAAATAATTGTACGTTTTCTTCAAACAAAGAGACATCATCAACAGATAAAGGAGGATCGTGACAATGAACTCTATCGCTATCTATTTAAAAGCAGAGAAATTAGAACTGCTGTTAATTTTACTTTTGGCCATTTCTATATTATTTAGAAAAAGATGGCTTGCTTTGGTAATGATTGGAGGAAGGATCCTCATACACACCATAGCAACTTATGAGATCTATCATGCAATGACAAGTCCATTTTTAGGGAAAGACAGCCTTACATTGTACGGACCTCTGTTATTAAGACAGTTGATTTCTATTATAATTCTGTTTATTATTTTTATCTTTCAGATAAAAAAAGAATACAAGAAGTCTTGCATGGCAATGATCGTTTTATTAGTCGTGGATATATTAACTGTTCTTGTTTATTTCCCAAAATTCATGGACTATTTTATGAATCATTGCGAATATTGTACTAAGAATATTACGGAAATATCTCCTCTTGAGTTTTTTCCCTCCGTTACTCCTTTTATGCAACTTTCAACAAGAAGAGCTTACCGCTTCTTATTATGGACTGCATCAGCTCCATTCTATAGCGGAAGCATTCGGATCCTGATCACTTTTATTGAAACATTATTATTTGCATTGCAATATCGAATTTATAAAAAAAGACAGCTGTAAGTTCACGAAGTATTGATTAGTGATAACCTGAATATTTCTCATCAAAAAAAAGTAATTTCTGCCGGCAGTTTTAAATGACCCAAACCCGCTCAACCATAAATCGCTTGATTGTATATTTCCTTTTCCATGTGATTAAAAATAAAAAAGGCAGAAAAGTTTAAATTTTCTTGCCCTTGTATCCATGCCAAACTATTTGTTTAACTTATCCTCTTCGATTTCCAAACAGATTAACATTCTCAGATACTGTAAATGTATCCATGTTATTTATTACGATTTTATTTCCTTTTGTATATTCACCTGACTGATAGATTCCATATTCCAAAGTCCCGCTATTGGAACCGCCTTTATATAAGCTGACATTCCCATCCGTAATCAAATCGCTGCTTACAATCAATGTTTTAAAACTTTTGGACGCTTTAAAACTGACAATGATTTCTTCATCTTTCATCAAAGTAACGATCGTATCTTTTTCTATCTTTTCATTTAAAGAAAATGCAATGGTTTTCTGACCGCTTGATTCTTTTGGTGTTTCGATCATATCTGAACCCAACGCTACAACAAGTCCACCGTGGATCTCATATCCTTCATCTGTATCGATTCCTGCATCCCCACCGATATCACTACCCATGACAAATAGCTGCCCACCATTGATAAGTGCATTTTTATTGGAATCGATGCCATCTCCCGATGCATCCACATATATCGTTCCCCCATTGATCGTAATGGTTGCTCCATTTCCCCCGGCATTGATTCCATCGTCATTGGATGTGACAATCAGAATTCCTGAATTAATGGTAATATTTTTTGCTTCTGTCGCAATTCCTTCCCCTTCTTTTTGATTGCCGTGAACGATGAGTTGTCCTTTCCCTTCAAAAATCAGTTCGGCATTGCTGAAGATACAGCCATCATACTCAGAATTGCCGCCATCGCTCAATTTATTTTCAGTATTTTCAGCAGTTACGATCGTGATCTTATTCGCCGCCAAGCCTATAATTGCAGCTGTATTTTCTGTCTCAATAGTAACCTGATCCAAGATGATTTCAACATCTTCATCCTTTGCATTAACAATGATCGAATGATGAAATGTTCCGCTGAATGTATAAGTTCCTCCCTGCACGATCGTCACATCAGAGGAGTATTTGCTTAAATCAATATTCTTTATATCAAGTACATGATTTTCATCCAAGTCAGCTTTATCTCTTACATTCGACTGTTCCCTCATTCCATTTGGCATAGATGTCGAACGATTTGTAAATAAGATCATTCCACCTGTCATATAAGTAATCAGCAGTGCATTGCCCAGTATATAAATCACAGCTTTATCTTTGATTTTATAGAACTGCTTATTTTTTCTGCTCATCCAAAAATACAAAGCAGAAAAAGAAAATAAGGCACTGCATCCACCAATCAGAATCAGCTTCTTCCCATCTGATGCAAATACATTGTTTCTTCCTGTCATCTCAGATTCCGGCATTCTTTCACTCGACTGCTTATCAGGCATGTTGAAATCATTCGGTCTTCCCATTTGAATGCCTGCATCTTTCATGGCAGGGGGTTCCCCTTGCATCTCTAATTTGGCATAATCCTCATTTAAAACTTCTCGATTTGACTGATAACCAATCAACCCTAATCCCAACAACGAAGCAATCATGATAATCAAAGCTATTTTTCGACTCTTTTCTTTCATCAGATCTTCTCCTTTTAGTTGTCCCATGATAACAACTTTATGTGTATTTTAAATGAAGACTATGAAAACCTTTTTTGAATTTTTTATCCTTCGTTTCTCTTGGAAAGTCTGAAACAGATCTGATGTTTCATAATTTCACCCTGTCTTAATATCGGCTTGATGAACCGTTCATAATTGATCGCATTAGGTGCATATTGACACTCAAAGCAAATCCCGTTTTTATTTCCATAGAAATTGCCCTCTTTTCCTTCGCATTGACCATCCAAAAAATTTCCGGAATAGACATGCATACCCGGATAGTCGCTATAAACTTCCAGCTGCAATTTCTCATTTCTTAAAATCGCCATTTTTTTATATTCCAGATTTTCAAATACATAATTGTGATCATATCCATGAGCCGATTCAATATTCTGATGACTGATTTCCAATTGATCTTTAATTTTTTTGAATTCTCTAAAATCAAATCCCGTATTTGCGACATCAATGACTTCATCCAACGTGCAGCCGTGCTCATCCACTAAGGCAACCTGATCGCTTTCGATTCGAAGTTCATGATTCAAAATCGTTTTTGATCGACAACCATCCAAATTGAAATAGGAATGATTTGTGATATTGAAGATCGTATCCTGATCGCTTTGTCCCCGAATCTCAAAAATCAAATTGTGATCCATCAATCGATAAGTAATCAATAAGTCTATATTCCCCGGGTAGCCTTCCTCCCCATCTTTAAATTTAGATTTCAAAGTAACCCTATCAGGTTTTTTCTCAACGATTTCAAACACTTTAAATGCTAAGTTGTGAATCCCTCCATGCAGAGAATTCTGGCCGTCATTGATAGAGACCTGATATTCCTTTCCATTTAATCTGAATTTCCCTTCTTTAATGCGATTCGCACATCTTCCGATGCTTGCCCCAAGATAGGAACCATGTTGATAAAGATATCCTTCCAAAGTATCAAATCCCAATACGATATCCGTTTCACTTTCTTTATCTATAAATGATAAAAGAGTTGCCCCTAAGGTCATGATTTCTGCTTTCAGGTATTCATTCTCGATTTGAATCTTCTCTACTTCCTGATGATCGACAATTCCGAATTTCATTATCATAACTATAATCCTTCCTTTTTATTCATCCAGCTTCCGAATTGGAAAAAACATAAAATTTTTTCCTGTTTTAGGACAGGTAAAATCATGAACTGCCACAACTAAAGAATATCCCTGTTCTTCTAAATAATGTAATCCTTCAAGAAAAGTATGATTTCCTTCACATTCAACACCAAAATACTCATAGCTTGGAATGACCCACTTTGTCCACCCTCTTGGTGCCTGTGCCTCATCCACACATTCCGCTCCGGCAAGATACAATCCTTCACTGAAGTTATTTTCCCATGGCTTAAAAGACATAGAAAAATCAGACATTGCTCCCCAAAATCCCATGTATTTTCCATCTTCAGCTTTTTTCACTAAATGTTGGATCTCATTGAATCGGGAATTCGCTTCCATCCAGCGCCTTTGAATAAACCCTTCCCCCTCCGTTGTGGACCCTTCAATTCCAATCACGACAAATGATTTTTTAACCACTTTTTTTACTTGCATACTCTCTCCTTGAATCGATCTGAAAATTCCTTTAAATCCTTTTTTGTTGCTATAGACAGATCCTGAAGCATGATCCCTTCTACTGCTCCTTGAAGCGATTGCAGATGGACTAAACATACATTTGGAAATTTCTCCTTCAATAAAATAAAAGCTTTTTTGCTCCCGATCTTTTTTAAATCCTCGGCCGAATGAATCCCAACTTCATTCAATTTCCTTTCCATCACTTTTCCGATATTTTTTAATGAACTCAATTCCATCAACAATTCCCTCACTTCATCAAATGTGCTGTAATGATCGTATAACTTCCTGCATTGATCGTAATTCTGACTTTTCCGTTTTCGCAGTACCAGTTTTTACCATTTCGATAAATCATGCTCTGATCATTCAACATGATCTCTTTACAAAATTCTACTACGTCTTGATCCGTCAATTTCAAATTCCTTTTTATCCTCAACACACCAATCTCTGTTGTGTGAAGAGCCTCAACATGTTCGAATAATTCTTTCTTATCCATCTGCATTTCTCTCTTTTCTGAATCCATTATATTCTACATGTCCTCATTCAGGCAATAGATACTTTTTAAAGTTGTCACATGATATCTAGTCATTCTTTCTTCGATACTAATTAACTTTCATTGACCCGTCATCAAATATAGTAAAAAGGGGTGTATTAAAAAATGAAACTGAGTATAATAAAAGTAGAGAACTTCTCTGCAAGAGATGTCATCTATATGTTTATTTAAAACTTAGAAAACACCCGGTTGCGACGGGTGTTTTCATTTTATTCATTTATTTCTTTGATTCAAAGAAGTTAAAGAAGCATAACTGGACTAATGCAATCAGCACGATCATGATTTCTACGATTATACTGTTGTCCATATTATCACCTCCCTATCTTTTAGGGCAGATGACACACTCCGTCAAGAAGTTCTCCACGATTATTCTAGCATAACTAAATTGTAAAAAGAATACTTCAAATTCCCGGCCTATCTGTATAAAAAGCCGGATTATTTTCGTGCTGAAAATCCTTAACAATCCTATTGATTACAATGCTTGTTCTCTCTCTTTTGCAATCCTTCTAAAGTCAGTCATTGCTCTTGAGAGCTCTTCCCTTATCTGCTTCATATCCCTTGTCAGTCGATAATCTGTTACAAGATGCTCGCCTGCCACAAAGACATCTTTGACATCATGGCTGCATGCGCTGTAGACAAGTGCTGAATATGGATCATAGATCGGAAACATATTCGGTGCCTGAGTACTGACAAGAATTAAATCAGCTTGTTTTCCTGCTTCCAGGGAACCGATCTGTTCATCCATCTTAAGGGATCTTGCCCCCTCGCACGTTACCAGCTTAACGATTTCTTTAGCCGGAAATAAAGATCGATCATGATATTTTGTTTTTTGGGATTGGGCAACCAACCGCATTGAAGAAAACAATTCCAACGTATTGCCGCTGCTAGGGCCATCTGTTCCAAGCCCTACCGGAATCTTCCGTTTAACCATCTCTTTTAGAGGGGCAATTCCTTTGCCTGCTTTCATGTTGGAGCTGATGCAATGAGAAATTGCAGCTTTTCGGTCTGAAATCAAGTCCAGATCCTGTTCATCCGCCAAAATGCAATGCGCTAAGAGAACGTTTTCATTCAAGCATCCCAAAGAATCCAGCCACTGAATCGGAGTCATGTTATAGGTGTCTTTGAAATAGGTCATCTCATAATCCATTTCTGAAGCATGAGTCATCAAAATCGTATCATATTCCTTCACGATTTCCATGGCCTGCTGAAAGATATGACCTTCATTCGTATTGGTTGCATGCGGAGCTAAAGTTAAATTAACTAATGGATGATCTTTCCACTGTTCCATATAGCGCTTGCCAAGCTCAAGTCCCCCATACGCCTGATCAGCATCACATGTCGGTTCATAATAAATGGTTTCCCCAAGCAAAGCCCGCATCCCCATTTCTTCACAGGCACGAGCCAGCTTATCAACATAATAATACATATCTGCAAAACAGGTGATTCCGCTTTGCAGCATTTCCCCGATGGCATACTTTAGAGAAATAACTGCCAGCTCTTCATTCATCGCTTCATTTTCAAGCGGAATCAAAAATCTTCTCAAACGATCCGGGCAGTCATCTCCCAGTGATCGAAAGGGAATCATCGATGCATGGCAATGCGTATTGATCATGCCCGGAAGAACGATTCCGCCTTCAGCATCAATTTCGATATCAGCCTTGATATCACACTTTTCTCCGACATAAAGGATCTTATCATTTTCAATCAGAATATCTCCGCCTAAAAACTCGTCCATCTTTTCATTACAGGTCAAGATCCAGGCGTTCGTAATCTTAGTTTTCATATAGCTTTTCCACCATAGGCACGATCGTCTGATGAATCGTATCGATCATTCCTTTATCGCTTACTTTCAATTCCGGGGCAACCAATAAAGCTAAAGTAGAAAAAGACATAATAACATTTTTATTTTCATAGCCTAAAGAATGCATCGCTTCTCGGACTTCTTTGAGCTGTCTTCCCAACTCTTCAATTGGCAAAGCGCTGACGATACCGCCAATTTCAAGTTGCACTTTAGCGATGACTTTCCCGTTTTCAACAACGACCATGCCACCTTGCATTTCTAGCAACGTGTGCTGGGCAACAACCATGTCCTGTGGATCATTTCCCATCACCATCAGATTATGATGATCATGAGACCAGGTCGTTCCTACAGCTCCTTTCTTTTTCAATGTATTCTTGACAAGAGCGTGAGCAATATTGCCATTCTTGCCATAGCGTTCAAATACTGTCAGCAAAGCATAATCACCAAGCTGCAACATTCCGTCTTTTATCAGCAGAACTCCCTGCGCTTTTTTTGTGAAAGTTCCATTTGGATCGGTTTCAATGATATTGCAAAGGGCTTTCGTACCATTCAATCTGATTTCAAAATCTGAAAGTTCAGCTCGTTTGCATTGAACAGAATGATAGAAATGTTCCGGAAAACGCGCCTTTTTGTTTTCTTTCTGTACTTTTTTCCCGTTTTTGTAAACCTCGCTGATTGACAACTCTCTTAGATCATCCAAAAGAATAAAGTCAGCCAGTCTTCCCGGGGAAATCGCCCCGCGATCTTCCAGATGCATTCTTCTCGCCGGTGTAAACGTCGCACAATAAATTGCCTTTTCTACCGGCATCCCCAGATCGATTGCCAATTTGACTAATTCATTCAAATGACCATTGCATAAAAGATCCGGCATGACATCATCCGTCGCAAAACAGAAGTATTCATAATAATGATTTTTAACTAATTGTTCAATCACTTCCGGGGTGATTGATTTTCTTTGAATCTCTAAAAACATGCCTGATTCAATTTTCTCAACGACACTCTCTTTAGTCTGCTGCGTATGATCGGCACTAATTCCCCGGGCAATAAATGCGGCCAGATTCTTTCCGCTGATCTTTGGGCAATGCCCTTCAAGCGGCATATCAAAGCGCATTTTTTTACAGGTTTCCACGATCTGATAAGCACGTGAATCTTCATGAAAGCATACATCCTGAAAGTTCATCACTTCACCTAGGCATCTGACCTTTTCGTTTTTAAGCAGTTCCTTGACTTCTTCTATTCCGATAATTCCACCGGTCGTTTCCAAATCAGGATTGGTAGAAGGAACAGATGAAGGAATTCCATAAAAAATATCCAATGCGGTCTCACTGGATATATATTCTTTGATTCCTTCCAATCCAAAGACGTTGGCTATTTCATGGGGATCGGCCACAACTGTCGTCGTTCCATGAAATAGCGCAGCATCTGAAAATCGAGTTGGAATGCTCATTGAACTTTCAATATGCATATGAATATCCACCAGCCCCGGGATCATTGCTTTGCCCTTCGCATCCACGATGAGCTCTGCATCTTCTATAATTTCATCCTTGATCCAGACAAATCGCCCATCCTTCACTGCCACATCTTTTTTGGCAAAAGACTGAGTGAAAGAATTATAGACCTGGGCATTTCGAATAATCATATCCAAACTCATATTAGGACCTCAAATTAGCGGTTCAAAATACGGTTCCACTGATCTGTCCAGCTCTCCATAAGCGGATTAACAAAGGAATAATCAATGACTTTTGCCTTCTCTGCAACAACACCATAAGTCAACTGTGCAGCCTGTTCATCTGTAAGTGTGACTTTAACATTGGTTGGTCCTTCATTCAAAGAAAGACTTGTTACGCTCTGAAGTTCCTGAGAAATTCTCCAGTTAACGAATTTGTAAGCTAATTCTTTATTTTTAGAAGTAGAAACAACATCTACCATGTTGAAGTTAGCATAAGTTCCACTCTCCGGCACTACATAAACACAATTTGGATCAGCAGCCTGAATATTCGGAATTGCGAAGTCACCGACAACAGCTGCAACGATTTCACCTGATGCAAACATATTAGCCAAATCACTTGATTTAGAATAAGATTTTACAACATTCGGTTTTAATTCTTCCAAAGCTTCGAATGCAGCAGCACCATTATCGCTCTTGATATCAACACCTTTATAATCACTTGCGATATGAACCATTGCAACACCATATGTAGAAGTAATATCCGGTACAGCAATCTTACCTTCTAATTCAGCTTTCCACAAATCTTCCCAAGTTGAAATTTCGAATCCTGCAGCAACCGGATCATAAATGATACCGCAGCTCTGAATAACGATAGCAGGACCATAACCATACATTTCCTGTAACTTCTTAGCCGGTTCAATCAAATCAGCAGCATTGCTGATCTGGCTCAAGTCGATTGAATCAACAAGTCCCAATTCATAAGCTTTTGTCGCATTCAGCTGGTTCAATTCGATAACATCGATTCCAGCATCCGGGTTGTTTTGAAGTTTTGTCAAACGGTCACCGGCTGTTCCTAAATCTGTAACGATAACGCAATCGTTGGCCTCTTCAAAAGGAACAAATACATCACGGGTTACGATATCTTCACTCAATGCGAATGTTGATACAGTAAGTGTTGGTTTTTCTGCCTCTTTTGATGAGCAAGCAGTCATGCCGATGAGCAATGCGGCACATAAAACTAAAGCTAATTTCTTCATGTCTTTCCTCCTCCTCTATTTTAGACAAGAACAATTTTATGGGAAGGCAGAACCAATTGAATTGGATCGCCTGTCTCATACACTTCCTGATCCGAACCATTGACTACCACTCTTCCAAAGTCACTTTCCACTTCGTACTGATAGCTTTTTCCTAAAAAGGTTCGAACAAGCACTTTTCCGCTGATTCCATTTTCAGCAGGCAATTCTTTGACGATTTCAATATCATCCGGACGAATCGTCATCTTATGGACCGGACCTTCCGCTTTTTCATCAACATGGAAGATCGTTCCTTTGGCTTCATAACAATGTTCCTCTTTCTTAGTTACATCGATGAAGTTCTCAAATCCGATAAACCGGGCAACAAACTCTGTCTGCGGTTTCGCATAAATGTTTTCCGGGGTATCATACTGTTCAATAACACCGTTATTCATAACCGCAACACGATCGGAAATCGAGAAACACTCTTCCTGATCATGCGTTACAAAAACGGTCGTGATATTCAATTTCTTTTGAAGACGCTTGATTTCAACACGCATCTGGATTCTTAGTTTTGCATCCAGATTTGAAAGCGGTTCATCTAAAAGCAATAGATTCGGCTCAATAACCAGAGCTCTTGCCAAAGCGACACGCTGTCTTTGTCCTCCTGACATCTGCTTCGGATAGCGATCCTTATATTCACTCAGCCCGCAGATCTCCAGCATTTCATCCACTTTCTTGTTGATCACTTCTTTGCTTTCCTTTTTCATTCTTAATCCGAATGCAACATTTTCCTTTACAGTCAAATGAGGAAACAAAGCATAGCTTTGAAATACGATTCCGAAATTTCTTTTATGTACCGGAATCTTTGTATAATTTTGATCATTGACAAGCAATTCTCCGCTCTTTGGATCGATATATCCGGCAATAACGCGAAGGGTCGTTGTCTTTCCGCATCCACTTGGCCCAAGCAAAGAAACAAGCTCTCCTTTTTCAATTTTCAAGTTCAATCCTTCCAGGATGTTGGTCTTACCGTCATAGCTCACGGCAATGTCTTTTAAATCTACATATGACATCTTTCTTCCTCCTATTTCGCCAAAGCGGAAATTCCCAAAGTCTTTTCAACAACAAACATGATTCCGATCGTTGTCAGCATCAGCATGACTGATACGGCAGAAACAGTCGGATCATAGTTATATTCAACATAACTCATCAAAGTATTCGGCAAGGTCACGATACCGGGTCCTGTTAAAAACATGGAAACCGGAATGTTGTTGAATGAATTGATAAATGCCAATAGGAAGCTGGAGATAATGCCGCTTGAAATATTCGGCAAAACAACTTCGAAAAAGGCTCGCGGCTTGCTGCAGCCAAGACTCCATGAAACTTCTTCGATGGAAAAATCAAACTGTTCCAAAGATCCGCCGACAACACGGATGACATAGGGAAGCACTACAAGGAAGTGCCCCAGAAGCAAACCTTGAAATACAGGCATCTTTAACCTGACAATAATAAACAAGAATAAGGAATAGCCCACTACGATTCCCGGAACGATCGTCGGTGACAGGAAGAAACTTTTAATCAGCTTCTTTCCCTTGATATTGTATCGGCTGAGCGCATAAGCTGCCGGAATACCGATGACAAGTGCCAGCAAGGTTGCCAGCAAAGCCACTTTAAAACTTAGGAAAAATGCATTTTTGAAGGATTTGGAAGACAACGCTACTCCAAACCATTTCAATGTAAACCCTTTGATCGGGAATGCAATCGTTTTTTCTGTACCGAATGCCGTTACCGCAATAATGACAAGCGGAATGATCAGAAACGCAAATACGAGTATTGCGAATAGGGATAAGCCTTTATATCTACGCATTATTCTCACCTCTTCGATCCAAATGAGCTGCTAAGGTATTCAACACCTTCATAACAACTAATGTAATCACGATCATGATACAGGCAATGACTCCTGCTCCTGTCCAATCATTCAAAGTCATCGCTCTTTGATAAATGAAAGTTGCCAAAACCAATGATTTATTTCCGCCTAAAAGCTGCGGTGTCGTATAAGCTGTCAACGCTCCGGTAAAGACTAAGACTGAGCCGGTAATGATTCCCGGAACACTCAGCGGCAAGACAACCTCAAAGAAGGATCTCATCTTGCTTCCGCCCAGACTTTCGGCTGCTTCCATCAAATCATTATCGATATTATCCATAACACCGACCAAGGTCATGATCATGATCGGCAAAAACAAATAGATCGTACCCATTAACACAGAGAATTCGGTATAGAGCATGCTGATCGGCTGTTCGATCAAACCAAAGGCCATCAACATTTTATTAATGATGCCGTTCTTTCCCAAAATATTGATCCACGCAAAACTTCTTACAACTGAATTAGTCAGCATCGGGAAAATAGAAATGGCTATCAAAAGGCCTTTCCATTTCTTAGAACAACGTGAGATAAAATAAGAAGTTGGAACACCCATGATAGCACATGCAAGGGTTGCTATTACAGCGATACGGATCGTTCGCATTAAGATTTCAATATAGTATTCGTCTTTGAAAAACTCGATATATGCGGAAAAAGAGAGACCCTCTGAGAAGATGGTCGGCCACAACACCGAGCATAAAGGAATAAACAGGAAAAATATCAGCAGAACTGTTCCCGGTAGAAGAAAGTATATTGCAGTCTTATTTTTCATACGCTCCTCCTAAAATAGAAAAGACTCCTGTATTTCAACAAGGAGTCGCCAAAAAAACATGGTCATCATAGTCCAGCAATTTACGGCAGCTGGGTAGAGACTGGCGCACCTTATTAGCGTCTTTATATGATAAAAAACCAATTTCATTGTACACAAAATAAAGCGGATATACAAGCTTTTTATTCACTTTTTTTGTTATTTTATCTCAATATTGAAAAATCCTTGCAATGTAATCGGTTTCAAACAAACTTCTTTCTATTCAATGGAAAAATCTTAATGATTTTATCCTCATTTCATCTTATAAATTAACTCTTTTTTTTCGATTCTATTCCAATTGAAGTCCTACTAGGAAACACTTTCACTTCGATCATACTCTATTATTCTATAAAAAAAGTTCTTAGGAGTATTCATATATAAGCTTTCTTGAGTGAAAAGTTCTAATTTTTTTAAAATTATTTCTTGTCGTACGATCCATTCCTTTACTAATCGAAGTGTATTTGCTATATTTAAATAAACAGAAATATGGAGACAACATATGCAAAATCAAAACACAGAGATACTAACGAACTTTAGACAAAGTTCTAAATTGTACTTTGAAGTATTTTTGAATTTATTCAGCGACTATGAATATAATGACAAGAAACTGAATCTCTCCCCTTCAGAAAGATCACTTAAGAAAAAACTGAAACGATTTCAGATTTTTCAGATATTCTATTGGTTTGTTGTCCATGTTGTTTTGCATTTCTTCATGAACTATTCTTTGATTCTCCGTTTTCTGCTTTGGGCCATGGTCATTCCTTTCTTCCACTTGATCTTCAGGCATGAAAATTTAAACGGTTTATTATGTAAAATGAAGCGTAATTAGAAATCCTTCCTGTTCTTTTGATGGACAAAAAAGATAATTCTTCTCAATCAAATAAAATCAAGCTATAATTTAGATAAAGAAGGTGACATGATGAGAGAATGGGAAAAGGCTCAAAAAGGATACCAATATGATCCGAATGAAGCCACAATATTGGAAGAAAGAACGAAATGTGCTGATCTATGCTTTGAGCTGAATCAGTGCCGTCCTTCCGATATACAGAAACAAAAGGAATTGATTCACAAGATCTTCGGTAAGATCAAAGGCAATATTACGATCACAACTCCTTTTTACTGTGATTATGGAAGCAACATCTCAGTCGGAGAAAATTTCTATACCAATCACAACTGTGTGATCTTGGATGGCGGAAAAGTGGAATTCGGAGATAATGTTCTCATCGCTCCAAACTGTATCTTCACAACTGCCGGTCATGCCTTAGATGTTCAACAAAGAAATGAGGGCTTGGAAATTGCTCTGCCGATCAAGGTTGGAAATAACGTCTGGATCGGTGCCAATGTCTGTGTCCTGCCGGGAATCACGATTGGGGATAATACCATCATCGGTGCCGGAAGTGTTGTCAATAAGGATATTCCTAGCGGAGTCGTTGCTGCCGGCAATCCATGCCGTGTGATCCGTAAAATTACTGAAGCAGACAAAAACAAATATCCAATATGGAAAGACTAAAATTCCATTTTAATTGTACTTGTCAAAAAACAGGTAGAAAAAGATCTGTCTAAACACTAAATAAAATTTATACTATCACATAAAAAAGATTCACTGATTTTGTGAATCTTCTTTTTGATTTCTTTGTTATGACTTTTCATCTTTTCTATGAAGCAAGATCTGTATGAAAAATAAGATCACTTCAGCACTTGTTACCAACAATCGATTTTTGATTTCAATAAAAGGTGCAGCTGCTATATGTGCAATGTGCCAAAGTATTTGACGTTTTGAAAGATGTTGAAAACAATCCGGACAATTTCTGGTCACAGATTCCATAAAGAGTGGATAATAGATGAATGATGAAAGTAACTCTAGCCCAAACAAAACAAGTATTCCGAAGAAAACCTTCTTATAATCCTTTTTCAATTCAAAATGCATCATCCAGATCAATATTACAATATAAATAATCTGTTTTAATAATAGCGGCAAAAACTCTTTGACTCCAAGCATCGTAACGGGTCGAGCCATAGCCCAAAATATATCGCCGATGACCAAATGATGAATAATTAGCTTTGCCCCGATTATGATCATAACCAATTTTTCTTTTTTTATAAGAATTGAGATGAATAAAACAGCTATTAAAACAATTTCAAAGAAAGATAATTCATAATACCCCGGCACATACCATATCAATGGCTGATTCATCATCTATCACTCTCCTTTTTTACTAACGATTCCTTCGGATGTCACTTTTTGATTTCTGTATTCTATCTTCCATATAATAGTAACTTTTAGCGTACCGAATCTTTATTTCTGTTATGCCTTTTCATCTTTTCTATGAAACAGAATCTGCATGAGGAATGCAATTACTTCAGCAATAGTTACCAATAATCGATTTTTGATTTGTGTAAATGGGGCAGATGTTATAATTGTCGTCATCCATAACGAAGTTCTTTTTGACATCGTTTTATTACATTCAAGACAGCCGTTATAAAAATAATCCATATACTGGGGATAATAAATAAATGCAGAAAATAGTTCTATACAAAATATACTTACTATTCCGATACAAACTCTTTTATAATTTCCTCTTTTTTCACAATGAATCATCCATATTAACATTATAATATAAAGAATTTGTTTCAATATGGTTGGAAAAAACAATGGTAAAGTTGCTTTAAAAATTGGAAAAGCTGTCCAAAAAATATTGGCTGCAACTAATTCATGAATGATTATTTTTGCTCCTATTACAATCATAACCAGTTTATCTTTTTTAATAAGAACAAACAGAAATAAAAATGCTGTCAATACAATCTCAAAGAAAGACAATTCATAATACCCCGGCACATACCATATCAATGGTTGATTCATTATCAATCACTCTCCTTGTCTATTGCTACCTGATGATCAGCTTTAACTCTCTTTATAAGAAATATATCGATATCCACCAATGTACACTCCTTTTTCCACCGGAGATCGTATTCTTAATTGTATTTTAATCCAATTACATTCATATAGATAGTTCTATCTTTTATTTTTTTACTGTGTTATACTTAAAAGGTAAGGTATTGAAAATAATGAGATATTAGTAAAGTAAAAAGATAAAATCATTTGACATTTATACTTAAAAAGGGCATATCACCTTGATATGTCCCTTTTTATTTGTATATTTCATTATTTCATTAAATCGTAATAGGTGATCAATTCAAGATCGTTCTCTTTGATCCATTTTTTGAATTCATCACTGACCATAAGCTGATGATCTTTCATTCTTTCTAAAGATAAAGTCGTCAAGCCCATCAATTCATCATCCACAAAACCGGGATGTCCGCTGACTTCAATATACTCTCCGGATAAAAGATGATCCTGATTTTCAAGGATATCTCTCATCGGATCTTTATTTAACTGAGCCATTGGATCAAATACCTTTTTCACATTTTCCGGTTTTTTCATCTTTTTCTGCAAATCAAATAAGCTTGTAAAATGAATTTGATTCTTGATATCAATTGAATAGGGAACTCCGGTCTCTTCACTTACTTTTCGGATTGCCTCCTGATAATGCTCATGCGACAAGGAATGGGCATGAAGATATCCCGGTTTCTTTCCCGTTAGTTCCACAAAACGGTCGTATTGAGCTCTGATTTCTTTATAAGTTTCGTTAAACGGGAACATTTCTCTTCTTCCCTCTTCTGTCTTAAAGCGAGGATCTTTGAGTCTCTCGCCGGATCGAATAAACTCTCCCTTTTCATCCACAAGATGCGGTATTTCTTTTGGATCGGAAACAGAAGGACCGGAAACAATATTGAAATCAATGCCGAAACAAACATGAGGTCTCTCTTTCATGAAAGAGACAGCCAATTCAGCGGAAGGCATATTGGTAAATAATCCGGTATTTCTTAAAACACCATGATCGATGGCATCTACGATTCCATAGGTCACTCCTTTAGTAAACCCGAAATCATCTCCTTGAACCAATAGTTTTTTCATATTTATTTCCTTTCTTTTATTTTAAGACACATATCCATTTTTTTGATTTAAAACGAAGCAGACACCAGCAGGATTTGATCAAATGATCGATATTTAAAAAGAAGAAGGTCCAGAATGCGCTGAGCTTCAAGATGATTCCTGCCAGATAGCCTAATGGCACAGAAGCACACCACAAAAACAAGATATCCGCAAACATTAAGAATTTGGTATCGCCTCCGCCACGAAGCACACCTTTGGTCAGAACGCTGCCCATCATCCTGAAGATAATCATAAAACTGACCCCGTTCATCAGGCTGTCCGCAATCGCTCTTGTTTCTTCTGTAATATTATACATGCCGATTACCGGCGCCTTGATCACATAGATGACAATCGCTGCGGCGATTCCTAAAATTACACTCATACCAATAAAGGTTTTGCCCTGTTCATATACTTCTTCCCTTTTTCCTTCACCCAGCGTATTACCGATAATGACGCCGCTGGCATTGGTCACTCCGGTCGTAAAGATATTGCACATCTGCTGCGTGATGGAAGAGATGGAATATGCCGCCACAAAGGTCTTGCTGATGTGGCCCATGATGACGGCCACCGCATTATTTCCAAGTCCCAATAGAAAATCCGAACATAATACCGGCAATCCATAATGAAGATATGGTTTCAGATAATCCTGACATTTCATGGTCATATCTTTGATTCGGTAATTCATCTTTTTATCCAATTTAAATACGTAGATACAAATAAAGGCACATTCGCCGATACGGGCAATCAAGGTAGCTAAAGCTGCTCCTTCGATTTCCATGCGCGGCATGCCAAATTTTCCGAAAATCAGGGAATAGTTGAAAAAGATATTCATAAAAAAGGCCATGATCGCACTATATAAGGCAACCTTAGCTTCTTTGACACTTCGTAAAACCTGAGTTAACGTCAAGGCAATTCCCTGAAAGAAAAACGCAAAGCTCAAATATTTGAAATATCGTTCGCAATCATCCAAAACGGTCGTTTCATTTGTGTAGATCATCATGATCTGTCGTGGGAAAAAGTAGGATGCCGCTGTAAACATCAACGCAACTACGATCGATATACGAAGCATGATCGTAATCGTCTTTTTAATCGCCTCATTATCTTTTCTGCCCCAGGCCTGTGCTGTCAAAACGGCGGCTCCGCCTCCCAAGCCCATGCAGATGATCTGATATAAATTGAAAAATTGATTGGATAAAGAAGTTGCGGATAAATATCCCTCTCCAAATGATCCCAGCATGATCGTATCCAGCATATTGACTCCAATCGTAATACAGCTTTGCAGAACAACCGGCAAGGCGATCACAAAAAATCCTTTATAAAAACTTTTATCTTTAACAAATAAACTCATTCAACCCCTTCTTTCATCCTATCCTTTAATTTTATTTCATTAAGTTGAGAAAATCAATCCACTCGATTTCAATATCAGTCCGGATATTGAAAAAGGACGATGCTTCGTCCTTTCCAATTTAAGCATTTAATTGTTTCTTCTTGAGTAAAATCACCAGCATTCCCAATCCGCTTAACAAGACTGTCCACAATTGAGATTGCGTATCATCACCGGTATCGACAACCGGAATATTCGCTCCTTCCGGAAGAACTCCACCGCTTCCGTTAGAATTTAAACGATCCATTGGATATGGATAGACTTTTTCCTCAACTTTGGTAGAAGCTGTACTTGGATTGCCAGTTGGCAAAATTTCTTCACCATTTTCGTCTTTTGGCGGGAAATAAGGATCTCCCGGTTTGATCGGTTCATCATCCTCAGGATCTTTCCATGTTTCTTCATCCCGATCGATCGGTCTGCTTCCGATTGCCGAGGCAATATTTCCAATATCCTTTTTTAAAGCCTCTTTTGTAATTTTGGCATTAAACACAAGCTCATATGCTTCACCGCCATAGACGGTTCCCACGGCAACACCCAAAACGCGGGTCTTCGCATTATAAGCTTCCTTTGGAACCACGATTTCTGTCTTATCCGGCGCAATCAGACGGATGCTGCCTGTGTCGATTTCAATTCCAACCGGAATCGGATCTTGTACCGCTACATCATACCATAAAGATCCCGGCTGAATATTGGCAATGCTGATCGTATAACGAATTTCATCTCCGACACAGCTGTTTCCGCTGTTATTTGTCAGATTCTCTGCTCTTTTATTAAGAGCTGGAATCGGAGATACCGGAATGACTTCTTCTCCACCTTGCGGCACTGCACTGGATGTGCCCGGATCAGATGGATCAGTTGGATCAGATTCATGCTCATCCTTCGGCAATTTTTCTGTACCATCCGGATTCTTTCCGGTTGCCGAAGCAATGTTGGTAATATTGTTCTGTTCAGGATGCTCGCGGTTGATAGCGCCGCCGCCGACCAAAGCATCAAATTGAAGAATATATTCCTGCTCTCCTGCCATCGTTCCGATCGGGAAGACGATCTGATGCGTTTCTTTATCATAAATGCTGTCATTCAAGGCAGTAGATGCACCGCTCTTATCAAAGAGTTTTGCACTTCCTGCGATATAATCCACCCCTTGCGGAAGTTCATCAAAAATAACGACTTCCTTCCAAGCTGAATGCTTTTCTGTATTCTTGATCGTGATCGTATAACGGAGTCGATCCTTAACCATCGTCTTATCACTGTGAGTCAGATTGACAACTTCTTTTTTAATCGTTGGCTCTGCTTCCCAAACCGGATAAACTTTTATGTCTTTATCCTCCATCAGATCTTCATCATCAATATCCTTTTCAGTGCCATCCGGATCAATGGTCCAACCGACAAACTTCTTTCCTTCTTCTTCCGGAATATAATCCTTCAAATCTTCAATGATGTCATGATCATAAGCGGAATCAACCGGAATCTCCGTTCCATCAGGAAGTGTGATAATGATTTGATGCGGATTCGGTTCCCAGATCGCATAGAGCGAGATAACATAGTTTTCATCTGCCCAATCTGTTTCCAATGGTGTTGTTTCCGTAATCTTTCCCCCTGCATTCGCCGCCCGTACATTAAACCCTTCACGATACAAAGACCAGCCGGCTAAATAATATCCTTCTTTTGTCACACCTTTCGGGGTCACACTCAACAGATCCTGATTCTTATAATAAAGCTTCTTTTGTCCGCTTGGGATCTGATCCGGCGATAGGAAAACTTTTGTTTTGTCCTTTTCATCATAATTGCGATAGAAATCTACTGTAACAGCCGGCAGAACAGTCAATTTTTTCGTCGTCTCCAAATAGCCGCTTGAAGCTCCGACATTATCTTTATTTAAATACCATTTATATGTAAAGAAATATTCGCCGATATCTTTTGCCTGTGCTTCTTTCTGTCCGGTAAACATGGCAAGCAGCTCGTCAGTGACTTCCAGATCTTTTAAAGTTCCGTCTTCTGCTTTCTTTGTAACGCTAGTCAAGACGATTCCACCCGGTTTATCATTTAATACAACCCGCTCGAAAGCCTCAACGCTGTTTTGTTCGATTCCTTCCAAACTCTGCTTCTGCACATTTCCTCCCTGTGCATTTCCTGATGCAAAGAACATACCGATACGGTGATCATAAGTGACTTCCTTAAAGGTCAGATAACTGATGCTGTGATCATGATCGATCGTTTCACCGACAGGAACAGAATAGATGACTGCATCCAAGCCGGAAGAAACATCTTCATTATTTCCCTGCATGACTGTAATTGCCGAAGTCGGAATCAATCTCAGCATTCTTTTTCCGACCGCGCCATCACGCTCGACACTGACTGTAACATATCCGGTTCCCGGAGCCAAGCTGATGACGGAATAATCATCGGCAGGATCTTTTGCATCGGCTGATTTAATAACTACGATCGAAGCATCCGTCATTCCTTCAACTCCGCATTTATCGCCGCCGTCTTTCCATGAAATATTATAGGAACCATCTGTTGTATTAGCCAAAACATTGTTCGTCAACGGGAAAAGGAAGCGAAGGCTCCGTACGGTATCATAATCTGTTTTATCTGCCTGTTCATAATTTTTTTCATCTAAGTTCGATGGATATAAGATTGCAGTACATACTGAAGCTTTGGAATAGGCATCGGCATTACTTTTATCCATTCCGGTATAGTTAGAATTGTTCGCAAACGATTTTAGCTGCGGATAAGTTCCGTCTGTCAAGACCCAAGCACTTTCTTCCGGTGATTTTCCATCCGGAAGAGTCTTCATCAGATCCTGAGTCAAAAGCCCTGTCTGCGTACCGGAATTAGCCGTTCCGCCACCGAGGCCGATTTCTTTCATGGCTGTTGTCTGCTTGTCATAGAAACAATTTTCCAGATGCAGCTCTCCACCGCTTTTTCCGCCGACAAATCCGCCCATATTTTGTCCTGCCACAAGACTCGTTGATAAAGCTCCGACTTCTCCTGCCGCATAACAATTACGGATAGTCGTAATGGCACTAGCTTCTTGATTTCCCAAGAAACCGCCTTGATACTGCTGGTTATTCAGCATACCGACCATCGCCGTACTGTAGCAGTTTTCAAATAAGAACTGACAAGTCGCAACTCTTTCACAGTTTCCGGCTCCCGCACAGAATCCACCCAAATTGGCTCCGTCCCCCTCAACCGAGCCGGATGCATAGCAGTTAATGAATTGTGTGACGCGACTGCCACCCGGTGTATAATAGCTATCTTCAACATGTCCGACAAAAGCTCCGGTATTATTGGACGCATAAGCTTTTACATTGGTAAAGCAGTTTTGAATGATGTAGTTTCCCGCACAGGATGTAAAGGCTCCTGAGTGAGAATTGGTTCTCATCGTACCATCCACGGCATAGCAGTTTTCAATAAATCCACTGATCGGCCCGAAAATATTTCCGGAACAAGAGCTTCCTCGAACATATACATTTTTAGTATGGCAACGATTGGCATAAACACGTGCAAAGCTGCCTGTATTTCGATAATAAGAATAGTTGATCAATCCTCCGGCATGACCACTTCCGTTCATGACGATCGCATGTTCAAAGGAGACATCTTCCAGCGAAATATATGTATCGCTGTAGGTTCCGCCAAATAAACCACCGCCATTCAACAAAGATGCTGAGCAGACTGCCAAATTTCTGACGATCAAAGGCTGTGTCCAGGATGAGATTAAATTGCCGCCGTTCAAGTTATAGATCGTATGTCCGTTTCCATCAATAAAAACTTTTTTATTAAAGGCAACAGCACCCCAGGAAACACCGCTTTGTCCATTCATATCCAAATCTTTCATCAATTTGATATTCAACTGATTGACCATCGCATATCGGAATTGCTCCGGTGAATAGACCCCGTAATAAACGACCTGTTCATTGGCCAAAGTAGGCAGATCAAGACATTTGTTGTCGGCCATTTTATTCATCTGATGATAACTGACCGTTTCTGCACTCAAAGGCTGAGGGATCGCAAGAGGATTGGTAGCCGGATCACCGCTTTGATTTGCAGCAACATTGGACCCGCTCCATTTATAGACATCCCCTGCAGTAATCGTCCAACCATTCTGTCCGTAAGATGCCCATTCTCTTTTGTCATCTTCCCATCCATCGGCCCATCCTGCATGAACCGTCATATCCGGATATATAAAGGAAGAGAAAGTTCCAAGAGCCAAAGAAAATACAAACCATAATTTCAAAAAATGATTTCTTCTATGTTTTTTCATAAAACCTCCAATCTTTAATAAATTTTGTTTATATATTATCCTTATTATACGCCTTTCCTTTTTACGATTCAATTTCCTTGGCTGGATTTTAGGTCATAATTCTTTTTTTATTAAAAAAAGGCCTTGTTCAATACAAAGCCCGTTTCCTGCATCTTCTTATTTTCTATGGAAGATATAAAGTTAGCTTATCATTGCTTTCTACTCAATTGCAATATAAATATCCATAAATTTTGAATTCATTATACAGTATTAGCAGGATTAATGAAACAGACTTTTGAAAATTGGTTACTGAATAGGGAAAATCTGGGAATGTGAAAATACTTGACTTTGCACTGCTTTGATATTACAATATACTTAGCAATACAAAGTATATGGAGTATGCCTATGAATGATAAATATGAGCGACAAATGAAGAAGGGAGTTTTGGATATGCTGGTTTTGAAGCTGCTGGAACAAGAGCCCAAATATGGATATCAGATTATACAGGAAATGAAGGAGAAGAGTGAAGAGATTTTTTTGCTTAAGGATGGCACTTTATACCCGATTCTTTACCGGCTGGAGGAGGATGGTCTGGTGAGGAGCAGCTGGAGCGGACCGGAGGGGAAGCAGATGCCAAGAAAATATTATGAAATAACTTCAAGCGGGAAAGAAGCGCTTGGTCAAATTACAATGGTTTGGAAGCATATATCTGATGGAATAGCAAAGATTATGGAGGAGTAGATTATGACAGCGAAGCAATACGTAAATTCAATCGTGAAGAAAATCAAATGCGATGGGAAGAAAAAGAAAGACATCAGGCAGCAGTTATTAACGGATATCAACCTGAGAATATCCAAAGGTGAGACGTTAGAGGAAGTAATTTCACAAATGGGTAGCACAAATGAAATTACAGAAGGGTTCAATGAAAGCATTTCCATTAAGGAGCAAAAACGATATACAAGGAACAAGGCGATGAAGATAGCCGGAGGGATTATCTTGCTTTTGCTTGTATTATGCGGTTTGGCATACTGGTATATGCCCAAGGCGGTGGCGATAGAAAAAAGCAAGTATTTTGATAAGGCACAAGTGGAAGCAGCCATGAAGAAGACAGTGGAACAGTTAGACGCAGGTGAGTACGATATCTTAAAAGAGAACTCTATTTCACAAATGGAAAAGTTTTTGAACCAAGAAGCA
>CAZUVT010000012.1:0-26693 GCA_964623925.1 uncultured Erysipelotrichaceae bacterium
CCATTTTTTTATTCTTCATAATCTGAACAGCTGTATTCTTCCAAAATGAAATAATTTCTGAGATTTCCAACTGTCAATTTATTGTTATCTAATACAGCTTCATCCAAAAATTCAAGTTCATTGATCTTTGATACATCAAACTTTGTCAAATCGATTTTCGTGACATTTTCAACAGTACTTCCTTCAAAAGTAAAAGTAAATTCAACTCCCGGAATGCTATCTAATTTCTTTTTCATCAATTCATATGCCTTTTGATATGAATCCTGCAAGATCGAAGTTGTCAGACGAAGTTTTTCTGTCCGAATCAACACTTCAGGCGATGAAGTATATTGAACATCAATCAAAACTGATTTTGTCATCACAGACTGATTTTCCGAAATAGAACAGCTCATGATCTTTGCTTCCGTTTCCTTTTTTGAACAGCCAAAGCAACAACATGCAATAACAAGTGCGATGAATATTTTTTTCATAGTTCCTCCTAATTGTTTTTAACTTATTTGATTTCTCTTTCTACACTGATGACACTATTTACTTTTTTCAAGTTCGCAATGACATTCCGTAAATGATTGCCATCTTCAACTAAAATCGATAATTTGATCACTGCCGTCAGATCTTCCTCATTTACATAGCTGTTCACGGCCTGAAGACTTGCCTTATACTGTGCCGCAACGGTAATGAGATCCGTCAAAAGGAAATTTCGATCGTTAGACAAGATATGAAGATTCACAAGATATTTACGCGGCTCTCTGTTCTCATCCCATTCAACTTCGATCAGACGCTTTTTCTCCTTAAGGATATTCGGACAATCCGTTCGGTGAACTTTCACACCCAGTCCCTTTGAGATATATCCAACGATATCATCCCCCGGGATCGGCGAACAGCAGGACGCAATATTGATCATCATCGAATCAATACCCTTAACATAGATTCCGGATTTGCTCGAAAGCTTCCGTGTTTCTTTATTGGCATAGACTTTATTGACGCTATCGTTATCAAGAATATTGCTCTTGCGCTGATTGATAAGTCTTTCAACTACATTTTGTGCAGTCAATGACTTGATCGCAATCTCATACATAAAATCAGTATAATTAGAAACTCCGCATTGACCGAAGATCGCTTCCAATTTTTTCGGATCCATATAATCATCCACATCAAGCTGGCGCTTGCGCAATTCATCTTTAAGTATCTGTTCGCCCTTTTCCGTATGAGCCTGCTTTTCTTCCAGCTCTTTCTTTGAGAGAAAAGATCGAATCTTATTTTTTGCACCATTCGTCTTTACGATCTTAAGCCAGTCTTCACTTGGTCCGGCAAATTGCTTCGAGGTTCTGATCTTAACAACATCCCCTGTTTTCAAAGGAGTATTTAAAGGAACAAGAACATCGTTGACTAATGCGCCTACCGTCGAATGACCTACTTCTGTGTGAATCCGATAGGCAAAATCGATCGGAGTAGAGCCATTAGGCAAATCAATTACTTTTCCATTCGGCGTCATGACATAAACATTGGCTTCAAAAAGATCCCGCTGCAAAGTTTCCATGTACCCCTGAGCATCGTCACTGTCACTGGTGATCGAGAACAAATCCCGGAACCAGGAAAGCTTTTCTTCAATTTCTTTTTGTTCAGCCTGAGCATTGTATTTTGAACCTTCCTTATAGCGCCAATGGGCCGCAACCCCCTGTTCTGCTATGGCATCCATTTCCTCCGTCCGGATCTGAACTTCAAATATCTTTCCTTCTTCACCGACGATCGTTGTATGTAAAGACTGATACATATTGACTTTCGGAACTGCAATATAATCTTTCAATCTGCCCGGGATCGGTCTGTAGGTTGCATGAATATATCCTAAGATTTCATAGCAGTTAAGCTCTGTCTTAGTCACGATGCGAATGGCCAACAGATCCAGGATTTCATCAAAGCGCTTATTTTTCTGGACCATTTTCTTATGAATGCTGTAAAGATGCTTACTTCTTCCGAAAATTCTGAATTCAATATGATTTTCTCTTAATAGATTAGAAATATTCTCAATCATGATCTTGACTTGAGCATCTCTTTCAATCTTCTTATCCTCGACCAGTTTCGCGATACGTTTATATTCTTCCGGCTTTAAATAGCGGAAACATAGATCTTCCAATTCATTTTTGATTTCGCTGATTCCTAAGCGATGCGCAATCGGCGCATACACTTCCAAGGTCTCAGATGAGATCTTCTTCTGTTTTTCAGGTGATTGATACTGCAGGGTCCGCATATTATGCAGGCGATCGACCAACTTGATTAAGATTACCCGAATATCCTTTGCCATGGCAATAAAGATCTTCCTGTGATTCTCCGCAAGATATTCTTTTTCATCTTTAAACTTGATTGCGCCGATTTTTGTTACCCCTTCTACCAAGGTCGTAACCTCTTCATCAAAGTCCGCAATCATCTCTTCTCTTGTCGTATCCGTATCTTCCAAAACATCATGAAGAAGACCGGCGACGATCGTCTTAGGCCCGCATTGTAAAGTTGCAAGGATATAGGCAACTTCATTTACATGAATAACATAGGGCTCTCCGCTTTTACGAAATTGTCCTTCATGTTTTTTTTCGGCATAATAATACGCCTTTGTAATCATTTCGATGCTTTCTTCATGAGTGATATAAGTCTTGGCAACCCGAAGAATATCATTCAAATCGGCATTTGATTTTTTCTGCATCTAATCACCTCTTTAAAAGAAAATCGAAGATTTCTCCTCGATTCTAATACTTCAACACTGTAAATACAGGAACATTTTTCAGCGCTTCTCTGCCCTTCAATGCTTCTAATTCAATTAGAAATGCACATCCGACAACAACTCCGCCCAATTGCTCCACCATTTCGATCGTTGCATTCACAGTACCTCCGGTAGCCAAAAGGTCGTCAATAATCAAGACTTTCTGTCCCGGAATAATGGAATCTTTATGCATATACAATTCGTTTGAACCATATTCCAAATCATATTTCACACTGACTGTTTCACGAGGAAGCTTATTCGGTTTTCTTACCGGAACAAATCCGACACCTAATTCAACGGCAACAGGACATCCGAAGATAAATCCTCTTGACTCCGGTCCCAGCACCAATTCTGCATTGACTTCCTTGCCAAATCTCGACAACTCTTCAACTGCACATTTGTAAGCCTCTTTGTCTTTCAAAAGCGGTGTCACATCCCGAAATAAGATTCCCTTGCTGGGAAAATCAGGAATATCTGCAATATATTTCTTTAAATCCATCATATTTCCTCCTAAAATCAATTTTATTTTATCATATTCATTTATAAATTGCATTAAATTCTTTTATCATTCAGCGACTTTAAATAATTTCTTCTACCTTCATGCTGACATGACTTTTCTGCAAAAATGTATTAATACTTAAAGTTCCTATGAAAGCGTGTTCCTCTGCTTCTTCGGCTTTTAAAGCGAATTGAGGATCAAAGCTGATCGCTTCGATTTCATCATCCAATATCCACTTCGGATAGCTGTTTTTTACAAGAGTCTTACTATGAACACAAGAACGGATCATAAACAGAGGCAATTCAAATCCCTTGCCAAACGGCGCAAATCGCTCAAGCTGCTTTAATGCCTGAATCGATGCATCTTTCACTTCAATCACGGTATACTCCTTTTCCTCTTCCACCCATTCGATGTCTTTGCTTTTTTCATGAACCAAGGATACAAACCGATCATAGTCTACAACTTTGATTTCAATTCCGGCAGCCATTTCATGTCCACCGAAATGAACAAGAAGATCATCAAAATCTGCAAAGAATTCATGAAGATCCAAACCCGGAACACTCCGAATGCTTCCCTTAAGCATTTCCTGGTTTGGTGCAAAAACTACACTCGGTCTTTTTGTCTTCTGCATCAGTTTCCCCGCCAGGATCCCAACCATTCCTTCATGAAATGAAGGATCATAACAAACATTGAAGTTGCAATCCTGCAAAGAATCCAATGCGATTTTCCCCATCTTCTCACTCAATTCTTTTCTCTTTTGATTGATTGATTTGATTTGAGCAGCAACATCCACCATCATTTTTCCTTCCGGAAGCAAGAGATAACGGACAACATTATTCGGATTGGCGATATCGCTCAATCTTCCCACCGCATTGATTTTCGGAGCGATTTGAAAAGCAATAACGGTTTCATCCCACTTCTCGATTTTCCGATCCAGTAAAAGCTCTAAAGCAGTAAAAGTTCTCTTATTAAGGCATTTCAAACCTTGCACGACAAGACATCGGTTTTCATTCCACAAGGGAACCATATCTGAAATCGTAGCAATGCAAGCCAGGATCAAATGTTTTTCTTCAAACCCGATCAAAGCATTGGATAAAGTAAACGCAACCGCTGCACCGCACATCTCTTTAAATCTTTCCTCCATAATATTCGGATGAAGAAAATATTCCGGTTCAAATCCTTCTTTGTATACATGGTGATCTGTGACAATCATTTTTATTCCTAATTCTTTCGCCTTGTTTAACGCCTCTTCGGCAGCCACCCCATTGTCAACCGTCAAAATACATTCATATCCTTTGGAAAATGCCAGTTCCACTGTGGTCGTACTCAATCCATATCCTTCTTTAAGACGATTCGGAACATAAAAGCCGCTCTGCACCCCGTATTTATCTAAGGCATCTTTCATAATTACCGTTGCACAGATTCCATCTGCATCATAATCTCCTGCAATCAGGATCTTCCCATTTCTCGCTTTAATTTCATCAATCACTTGTTTTATTTTTGCGATATTTGCACAATTGCTGTGATGAAGGAGAAAATCATTTTCCATCAATTGATTCAACTGATCATCATTAAGATTCTTATCCGCAAGCATTTTGGCAACAAGTGTTTCTACCTGATATTTTTCTTGTATTTGTTTCCATTCCATCGCTTTCACCTATTTTATTGTAACAGAAAAAACGAAAAGTATCTATCCGTTTAATAGATAGATACTTTACTTTTTAAATCTTAATCATTGATTCCGGCGATCGTCATTTCATCCAAAGCTTCTTTTTTCATTTTCTTCTTTGGTTTATCCTTTGGTGTGTAATGCGTGCGGATCCAATACCAAACAGTTGGTGCAATAAAGATACTTGACAGAGTTCCGGCAATCAATCCGACAAACATCGCAAAGTTGAATGTGAAGATCGCATTGCTTCCCAAAAGTAATAAAGCAAGAACCGGCAGAATCGTTGTGATCGTACTGTATAAAGAACGAATAAAGGTATGATGCTGAGCTTCATTAACGATTTCTTTATATTTTGCATGACTGATCACACCTTTCGGCTGTGAATTCGTCACTTCGCGGATACGATCGAATACAACGATGGAGTTGTTGATCGAATATCCGATAATAGCAAGAATAACTGAAATCAATTCGATATTGACTTCCAAACGGAAAATCAAGAATAATGCTAAAACAATAAAGACATCATGCAACAAGGCAACGATACATCCGACGGCATAATCCCATTTGTAGCGGATCGTAATATAGGCAAGCATGACGACCCATGCCAACAAAGTCAAGATCACTGCATTTTTAACAAGTTCTCTTCCAACGACCGGTGTAACAACGTTATCATTGGCTTCCAAGCCATAGATTTCTTCCAGATTTGCCTTGACTCCTGTCAATTCATCCTGAGTTAAAGCTGCCTTGATCGTAACATAGGCGCTCTTATCACCGGAAAGCTGAATGCGGCTTGGTTCATAACCCCAAGATACGAATTCTTCTCTAAGTGTATTTTCATCAATTGAAGATGTAGAGTTAACGGTAATTTTTGTTCCGCTTGAGAAATCGATTCCCAAATTCATAAATCCATTTCCGGCAACCTTATTTCCAATCGAGCAGACTGCGGAAACAGCTAAAATTGCACATGCGGCATAGATCCAGTATTTTGCCTTTCCTACATAATCAATTTTCTTGAACGGTCCTTCATAGAAGCGTTCCTGCTTCTTGGAAAGATCCGGAATGTGTTCTGCTTTTACCGCAAACCAGGTCTTCTTATCATCAAGATATCCGGACTTTGCAAGCTGTGAAAGCAAGAAACGGGAAATTCCCAAGTTCAATACCAAGGTGGCAAAGACAGTAACCATCAACATCGTTGCGAAACCTTTAACGGTTCCTGTACCGAAGACATACATGATGATCGCTGCAAGAAGAGTTGTGAACTGAGCATCAAAAATCGTAGAGAATGCCATGGTCTGGCCTTCTTTAACAGCCTTTTGAACGCCTCTTCCACTGTAAAGTTCATCTTTGATTCGCTCAAAAGTGATGATATTGGCGTCGACTGTCATACCGACTCCAAGAACCAATGCGGCAATTCCCGGAAGTGTAAAGACACCGCCCATCAGATTGAAAATTAGGAATACGGCAAAGATATAGACCGCCAGCATGATCGAAGCGATCACACCCGGCAAGCGATACATCAAGATCATAAAGGCAATGACCAACAGAACACCGATCACTCCGGCTCTCATTGTCAATGCGAATGCTTCCTGACCGAAATCTGCAGAAACAACACTTGAATAGATTTCTGTCATTTTAACCGGCAAAGAACCGGAATTGATCAAATCTTTCAATTCATTTGCAGCAGCCGGTGTAAAGTTTCCGGAAATAATGGCATCACCGTCAATCGCGCTATTAACACTGGCAGCAGACACATAGCGAGGTGATTCGGAATTTCTTTCGTTCGCATAAGAATCAACGCCCTCTTCAAAGTCAAGCCATGTCACGATTAGATTTGTGCCGCTTGTCATAGCAGCAACCTTCTCGGTGACTGCTTTAAATGTCGCGGAATCTTTGATCTTCAAGCTTACGACCGGAGCACCATCCTGATAAACGACAGACGCTCCCCCTTCTGATAAAATCGAAGCATCACAAAGAAGATTATCATTGACATCTCTGAATTCCAGATTTGCCGTTGATGAAATGATCTTTCTTGCCTGATCCAGATCATCCACTCCGGCCAGCTGAATGCGGACTCTGTCAGTTCCTTCAATCGTGATTTCAGGTTCGTTGACTCCAAGCACATCAATACGCTTAGTCAAGCTCTTTACAACAGCACCCATTTCAGGAATTTCGCCTTCGCCATTTAACGGAGAAACCTGATAAACGATTTCAAATCCTCCACGCAAATCGAGTCCTAAAGTCATGTTATTGGCTAGATCCTTGCCATAACACAAGATCATCGCAGCTATGGCTACAACTGTCACAAAGAACACAATTAAATGATTTTTATTTTTTTTATTCATTTCTTTATCCTCCCATCAAATCATTAAAATCTGATATTTTTTTATTTTTACTGTCAGTTATGGCTACAGTGGAAAGTGTAATCACAACGTCTTCGCTTGATAAGGACATGATATCATCAATGGCTTCATGCAGGGAAGATGGCTTAACACGTTTCCATTTTCCTTTCATCAATACATCGGTAATATTCTCCTCATTTAGATTCGGAAGTCCTTCACGTTTCAGTTGTTGCAGTTTCAAAGTTGCCGCAATCTGAATCTTTTTTGAATGTATATCAAAAATTTCCATGAACCCTCCCTTTTTAGACTGTCACCCTCTATAAAAGCAAAGGTAAACATCCTTTTTATTGTACATTATTCCAAGTTTTGATTCAATAGTTAATCGCACCTTTTTTATGAATAAATCCTTATTCATTCATCTTTTTTTCAATTTAGGCATATCTTAAAACGGTGATAATGTGACTATTAAAAACAAGATGATACGTTCAACGATGCTGATCCTGATTCTTTCCGCCATCGCTAAAGTTCTCTCTTTTCTTGTACGGATTATATTGGGACGAACATTAAGCAGCGAAGCCATGAGTTATTACAGTCTGGCACAGAACACCATGATCTTCATCATTACTCTGGCTCAGATGGGAATACCGATGGCACTTTCTAAAGTCATTGCGCAAAATCCCAAGTATTTCCGTCATCTGAAAGCAGGAATCTTGATGACGCTGTTTAACAATCTGATCCTGATCCTTGCATTTATATTTTTGATCCCCCTTCTCGCAAAAATGATTTATGGCAATGCCATGATCATTCCGGTATTATGGGCCATCGTACCGCTGATTCCGCTGGTAAGCTTAAGTGGATTATTAAAAGGATATTTTTTGGGGAAACAGCGTCAGGTAGCCTCCAACGCCTGCCAGATAAGTGAAGAAGTCGTGCGCATCCTATTTGTCATGATCATTTTCGCATGGAAAAAAGACTTGAGTCCTGTAGCCATGGCTTCCATTGCAATGCTTTCCATTGCCGCCGGTGAAATCGGAACGATCCTTCATCTCGGATTTCTTTTACCGAATAAGAAAAAGATCGGCACTCTTATCCCACATCTAAGCGACCATGTTGAAAAAGATCATTTTGATGCGATCCTCGCTTTAAGTCTGCCGATGACCGCTTCCCGGTTTATCGGATCATTTTTTCTTTTTCTGGAACCGATGATCATCAACAAATTTTCAGCAGCTTATTTAAAATCAGCCTTATTACGATCTTATACATCGATCAATGCCTATATCATGCCCCTTCTCTCCTTGCCATCCTTTGCCACTTTAGCCTTGGGAAACTGGCTTTTATCCTCATTCAGCTATTATTACAGCAGAAATCAGAAAAAAACAGCCATGAAAATACTAAAAGGCTGTCTTCTGTTCAGCTTATTTATCGGCTGTCTATGCTGCGGAGCTCTCACCTTTTTTTCGGAAGAAATCTGCGATTTGTTTTATCATAAAGTCACGATGGCATCGCAGCTCAAACAAATGGCCCTGCCATTTATCCTTTTAAGTATTCAACCGATCCTAAGCAATGTGCTTCATGCGTTAGGCGAAAGCAAATCTGCCATGATCGATTCCTTATGCGGTTCGCTTATCCGCTGTATGATCTTCTTATCGGGATCAGAAATATTTTTACTCAACACAAGCAGGATCGCCATCACATCCGGCATGATCATCACGACCTGCCTACATGGATTCAACGTTCTCAAAATTCTTTTTTACCACAAATAAGCCATTCTTTTGAAGCATGCATAAGAAGACATCTTCAACCCGATCGACTCCTTCAATTTTAAGCTGTTCATGAAGCCACTTTTCATCTTTCTTGATCCGATCAAGAACTTTTTGCTGTACGATCCCGTCTTGAATGAGCGGTTCAAACCATTTTGTCTTTCCATCTGTCTTTTTAATCACCGTAAGAGTTCCGCTGTTTTCAAGGATCGCAAATTGAACTTCATCGGGTGTACTTACTGACTGAGAACGGAGCTGATACATCAAATCATCGATCGTATAGCGCTGATGGCGCATTGCCTTTTGATCGATGCGTCCGTTTTCTATGATCAGGATCGGAACCCCCTCCATTACATCGCGGAGCTTTTTTAATTTAAGCAGGATCCAGGAAATTCCGATCTGCAAAAGACTCAAAGTCACGACCGGAACGATGACTTTCCAAATGCTTTCATCCGATTCGATGGAAATTGCCAAGAGTTCCGACATCACAAAATAGATGACAATATCCAATACACTCAATTCTCCTACTTCTCTTTTTCCCATGACTCGCAAACAAACGATGATCAAAAAATAAATAATGACACATTTGCCGACCAGTGTCAGATATTCATACATAATTCTGCTCCTTTCGTCATACATTTGAAATGAGGTGATATTATGAAATCCATTCTTCTTCCTTATTCCAAAGTAATTTGGTTTACCGTCATTTCACATTTAATAGTTTCGCTGATTTTTTCACTTCTATACAATTTTGATCTATTCAATACAACGATCTACAACACATCCATCCTGATTTTTTCCCTGATTATTGCCCTGACTGGCGGAATCGTATTGGGTTCCCAAATTAAAAAAAGAGCTTTGGTCCATGCCATCGCGCTTTCGGGTATATGGACTTTAATCGCTCTTTTATTCTATCAAAGCTTTTCATTAAAATTAATTTTGAAACTGCTCGGCAAAATGCTTCTTTTTATTATCGGAACAGCGCTCGGACGAAAAGTTCAGAATCATTGATTTTCAAGCTCAGAAACAAGTTTTTTGAATATCTCGCCACGCTGTTCGAAATTATCAAACTGATCCCAACTTGCACAGGCAGGAGACAATAGCACAATATCATTTTCTTCTGCCGCTGACCAAGCTTTTCGGAATGCTTCCGTCATATTTTCGCAAAGCATGCTGTCTTCTTTCAACGCTTTCAACTGGTGCTTGGTTTCGCCAAAGACAAACATCTGCTTTACATTTTTCATATAAGGTCGAAGATCTTCAAATCCGGTCTTCTTATCATATCCTCCGGCCAATAAAAGGACAGGTCGATCAAATGCCTGCAACGCAATCTTTGTCGCATCGCAATTGGTTCCTTTTGAATCGTTATAGAAACGAACTCCCTTGACTTCTCCGGCATATTCGATGCGATGTTCTACACCTTTAAACTGACGGATCCCTTCCTGGATCTCCGTTAGACTTACTCCCATCAAATAGGCCATGCAGGATGCCACCATCGCATTTTGCACATTATGCAATCCCGGCAGATGCAGATCCTTCAATGCGAACAAACACTGATCATGAAGCATGACTTTCTCATCTTTTATGCAGAGTTCTGCTTCTTTTTTTACTGAGAAATCAATCACTCTACACGGAATATCTTGGGCATACTTCAAAATATTCTCATCATCGATATTTCTTAGAAAAACATCATTTTCCTGCTGATTTCGATAGATCAGCATCTTGCTTTTATAATAGGCATCTACACTTTTGAAATAATCGATGTGATCAGGTGTCAGATTCATACATACCGAAACGGCAGGATGAAAACTTTCACACCCGACTAATTGAAATGCAGCGATTTCTAACGCCACGTCGGTACAAAGAGTCGGATTTTTTTCTACGATCTCACTTAAGGCAATACCGATATTGCCGGCACAGAGAGCATTTTTGTCCTTTCGTTTCAAAAGTTCTCCCAATAAAGTCGTTGTCGTTGTCTTTCCGTTGGTGCCGGTGATTGCACCAAAACGAAGACCTTTTGCCACCCAGGTCGAGATCTCGATTTCATTTAAGATCCTGACATTCTTATCTTTAAAATAAGCAACAAACGGAACATGGTACGGAATTCCCGGATTCTTGACAATAAATTCCCAGGACACTTCTTTCAAATGATCCGGATGTCCTTTTTCATAGACTTTGACTCCCAATTTTTCCAATTCATCTTTTTCTGTAATTTCTTTTGCATCTGTTATCGTAACATCAAATCCCATTTTCTTTAACAGACGACTGGCGGCAACCCCGCTTTTCGCCGCACCGATGACTAAAACTTTTTTCATATTACATCACTCCTATAAAGAATCCCAATACCGCACAGATCAAAGCCATGATCCAAAACATCAAGACCACTTTTTCTTCTTTCATTCCGCCGATCACAAAACTGTAATGGATCGGTGTATAGCGGAAAATCCGTTTATGACGGATCTTGACGGACGAAATCTGAAGAATGACACAGAGTGTTTCAAATACAAACACACCGCCGATCACAACCAAGGCAATTTCCTGCTTCAATACCAAGGCAAGTGCTGCCAGAACTCCGCCTAAGGCCAGACTTCCGGTATCTCCCATAAAGATATCAGCCGGATGCATGTTGTATTTCAGATAACCCAGCAAAGATCCCATTAAACAGATAATAAACAGTGCAATATCCATTTTCTGCTGCTGGATCGCAAACAAAATAAACGGAGAAAGCGACAGGAAACTGCATCCCGCAGCCAGTCCATCCATCCCGTCCGTCAAATTAACGGCATTGGATGCCCCGGTAAACATGAACAGCACAAGCGGCATATATAAAACACCAAGCGGAATAACGGCTTTGATGAAAGGAATCGTAATTTCCACAGAAACATAAGACTGATAGAGGAAATAGAAGACGATTGCTAATAAAAGCTGCATCAAGAATTTATGACTCGGCTTTAATCCGGCATTATCGTGTTTAATAGCGATGATGAAATCATCAATAAAGCCGATCAATCCATAACCGATAAAAGCCAGAAAGACAAGAATGCAGTCAACACTGGTCAAACACTGTACATGCAACAGGATCGTCACAAAAATCGGAACTAAAACGAAGGCAATGCCGCCCATGATCGGAGTTTTTTTCTTTTGCTTATATTCTTCCAATGCATACTCAGACACACTTTGTTCATAATTGATCTTATGTAAAAAAGCGATAAGCATAGGTAAAAAGATCAAAGTCAGTACCAAGCTTATCACAAATCCAAGCACCATTTTATTAAACATAACTTACTCCTCCTCGGATATCCATTTTTCAATGATATCCCTGTCTTTAAATACAAGTTTCTTTCCCTTTATGATCTGGAAGCTTTCATTTCCTCTTCCGGCGATTATTATTATATCATTTGCCTGTCCCATTTCAAGAGCCATTTTAATCGCTTCCACCCGATCGATCACAACTTTCTCTGTACCATCACATCCTTTTTGAATGTCAGAAATACTTTCATCGATCCCCTCATCTCTGGAATTATCCCCGGTTATAAGAATCTGATCGGCATAGCGGCATGCTGCCTTTCCCATCAAGGCCCGTTTCTGCTTTTCTCTTTCGCCTCCGCATCCAAAAACGACGATCAATTCCCGCTTTTTTATTCGCCAAAAGAATTCAAGCAGATTTTCAAAAGCACTGGCCGTATGAGCATAATCTACAACAATTGTAGTCGGAGAATTTCGGATCACTTCAAAACGTCCTTCCACCGGAGTTAAATTTTCTATAGCCGCAAGGATCTGATCATAAGGCAGATCCAGCGCAAAACAAGTCAAAGCAGCTGCCGCAATATTATAGACGTTCATCTCGCTTAACAGTTTCGTCGAAACGAATTGATCATTCAACATAAATTCAGTATGATCCTGAAAACATTGAACATTCCGCAAGAAAAAATTAGTTCCATCTTTTCCATAGGTCAGAATCTGATGCTTGAGATAAGGGATCCATCCTCTTGCAACCGAACAATCTGAATTGATGATTCCGATACCGTTTTTCTTCAGCATCGCAAAGATTTGAAATTTGGCCTGATAATAATTCTCGATCGTTTCATGAAAATCGAGATGATCCTGACTTAAATTCGTTAATACGGCCACATCCAGTTCGATTCCTTCTGTCCGATGTTGTTCGATCGCACTGCTGCTGCATTCCATCACGACCCAGTTCACACCACATCGAAGCGCTTTATCCAAATAGCGTACACAAGTTAGAATATGGGGTGTCGTATTACCAGTATAGACGGTTTCATCAAAAAGTGTGATTCCTTCCGTACCGATCTGCATGCATTCGATCTTCATGCTTCTGAGGATTTGGCGGATCAAAGAGGCAACACTGCTTTTTCCGTTTGTTCCGGTAATGCCGATGCATTTCATCTTCTTGCAAGGATAATCATAAAAGGCATGAGCACAAAAGGCAAAGGCAATCCGGATACAGGGATGAAAATAACCATCCCTGTCCTCTTCATGGTCGCTCACAAGAATTGCCCCTTTTTTCAAGATTATTTCTTTAAAATCATAGCCATCTGTCTGCTTTCCCTTGATCGCAAAATACAGCCAGTTTTCTTTCGCCTCCTGATAGCGGTCGGTAATTCCTTCAATCATGATGTCAGATTCTGTTTTGATGCCGATTGCCCGCAATAATTCACTCAGCCGCTTCGCCAAGGTACAGCCAAACGGTATTGGTTTCAGTCAAAACAGTTCCGGCACTTGGAAGCTGATCCAATACTGTATCTCCATTTCCTATATAAACAAATTTCAAGTCAGAATCTTTGACATCTTTTACTTTCATACCCACATAATCTCCAATTGTATATTTTTCGGGATCTCCCCATAATTTGATTCGTTTCATCTGATCATCTGTCTTTTCAATATCCATATAAACGAGAATATCTTCCATGCATTTTCTGATAATCGGCGATACGACCGTCCCTCCGTATTGAATATTGTTTTTCGGAGCATCCAAGGCAACATAAACCACGATCTGCGGATCATCTGCCGGGGCAACACAAATGCAGGAAAGAATATATTCTCCCACCAGATATCGTCCATCTACCGCTTTTTGTGCCGTTCCGGTTTTTCCGCCCAGCTTGTATCCTTCAATATAGGTCTGTTTGGCTCCGCCCAGTGCCACGACACTTTCCAAGGCATAACGCATCTTAAAAGAGGTTTCTTCGCTCAAGACCCGTTTAAGTGCTTTCGGTTTGACTTCAATCAAAGGATCATGCGTGATCGGATCCAGGATCGCCTTGGTTATGGTCGGCTGATAATAAATGCCGCCGTTGATCGTCGCGCAAAAGGCACTGACAAGCTGAAGCGAAGTAACCGAGATTCCCTGTCCAAAGCCGGTCGTAGCTTGTTCCAGCGGTCCCCAATTATCCAAATCAAACAAGATTCCGGTAGATTCTCCGGGAAGATCCACGCCGGTCTTTTTCCCAAATCCAAAATCATCCAGCATCTTTTCCATCGATTCCTCGCCGAGCATTTGAGCAATATGCACAAAACAAGGGTTACTCGAATTCTGAAGGCATTCCATATAGGTCTGAAGACCATGTCCTCCTGCTTTCCACGATTTCAATCGGGCTCCTTCAACCATCTCATAGCCGATATCGTTATAAGTATCCTTTTCCATATCAAACAATCCGGCCTCCAGACCGGTTGCAAAGGTAATGGTTTTAAATACTGAACCGGGCTCATAGCTTTTCCAAACCGGAAGATTCTGATTATAGATGGCCGGATCATAATCCTGATAGTGATTCGGATCAAAGTCCGGTTTGGAGACCATCGCCAAGATCTCGCCGGTATTGGGATTCATGGCTAAAGCCCACGCACTGGTAGGATTATATTCTTTCATCGCATTATCCAGTTCTCTTTCCAGGACGGATTGAATTTCCATATCGATCGTCAGCATGATATCCAATCCATTTCCGGATGCCTGATAGCTTTCGGCATAGATTTCTACCGGATGCCCTTTCGCATCAAATGGGATCTTCATGCTGCCGCTTTTTGCCTGAAGCAGTTCCTCATACTGCAATTCCAGTCCCGCCAAGCCCTGATTATCGATTCCGGTAAATCCAAGAACTGTCGACAACATCGTCGTATTCGGGTAGTATCTTAAACTATCTAAAACCAGATAAACTCCTGCCAGATTTGCTTTTTCGATTGCCTTTGCCTTATCATTGGAAATCAATCGTCCCTCCGGTGTGATCCTGACCGTTGATACATTCTGAGATATTTTTTTCAAGATGGAATCATAATCCGCTTCCAATATTTCACTGATCAAAGCAGCTGCAGCTTCCTTGTCATTGATCTGTGCAGGAACGACCATGACAGAAGTACTGGGAATATCCACAGCCAAAATCTGACCGTTCGCATCCAAAAGCTTGCCTCGTGTTCCGGATACCGGAAAATCACGCTGCCACAGATCCAATGATTTGGAAAAAAGCCAGTCTCTTTGGATGAGCTGAAGCCAAGCCAATTTTATCAAGATTGCTGCAAAGATAAGAAAACAGCCTGCTGTAAGCTGATTGATCCTTCGTTTTACGCGATTTTGAATCAAGCTATCACCTCAGTCCATTATATGAAAAAATCCGGCAACTAGAAGCCGGATCATTCCAATTTCAATTGTATTTCATCTTCTTTTGAGATGACGGTACCGGATGGGATGCTCTGTTCCACCACCGTACCATAGCCGTCTAAAGTCACACCAAGACCTGTCAATGACCAGAATGCAGTACACTCTTTTCTGGAGAATCCAATCATATTCGGCATAAACAGCGTTGTTGCATCACTCATCAACAAGACTTTCTGATTGGTGCATACGATCTCTCCGCCTTGCGGATACTGTGCTGTGATCTGTGTTCCATTGCCAAGGATGATCACATCCACATCGATATCTTCAAATTGTTTTTTTACATAGTCAAGACTGTGATTGCTGCAGGATGGCATGACATATTCCTTGATTTCTGTATGCTCCTTGTTGGTATGTTCAGTCGATTCAGAAGGTTCCGGTATATTGGCCAGATTCAAGATCTGGGCTGTTTTACGGATCAATGTCTTGGCTCCGGAATTATTCGCATGAGCATTTCTGTCATAAGCACCTTCAAATGCATAATAAACCAGTACCTGCGGATTATCGGCAGGCAAAGCAGCCATGACCGAAACAATGGTCTGCCCGGATTCATAACTTCCGTTAAATACGACCTGAGTCGTTCCTGTTTTCGCTAGGATCTCGACTTCATCCAGCTGATAATATTTACCGGTCCCCTTTTCATCATAGACAACACGATACATGAGCTCTTGTATTGCTTTAGCCGTTTCCGGCTTGATCGGATGTCCCACCACCTCGGTTTTTCCTTCTTCAAGGATATGTTGCGTATTATACCCGTCACGGATCGAATCGATGACATACGGTCTGACCATGGTTCCATCTGAGAAGATGGCCGAGAATGCCTGCATCAGTTGGATCATGGTCACAGAAGAACCTTGTCCGTAAGTCAAGGCAAGCTTATCCATCGCCCAGGTATTGTTCAAGACACCGCTGACATCATCGATTCCTTCGGCATTTACATGATCGAAAAATCCAAACGATCTCAAATAGCTTTCGTGGGTCTGAGGTGTGATCGTATCGCAGATCAACTGAGCGGTAATCGTATTTAATGAAATAATCAATCCATAGTCATAATCCAGCATGCCATAGGTATTGTTGTTCGCATTGGTAATATAGGTTGCCTGGGCATTCGGAGCTCCTGCATAAGTACGAAATGGCAGATTATCCGTCGTAGTTCCCCAGTAGAAATTATCTCCGCTTACCTGCTGAGTGCCATCATAGTTTCCCGAATCGATTGCGGCAGCATAAGTAAATACCTTCATAACCGATCCTGCCTCATAGGCATATTGCGATCCATAATTCAAATACTCTTCGATTTCCAAGGTATTCGGATCAAATCCCGGATACTGTCCCCATCCCAAGATCCTGCCGCTGTCAATTTCCATAACACCGCCCCAGATCCTGCTGACATTAAAGTTAGAGGCCGTATCAATAAAGGCTCCTTCCATGGCTTCCTGAATCGCGCTATCCAATGTCAGATACAAGTTATTACCGTTTTCGGCTGCTTTTTCCGTCACTTTGACACCCGGAAGGATATATCCGTTTTTATCTGCCTGATATGAGCGATAGCCGTCTTTTCCTGTCAGCTTGCTGTTGTAATATCCTTCGATCCCCATCTTGCCGACCATCTTGTCTTCATCATCATATTGTGCATAACCGATCAGATGAGAAGCAAAGGTTCCAAACGGATAAGAACGCTTGATCGATTCCGTAAATTCAATGCCATTGAGATGCAAAGCCTCAATCTCATCCTTAGTCTCTTTACTCAGATATCGCCCTTTTAATCCCAGCTCAGTCTGATAAACATCTTTTGTCAGATAAGAAAAGATTTCCTTTTCATCCATATTCAAGATCGGCGCTAATGCAAGGGCTGTCCCCATCGGATCATTGACATAGGCGATCTGATTTGCAGCAGCAGGACGACTCGATGACAAATAACAGACAATATTATAAGTCTGATTATCCTGAGCGATCACATAACCGTTCCGATCAAAAATATATCCTCTTTTAGCGGTTTCCTTCTGCACAATCACATTCGCATTATCGGCATAGACACTGATATCCGTCTTACTGATGGCATGCCATTTCAAAACAGATACTAAAAAAACATTTCCGGCAACTATGATCATGACCAGAAATGTAGCAATCGTGATTAATGAAAGCAGAGTATTATTCCGCTTCATTGTTTCCCTCCGTCGTTATAACTGTAACGACATTATCCTGATTTGAAACCAAACCATTCTTCTCAGCAATCGCCATAACGCGATCACGGGCACTCAGAGCCTGGATTGAGATCTGCAAAGAATCATTTTCTGCACTCAAGACGGCAATGTCATTTCTCATTGCCTGAAGCTCATTATTTAAAGAAATATTATAAGTCCGCAAAAATAAGGATGAAAGCAACGCTAAAAATGAAGAGAAAACCAACAATAAAATTGAAAATCCTCTGAATTTGATCGTGCGTCTGATTTTTTTCTTTGTATACTGTGCCATAACTAATCCTTTATCCTTTCTAATACTCTGAGCTTCGCGCTGTGAGAGCGGTTGTTTTCTTCTAATTCTTCCTTTGAGGCAAGAATGGGCTTCCGGCTTACACGACGATAATCCGGCGTTTTTATCTGACTTGGAAGCAACGGAATACGAGGATCCGTATCATCCTCTTTTGATGCTTCCATAAAGCATTCTTTTACAATACGGTCTTCTAATGACTGGAATGTGATCACACAGATCCTTCCATTTTTTTTCAACATACTGATGGCATCTTTTAATCCCTTTTCCAATGAATCCAGTTCTTTATTCACTTCAACACGAAGCGCCTGAAAAGATTTCTTGGCAGGATGCCCTTTTTTGTTCAGCACTTTTGCCGGCAGACTTTCTTTGATGATCTCGACCAGCTCAAACGTCGTTTCAATCGGTTTTTGAGCTCTTCTTTTTTCAATATTTCTCGCAATCTGCTTCGCAAAAGGCTCTTCTCCATATCGGCTTAAGATAGAACATAAATCTTCATAAGAGTACGTATTGACGAGTTCATAGGCACTAAAAGCTTCGGATTGATCCATCCTCATATCCAGTTTTGCATCAAACCGATACGAAAAACCTCTTTCTCCATCATCAAACTGAGGGGAAGAGACTCCCAGATCCAAAATCATGCCGTTGATCCCATCAATTCCCAAATCATACAAAACGGCTTTTAAATTCACGAAATTATCATGAACAAAAGTAATCTTGTCTAAATAATCTTTTAAGACTTCTTTCGATTCTTCCAAAGCTTTCTCATCGCGATCAAACGCAATCAGACGCCCGGAAGTAAGCTTTTCAACGAGTTTAAGGCTATGCCCGCCTCGTCCTAATGTTCCATCCACATAAATTCCGGTTGGATCAATATTCAGATTCTCAATGGTTTCCTCTAACAGGACGCTATAATGCTTCATCAAACATATACTCCGTTAATTCTTCGGCATTGGCCTCAAAAGAAGAACTTGCATTTTCATAATAGCTGTTCCATCTCTCATCTGACCAGATCTCCGCATGATCGCCGACCCCGACAATAACACAGGCTTTTTCCAATGCCGCCTCTTTTACTAATGTTGACGGAATTAAAATCCTTCCTTGTGTGTCCAGCTCACATTCACAGGCTTTTACCGTGATCATGTGAATATACATTCGGCTTTCCTTTTTTGTCGGAGGGAGTTTTCTTAGTGTGGCATAGAGTCTTTTCCATTGATCTTGGGTATAGAGTGACAAGCATCCGTCCAAACCGCGGGTAACAACGATCAAATCGCCAAGTTCTTCACGAAACTTAGCCGGAATAATGATCCGTCCTTTTGAATCGAGATTATGCTTATACTCACCTATAAACATGTCATTTCACCCACAATCCGCCACTTTCTACCACCAAGCACCACAATTATAACACCACTATGGCCAATTGAAAAGATTAAAATCGTTTTTTTATTCTTAAATTTCTAAAAAAAACTACTCCATTCGAGTAGTTTTGGTGAAGAATTTCCAATTATTGAGTTTTTCGACCCTTTGTTGATCATTTGTTGTCGCAGAAAAAAGAAAATCCTCTTTCGAGGATGTCTTTTCACAAACTATTTTGCGCCGCAGGCACAAGCATGATGCGGAAGCTTATATTCACCGCATGCAGGGCATTTTACTAGAGTTGGTGCTGCCAGTTTAAAATGTGTTCTGCGCTTGTTTCTTCTTGTCTTTGAGTTACGTCTCTGTTGTACTGCCATTGTTGACACCTCCTAATCGTCTTGTATTTTGAATTCCTTCAGCTTTTCTAACCGAGGATCCGTTACTCGGCTTTTTGATTTGATATAGTCCTCTTCTTTCAGAACTTCCCAGCCATCCCCTTTCGGGTACTCAATTCCTTCCTTGACTACCTTTAGTGGCACTTGAGATAATATCAATTGGAAAATCAGAGGATTCAAATCCAAAATTTCTTTTTTAATCACATGCACCTCATCATCATCGCACGGTTCAAAGCTGAATTCTTCTTCCGTTTCGATTTCAAAAGGAACATCGATATCTTCTAAGGATACCGCACAAGGCACGATCATGATTCCTTCAATCCTCAAATCAACATGGAAACGCTGATTGACATTTTCAAATGATCCTGTTCCATCCACGGTGACATCCTTTAATCCGTTGATTCTGTCAAACCCTTCAAAAGCCTTTGAATCGAATGACAATTTCTCGGAAAATCTCGTTGGCGAATCCGCCATGTGAATCAAATCAGTTCTTGACCATTTCATGAATCATCCACCCTACTTGTATGACGACCTTAATTATATGAAAAAAGTGAAATAAAGTCAAACCAAACTTTTCAAAATCATCATTTTACTGCTCTAAATGAGTTAAAATCCAATGATTAATTGTTTCAAAAACAAGATCCCGCTCTTTTTCATTCAGGATTTCATGCCGCAAAGACTCAAAAGTCTTGATTGAAACATTCTGATATCCTGCTTTCTTCAATGTATTCGATGTGGATAACAGCCCTTTGTCCCCGCCTGTGCATGGATCTTGATCTCCGGCTATGATCAGAATCGGCAGATCCGGATTGGAACACATCCACCCTTTTATCTCATGCATGTCGATCACACCTTCAAAAAGATCCGCAAATCCCCTGGCGGTAAAAATGAACCCGCATTTGGAATCGTTCAAATACTCATCCACATTCTCAGGGCTCTTGCTGAGCCAGTCGAAATCCGTTTGCGGATTTTCCACACTTTTATTAAAAGCTCCGAATGTCATCTTATCAATCAGTGAACTGCGGTAGTGATCCCCTTTGAGCTTGGCAATCGCCAAGGCCAACCTTCTGGCTGCCGGTGCTCCCGGCTTATAGTTCGGTGCTCCGCACAGAATAAGTCCGGACAACTCATAATCATATCTTTTGGTATAGCTTCTTGCGACCAGAGATCCCATGCTGTGACCAAATAGAAATAAAGGAAGATCAGGAAATTCCTTTTTGATCTGCATCGTAATTTCATGCTGGTCTTCAACAAGCTGTTTCCAGCCTTCCGCTTTTGAAAAATAACCTAATTCGCTTTCACTTTCCACATTTTCGCCATGGCCCAAGTGATCACTGGTTACAACCACTGCCCCCAGATTCATCAGATTCTTCGCAAAGTCGTCATAACGACCGCGATGCTCTGACATGCCATGCAGGATCTGGACGATCATTTCTGGCGAATCCGGAATGTAAATCGTTTTATTTCTATCATTTCTTATCATAAAAGTAGTACCTCTGTTTTTATTTTACCACAAATCCTTGTCTGTTTTGCATAATTTATGTTATAGTGTTGACTGGTGATCAAAAATGAATGCATGTGGAATCATAGTTGAATATAATCCATTTCATAATGGACATATCTATCATATACAAAAAGCCAGAGAAGTCAGTCAATGCGACATCATTGTCGCCGTAATGAGCGGCAATTTCGTTCAGCGGGGCGAAAGAGCCATCGTCGATAAATGGCAAAGAGCCGAAGCGGCAATCAATAACGGTGTCGATCTTGTCATCGAACTGCCCTTTATCTACAGCACCCAGTCCGCGATGCCTTTTGCTCAAGGCGCAATCGAACTTTTAGATCTGGCCCAAGTCAAAACACTTGTTTTCGGATCGGAAACCAATAATTTGGAAGAACTTAAAATGATTGCTTCAATGCCGATCAATCCGGATCATCTGAAAGAATCCATGAAAAGCGGCATCAGTTTTCCGAAAGCCTACGGACTGTGGGCAAGTGAATATCAACCCAATGACATTTTAGGAATCGCCTATTGCCGTGCTTTAGAAAACAAGAATATCATTCCGATCTCGATTCAGCGTACCACAGCCTACCACCAAACAGACATCGAAGGAACGATTGCCAGTGCCACGGCTATCAGAAACGCGGTGTATCAAGATCAGGATATCCAGGCTGTATGCCCGATGGATCTTTCTTCCGCTGAAAAATACACACTCAAAGATTATTGGCCGATGATCCGGACCTTGCTTTTAACACGGACAAGTCCGGAACTTTCATCGTTGTTTCTGTTTGATGAAGGAATTGAGAATCATTTCAAGAAACAGGCCGATCTTTATTCCGATTATGATGAATTCATAAAAAATACGATCACGAAACGCTATACCCGATCCAGGATCCAAAGAACGCTCCTCCAACTGCTTATGAACAATACGAAAAAAGAAGTTCACGATCTGCCGCCGTTGGATTTTATCCGTCCTCTTGCATTCAACGAAAAAGGAAGAGCTTATTTAAAAGAACTACGAGAAAAAGAGGTCAAGATTTCTTCCCGTTTCAATAAGATCCCGCTTCCTTATCGAAGAATGGAATACAAAGCAGCGGTCCTTTACAGCTGTCTTTCTAAAGATCCATCCGAACAGACAAAAAAAGAGATTCAAGGCCCGATTTATCGGAAATGAATCTCTTTTTATCTTTATTCAGTTTCAATCAAACCGTAGCCGCCGTCATTGCGCTTATAGACAACGCAGACGGTTTCTGTTTCAACATCCGTATAGATAAAGAAACTATGATTCAACATGTTCATGCGAAGGATCGCTTCTTCAATATCCATTTTTTCCGCACGAATCGTTTTAGTCTTTACCAGAACATCTTCTTCATCCTGATAAGAATCCGTTTCCTCTAAAAAGCTCAGTGCAAGCTTTTCTTTATGCTTTCTGGACAATCTCGTTTTCTGCTTCCTGATCTGATCTTCCAATTTATCAACCGCAAGATCGATTGCCGCATATAAATCTTCATTCATGACTTCCGTTCTGAGAAGTCCGGCTTTTGATGGAATCGTTACTTCAATTTTCTGAACCTTCGGATAAACCCTTACAACAACACGGGCGATCGCCTCTTCATCGATTAAGATGTACTTGTTCAAAGAGCTGATCTTTCTCTCAATCTTCTCTTTCATCCCCGCTGTGATCGATACATTCTTTCCGACAATTTCAAATTTCATAGTATTCTTCCTCCTTTATATCCCTAGTATACCCTGATCAGGAGGAAATGTTCAGTCTTTTCATTTATCGGTTTTATGATATAATTATAGATGTGAGGTCGAAATTTAATTTCGATCTATTTTTTTGCCATTCAATGTCCAAGATCGGGCTTCTGTGATTTCAACATCGACGATCTCCCCGCAATAGGCATGATCGGCTGTAAAATTAACCAGCTTGTTCTCCTCACTGTATCCACTGTAGACCTGATCGTTCTTTTTAGACGGACCATCGACCAGGACCTTCAAAACTTTACCGACATATTTTTCATTTTTCATATGCGCATATCCGGCCACTTTTTCATTTAAGATCTGTAAACGGCGCTGTTTTTCTTCAAATGGAATATTATCTTCCATCTTAGCAGCAGGTGTTCCTTCTCGCGGTGAATAAATAAAAGTATAGGCATTATCATACTGACAATAATCAACCATTTTTAAAGTATCTTCAAATTGTTCTTCGGTTTCATTCGGGAATCCAACAATGATATCGGTTGAAAACACACAGTTCGGAATCTTTTTCACAATGTAGTCAAACAATTTTTTATATTCTTCACTGGTATAGCGTCTGCCCATGATCTTCAGCATTTCTGTATTTCCCGATTGTACCGGCAAATGAATAAACGGCATGATATTATCATATTCGGCAATCACATCGACCATCTCTTCGGTAAAGTCCCACGGATGACTTGTCGTAAACCGGACACGTTCAATTTTGGTCATAGCGACCCGGCGCATCAATTCCGCAAATTTTCTCTCTCCATACAGATCTTTTCCATAAGCATTGACATTCTGACCCAGCAGAGTCACTTCCTTGAATCCCTGTTCCTTCAATTCACGGACTTCTTCTACGATATCTTCAATCGTTCTGCTTCTTTCTTTTCCGCGAGTATATGGAACAATGCAATAAGTACAGAATTTATCGCATCCATACATGATATTGACCCAGGCTTTGATCTTTCCAAAACGCTTGGTAGGAAGATTTTCCACCACGTCCCCTTCTTTGGAATAGACTTCAACAACACGATCTTTAGATGTCATCGCTTCAAGAAGCAAGGATGGGAGACGATGGATATTATGTGTTCCGAAAATCAGATCGACATACCGATATCTTTCCAGCAAGAGATTCACGATTTCTTCTTCCTGAGCCATACATCCGCATAGTCCGAGAATCAGATCCGGATTTTCAGTTTTAAGTCTTTTCAACTGCCCAAGTTCTCCCAAAACTTTATCTTCGGCATTTTTACGGACAGCACATGTATTTAAAATAATAACATCGGCTTCCTCTTCATTTTCCGTCTGACAAAAGCCCAGCTGAGCCAGAATTCCCGCCATCGTTTCCCCATCGCGCTCATTGGCCTGACAGCCATAAGTGCGAAGGTAGAATTTCTTACCGTTTCCGCAATTTCTTGCCGCTTCCGGAATTTCAAATAAGGCTCTTTGAATCTGAACCTGCTGTTTCGTTCTTTTTTGCGCCTCTTTCAAATTAGGCAATATCCAATCTTTTTTATTGTTCATGATCTCACTCCTAAACCATTGTATTATTTTAAACTATTACATTCAAAATCACAACAGGAACTTTTTTCTTTTCTTGAGATAGGTTATAATAACATTAATAATCATCATAGAAAAGAGGAAGTTATGACACTTATACCTGAAAAAAGAATCAAAGAATTTGAACAAAGAGCCTTTGGGCTATTCATCCACTGGGGTCTGTATTCCCAGCTCAATCAAGGTGAATGGACATTGACCCTGCACAATGTTCCAAAAGACAAATACAGAGCCTGCTTCGAAAATTTCACGGCTAAAGATTTTGATGCCGATAAGATCGTCCGATTGGCAAAACAGGCAGGAATGAAATACATTACCTTGACAACACGGCACCATGATGGTTTCTCTCTGTATGATACCCGGGGACTCAGTGACTATGATGTCATGCATTGTCCATGTCAAAGAGATCTGATTCAAGAATTTGTGGATGCCTGCCGTAAAGAAGATATCCTTCCAATCTTCTATCACACAACACTGGACTGGGTTCATCCAGATTTTGATCAGAATTTCGATGCTTATCTTGAATATCTCAGAAAATCAGTAGAAATTCTCTGCACACACTATGGCAAGATCGGCGGATTGTGGTTTGACGGCAACTGGAGCAAGCGTGACGCCGACTGGAAATTAGATGAATTATATGGCATGATCCGAAGATTGCAGCCGGATGCCATGATCATCAACAATACCGGACTTAGCAAGCAGGGTCAGACCGGTCATCCGGAAATTGACAGTGTAACTTTTGAACAAGGACGCGCCACTCCGATGGATCGAACCCACATGAATAAATATGTGACATCCGAAATGTGCCAGACCACCAATCATCACTGGGGCGTGGCTGAAAACGATTTGGATTACAAATCCCCTCGCCAACTGATCGAGACACTGTGCCATGCAAGAAAAGTCGGATCCAATTATCTGTTGAATATCGGTTTAGATGGGGATGGCAATGTCATCAAGATTCAAGAGGCTTTGTTGGAAATCATCGGTCGCTGGACAAATATGGCAAAAGAATCTCTTTATGACGGCAAGATCAGTGAGATTCAATGTGAAGGAAAAGATTTTGTATTAGAAAAAAACGGCAAAGCCTATATCTATGTTCATGATCTTCCATTGATCGGCCATAAAGATGTCGTTGCCGCTTATGCCAATACAGAAGAAAATCACCGGTTGGATAACTGTACAAGAAAAATCAAGAGCATTCACTGGATCGATAATAATGAAGAACTTTTATTCTCACAAGATCTGAATTCAAGATCCGTCACCTATCGTGCTATGGGATTCACCTATGGTTTCGACTGGATCGTCAGAATTGCAGAAGTTGAATTCGAAGATTAAATTTGATTTAAACTAAAGAAGTCGTAACAAAATAGATTGTTTCAAAAAAAATCTACAGCAATTACGCTTCTTTTAATTTATAACGGATATCTTTTTACCTATTACCCACACGATATATTTTCACGTCAAAACAGGATTTAATCTCAGTCCAACTTTTTCTAAAAAAGGACTTTTCTTTTGATCATTCGGAATATTCTCTCCTAAAATATATTGATGGTTATTATAATTCAAGATATCCTCATACCTCTTTGAATTCTTTTACTCCCAATCAAATTGAAGAATCTTTCCGTTCCAATTATTAATCTTCTCTCTCATTTTTCCTTCTATTTTCGTGTCTACACCATTGACTATAATCTCAGAGGAAAGACTTACCATATCATTTATTTTCAAGAAAGATATTTCTATCTAAAAAAGAGTGTTCATATCACATTATGACACTCTTTAGTTACTAAGCACTGATTTTCCCTTCATGGAAATCCTTAAAGAATTGTTCACTCAAATCAAAGAACAAGTTGAATGCCTCTTCTTCATTATCTGTTATCTTTTCTAATGTCTTATCCCAGTAGACTGTCTTTTCATTCCACTCACTATCCTTGTTCTCTCTTATCCATTGATCTAACCAGGATGAGAATTTGTTTTGAAATG
>CAZUVT010000013.1:0-25379 GCA_964623925.1 uncultured Erysipelotrichaceae bacterium
TATGGATTAATACCGGAAAGAGTAAATGTCATTACTTGTGCAACATTCTCGAAAAAAAAGAAAAAACAATTTAAAACCCATTTCGGAATATTCACCTATAGAGATATTCCAATATCTGCATATCCGGAAGAAATAATTTTAAAAGAGGAAAATGATCATTCATATCAAATTGCATCACCGGAGAAAGCATTATGCGATAAATTATATACATTAAAGCCACTATTTAATTATTCTAATATAGAAAAAATGTTATTTAGTGATTTGCGTATTGATCAAGATGAGTTTAATCAATTAAGTATTGAAAAAATTGAAAAACTGAGCAACTTATATCTTTCATCCAATGTCAAGCTGCTCGCCAGATATATGAGGAGAACCAGAGATGAATAATGTAATTGAACAAATGTTATCTAATTATGAAATAAAAAACTCAAACGATAAAATCAATGCTCTAAAAGAAATAATTCAAGAAATCATATTATCCGGTTTGTCCAGAGGAGGTTTTTTTAAAGTTGCATCTTTTTACGGTGGAACTGCTCTCAGAATATTTTATAAACTGGATCGCTTTTCAGAAGATTTAGATTTTGCCCTTATTTATCCGAATAAGGAGTTTGATCTAAGCAAGTATTTTGTTTTTATCGAAAAAGAGTTAAAAGCATATGGTTTAAATCTTGAAATAAGTAATAAACAAAAAAGTATTCAATCTAATATAACCTCAGCCTTTGTGAAAGGTGATACATTAGAACATATTTTGAAATTTTTCCCAAACGAAGAAAAGCATAGTTATGATCATCTATTAAAAAGTATCAAAATAAAATTTGAAGTTGATATCAACCCATCAAGCGGCGCAACTTATATGGAACAATATAAGTTATTACCAAGTCCCCATCAAATAAAGATGTATGATAAAGAATCTTTATTTGCAGGTAAAATTCATGCCATATTATGCCGTAATTGGAAAACAAGAACTAAAGGAAGAGATTTATACGATTATATATTCTTTTTAGCCAATAATATGAATGTGAATATAGAATTAGTCAAAAATAAATTAATTGCTTCTGATTACATTGATCCGAATACTGAATTTAATATATCTGTATTGAAAGAATCATTAATTAAAAAATTTAACGAGATCGATTACAAAGAAGCAAAAGAAGATGTCATTCCTTTTATCAAAGATATAGATAGTCTGAATATATGGAATAAAGATTTCTTTATCAGTATTACTGAACGATTAAAGTAATGATCATATATAACCATGAAATCCATTTCAAAAAATAAAGCTACAACTATTCTATGGAGAATATTATGAAAAAAATAAATGTTTGTTTTTCAGTCATCTTAATACTTCTGATCTGTTCCCTTCTCTTTTCAATGAAAATAAAAAAATATGATCAGACTCTTTCTGCTTACCTCAAATCTATTTTGGAGAAAAAGATTGAAAAAAGAGTAACGAATTTAGGAGAATTTTTTTTAAAAGAAACAGAAGTTCTTCAATTTGAATTTGACTATTTAACAGTTACGATCAAGAATAAGGAACGAATCAAAGATATCATGGATAGATTAGCTGACAAGCCGCTTTATTCAGAAGTATTCCCTATTATTGTCATACCTGATTTTCCAATTAAGATGACATTAAAATCGAAAGAAGCAGAAATCTCTTTCATCGAAACCAATGAGACATTAGAAGTATCCGATCCTTCTTTTCTGTATGGATATGTCAAAGATGCTGAGGATGCTGAAAAAGTGAGTCATTCCGACAGTACGATCGGTTATTTATATCATGAATTATTCAAAATATTATCTCCGTATCAGATCAAAATCAGTCCCTACCATGATCTTATGATCGTTTCTGTCCAAAATGATGATTTTTGCATAGAAAGTGATGTCGATAAGATCGTAAAAGATTCAACATGGGGAAGCATGTACTATTTAACTCCATACGATATTGTTGAGAACTTTGATTATAAAAAAGAAGGATTGAAAGCTTATGAGAATGGATCAGAAATCGAGGAGCTGCCCAATACGATCGGATTGCATTGCATTTTCTTTGAAAGAGGAAATGAAAAATACTTATTGACCTATCACTGTGATTGATCTGTGTTGAATTTAATTTGAACTATATGATATCAAAAAATGCATCCTTTCTCTTTTTGAGGTTGATGCATTTTTATCAGATATAATTTACTTTTTGAAATAGGCCAGACCGCATGCTCCCGGTCCCACATGGACTGCAATCGCGCATCCGATCGGATCCATCTTTTCGACATTGATTCCCTTTTCAACAAGGAATTCCTGAAGCATTTTTGCATAATCCGGCTCGCCGCTGTAAACGAGAATCATCGGCATCTGAAGATCGATATCTTCTTCAATCTTTGACCAGACTTTTTCCAAGGCTTTTTTCTTTCCTCGCGCCTTGGCAATCACGGCTACCTTGCCATCCGCAACGGTTACGATCGGTTTTAAATCGATCAAGGTTCCGGCAAATCCGGCTGTCTTCGATAATCTTCCGCCCTTTACAAGATATTCCAGTGTATCGATGACTGCCATAACGCATACCTTCTCCATTAAAGCTCTGATTCGCTTGACGATCTCATCAAGAGAAAGTCCCTGATCACGCATTTTTAAGGCTTCCAGTACGAGCAGTTTCTGCGGCATCGTGACCTGATTGGTATTGACGACTTCGATTCGGACATCCTCCACCATTTCTTTTGCAATCATGGCACTTTGATATGTTCCGCTTAATTCCGCAGATAAGATCAGGCACAAAGCTTCATCCCCTTTTTCTTTTACATCTTCAAAGACTTTAAGAAAATCATTCGGTGACGGTTGAGAAGTCTTGAGCATCTTTTTTTCATCAATCATTTTTCTGTAAAGCTCTTCAACAGTCAGATCAATTCGATCGTTATAGATATTCTCATCTTCGATCACCTTCAAAGGAATCAGTTCACATCCCTTTTCAAGTGCCTCTTCAAGTGAAAAATCACTGCTTGAATCCGTTATAATTCTTAACATAATCCATTCCTCTTTTCAACGATGTTAATTATACTTTGAATTTCAAACTATTCAAGTCTTTTTGATGTTATTTCATATATTTTTCACATCAAAAACAAAAAATCAAGGAAATTCCTTGATTTTACAGGATTCATAATAATTCTTGAAGCACTGCGATCACTTTTTCGATATCCTCTTTTGTAATATCGTTATGAGTTACAAATCGCATAACTCCGTGATCTGCCGCATTGATCTTAATTCCCCTCTTTAGCATTTGCGCTTGAAGCCGGATGGAATCAAAATCTGGCTTATTCACTTTAAAGAAGACCATATTGATCTGAACTGTATCCTCATCCACTTCGATACAATCGAATTCATTCAGTTTCTTAGCCAAGAATTTAGCATTTTCATGATCTTCTTCAAGACGCTTGCTCATGACATCCAGGGCAATGATTCCGGCTGCTCCCAAAATTCCTGCCTGACGCATGCCGCCGCCGATCCTTTTTCTGTTTCTTCTCAGTTTTCTGATAAATTCCTTATCTCCGCATACAATGCTTCCCACCGGAGCACATAAACCTTTAGAGAGACAGAATGTAACCGAGTCTGCACAAGCTGCCAGCTCGCTTACATCGCACTTTAAAGCTGTTGCTGCATTAAATAAACGAGCTCCATCCAAATGAACTTTCAAACCCAATGATTTTGCCATTTCATAGTCTTTCTGCATGATATCAAGCGGTACGACTGTTCCGTTGGATAAAGCATTTTCCAGACAAAGAAGAGTCGTGCAAGGCTCATGGATATCATCCGGTCTCATCGCATTCTTAATATCGTCCGGATAAATGCGCTCATCCGGATTATCAATCGTTCGGGCAATGACTTGAGCGATTGCTGCAATCCCTCCGACTTCGTGAGTAATCGGATGATAGTTTCTTCCGATAATGATTTCATCCGCCCGATGAGTATGTGTCAAAATACTCAAAAGATTGCCCATCGTTCCGCTTGTCACAAAGCAGGCATCTTCTTTATGCAGCATTTCTGCTGCTTTTTTCTGCAAAAGATTGATTGTCGGATCATCTTCATAGACATCATCACCGACTTCCGCTTCAAACATAGCCTGCCTCATTTCAGCTGTGGGCAAAGTCACTGTATCACTTCTTAAATCAATAATTTTTTCCATTATTTCCTCCTCTTTTATATGAACTAAAAGCGCTTATTCAGCGCTCTTAATTAGCTACGATATTAACGAGCTTATTCTTGATGGCAATCACTTTTCTGACGGTCTTGCCCTCAATAAAGTTCTGAACGGCTTCACATTCAAAGGCTTTTTTCTGAAGCTCCTCGGTCTCGGTATCCATCGCAACATTCATCCTTGCACGAACTTTTCCGTTGACCTGAACAATCACTTCCACCTCATTTTTAACGAGCTTGCTTTCATCATAAGCCGGCCAGCTTTCATAGGCAATTCCTTCTTTACCAGTCAGGATCTGCCACATCTCTTCTCCCACATGCGGAGCAATGCATGAAAGCATTTTGACAAAGCCCAAGGCATATTCTTTGTAGACTTGTTCATTCTTATAGCATTCATTGATGAAGATCATCATCTGAGAAATCGCAGTATTAAAGTTCAATGTATCGAAATCTTCACTTACCTTTTTCACAGTTGCATGATAGACAAAATCAAGCTTGCCGTCATTTTCTTCACTCAGCTTATCCTGTTCAATGAATAATCTCCATACACGATCCAGCCACTTTCTGGCCCCATCAACACCCTGTTCGCTCCAAGGCTTGCTGGCCTCTAACGGTCCCATGAACATTTCATACAAACGCAAGGTATCGGCGCCGTATTTATTCACGATTACATTTGGATCCACGACAAATTCCGGGAATCGCTTACCCATCTTAATGCCGTTTGATCCTAAGATCATTCCTTGATGAACCAATTTTTTAAACGGCTCTTTGACCGGTACGATGCCCTGATCATAAAGGAAATTATTCCACATACGGGAATACAACAGATGTCCTACCGCATGTTCAGGACCACCGATATATAAATCAACCGGCATCCAGTGCTCAAGAAGTTTCTTATCCGCAAGACATTTCTCATTATGCGGATCGATATAACGCAAGAAATACCAGCTGCTTCCGGCTGATCCCGGCATCGTGCTCGTCTCTCTTTTTCCCTTCATGCCGTTTACTTCGCACTTGACCCAGGATTCTGCCTTTTCAAGCGGAGATGCACCACTCTTGGAAGGACTGTAATCTTCCACATCCGGAAGTAAAAGAGGCAATTCTTCTTCACTTAAGGATACTGTATCTCCATTTTCAAGATGAACGATCGGAATCGGCTCACCCCAGTAACGCTGACGGGCAAAAATCCATTCTCTCAAACGATAATTGACTTTGCGGTAACCGCATTCATGTTCTTGCAGCCAGTCGATCATTGCGTTGATGGCATCTTCCTTATTCATACCGTTTAAGAATTCAGAATTGATATGAAGACCATCCTGTGTCCAGGCTTCTTCTTCAATATTTCCTCCCTCAAGAACCGGAATGATTTCCAAATTGAACTTCTTGGCAAATTCATAGTCGCGATCATCATGAGCCGGTACAGCCATGATGGCTCCGGTACCATAGGTTGCCAAAACATAATCGGAGATCCAAATCGGAATCTTCTTGCCGTTGACCGGATTGATTGCATAAGCTCCGGTAAAGACTCCAGTCTTATCCTTATTCAATTCTGTACGCTCCAACTCACTCTTTGTTGCACAAGCTCTCTTATAAGCCTCTACAGCCTCTTTCTGCTCCGGTGTCGTGATTTCATCGATCAGCACATGTTCCGGAGCTAAAACACAGTAAGTAGCCCCGAATAAAGTATCGCAGCGAGTCGTAAAGACCGTGAAGGTACCATTATGTCCATCCACTTTGAAATGAACATGAGCTCCGATCGACTTACCGATCCAGTTGCGCTGAATTTCCTTAGTTGATTCAGGCCAGTCGATCTCTTCCAGACCCTCCAAAAGTCTTTCGGCATACTTGGCGATATCGATGACCCACTGCTTCATGTTTTTACGGACGACCGGATAGCCGCCACGTTCACTCTTGCCGTCGATCACTTCATCATTTGCCAAAACCGTACCCAGCTCTTCACACCAGTTGACCGGCATATCAACACACTTTGCCAGTCCGTTATCGAAAAGCTGCTTAAAGATCCATTGCGTCCATTTATAGAAAGATGGATCACAGGTCGAAACTTCCCGATCCCAGTCATAGCTGAATCCAAGCATCTTCAACTGCGTCTTGAATGTTTCAATATTCTTTAATGTAAATCCATTTGGATTGTTACCGGTAGAAATCGCATACTGCTCGGCCGGAAGACCAAAGCTGTCAAATCCCATCGGATGAAGAACATTATATCCTTCCATTCTTTTTTTACGACATACGATATCTGTTGCCGTATACCCTTCCGGGTGTCCTGCATGAAGTCCTACTCCGGATGGATACGGGAACATGTCCAATGCGTAGAACTTCGGCTTGCTGAAATCCCAGGCATCAGTTTTAAACACATTTTTTTCATCCCATATCTTTTGCCATTTCGGTTCGATTTCCAGATGATTAAAACTCATTTTCTTTTCCTCCTAATAAAATAAAAAACGCCCATCTAAGGACGTTTAAACGCGGTACCACCTTAGTTCATCTTATCAAAAGATGCCCTTTGATCCTTTATCGCAGGATGACGGACCCTGTTTTGCAGGATCTAGCTAAACAGTGAGTTCATAAAGGCCTTGTACTGATTTGCACCCTTCATCAGTTCTCTGAAACAAAGACACACTTTACTACTAGCTGTCATCATCGCTTTCTACAAACATGATAGCTAAAATCATGAAAATTGTCAAACAAAATTCTTTTATTTGGTTTAATTTAGACAAAAAAGAGCAAATTTCACTTGAATCATCTTTTCTTCTCAATTCACTTTTCTTATAATAGAAACGGTGATAATCTTGAAAAATCCTTTTCCTTATTCGCTTGACAACAAGCGTTATCAAACATGGAACTATTATTTACAGCAGCGTTTCCATCATAAAGTCTACAAGGTTCCGCTTAATGGCGGTTTCACCTGTCCTAATCGCGATGGCAAAGTTGCCATCGGCGGATGTACCTTTTGTTCAAACAGCGGCAGCGGTGATTTCATTGCCAAAGAAGAAGATCTTCTCAAACAGTTTGAACTCGGCCGGATCATGATGGAAAAGAAATGGCCGAATGGAAAAGCCATCGCCTATTTTCAGTCCTTTACCAACACATACGGACCTTTAAAAAAAATAAAGGCCTGTATCGATCCTTTTTTGAAACGGGATGATATCGTTGCCATCTCGATTGCGACTCGAGCCGACTGTTTGGAGGATGATGTCATCGAATATCTTCAATCCTGCACGAAAATTAAAGAAATCTGGGTAGAACTCGGATTGCAGACGATTCATGATCAGACTGCCGATCGCATCAACCGTGGACACAGCTATGCGGATTTCCTTCACGGAGTCAATAAATTAAAACAGACCAACTGCAAGATCTGTGTGCATCTGATGAATGGGCTACCGGATGAAACAAAAGAGATGATGATCCAGACAGCAAAAGAAGTCGGCAAACTGGATATTCATGCCGTAAAGATCCACATGCTTCATCTGATCAAAGGAACGAAAATGGAACAGGAATATCAGCAGGATCCTTTCCCTATCCTGACGCGAGAAGAATATGTGGATATCGTCATCGGACAATTGGAAGTTTTACCTAAAGAAATCATCATCCAGCGATTGACCGGAGACGGTGTTCTTGAGTCTTTGGTTGCCCCGCACTGGACGATCAAGAAAACGATCGTTTTAAATGAGATCGATAAAGAAATGGTCAGAAGAGATACCTGGCAGGGAAAGAAGGCAGAAACATGGAAGAAAATATAAATACGGTAGCTCATCGATGGCTGAAAGAGTATCTGAAAAAAGATTTCATCTGCATTGATGCGACGATGGGTCGGGGAAATGACACCTATTTTTTGGCCCGGCATGCCTCTAAAGTCATCGCATTTGATATTCAGAAAGAAGCTCTGGAAGCAACTCAAAATCGCTGCAAAGACATGAACAACATCGAATACCATCTCTTATCTCATGATCAAATGGAAACAGTGGTCCTGACTCCTGTTGATTGTGTCGTGTTCAACTTGGGATATCTCCCCTATTTTGATCCGACCATCATCACCAAAGCCGAAACAACGCAAAAAGCTCTGCATGCATCATGGAATCTTTTAAAAAAAGACGGCATCCTGTTAATCATCAGCTACGTTGGGCATGAAGGCGGAAAGAAAGAACATGAAATCGTCAAAGAATTTGTCGATACGCACTCAAAATGTATTAAAACATATCAATATCAGACAAAGGAAAATTCTCCGATTGCCTATTATCTGAAAAAAGCCAAGTAATTCTCAACCAAGGACATCACCTTAAAAGAAACCAGATTGTTGCCACAGTTGATTATGATTTTTTCATCATGAAATGAGTATTTCCTGATAAAGAGTCTAAATATTAAAAAGAAAATGGATGCTTTTTGTCTCATACAAGAAACATCCATTTTTTCAATTCAACTCGTTGTAATGCTCTATCCGCTATTTCTTTTTTGATTTTTCATAATCAGGATAATCATACTTTGGATCTTTGATAAAACAGATATTATTCTCAAATTCACCCTTTTCAATAAGCCACTTGTATTTAAAAGTCTCAGATTTTAATAGTTCTTCTTTATAATATAGAACGCCATCTTTCAACTCTTTTTCTAAACCCAAATGTTCAATCAAGAGAGGATGCTCTTTCAGATCCAGTTCATCTATATGAAAATTGATTCGGATCCATTCCATGGATTGAGGTGTATCCTCTGGAGATAAAAATTCAATATAGTCATAAACTGTCTTTTCGTATCTCTGATTTTGATGATTTGTACTATTTTCTTTCTCCAGTTTTTCTGCAGTTTCTAAGTCAATGGCATTGTAATTATAATCTGGTGTAATAAATAAGGCTGCAATCACATCTGGATGATCCGGATCAAGATAGATCGTCAAGAAGCCTCCTCTTCCAGAACCAGATATATTATCAACGTAATATCTGACCCCATAATTCCAGTCAATTTGAATATCAACCTTTGAACATCCAAACAGAAACAGAAATAAGATTATAAGAATGAGTTTCTTCATTTTAGCTTAGACCATTAGCCGGAGTAAACGTATAGTTGCCGCTCCAACTATAATCATAATATTGATCAACACTCCAATCATCAAGACTGTTCGTTCCCTTTAAAGTTGCACTGATTTGAGTATATTGTACACTAAATCCTCCGTTTGTAATCGTGCCGTTGCTTTGAACACTCGTCACAATTAATGATTCAAAACTTCCATTCACAGACTCCGCTTGAACATGAACACATAAATTCAAGCACATCACTGTAACTAAAAGTACACTGAAAAAAACTTGAAAAGACTTTAATAAATTTTTCTTCATAATTTCCTCCTCTTTTAATTAAAAATTTATAAAGCAACTAAATTCTGCATGAGTCTGTACCTATTATCTATCTCAGATATCCTTTTCTTGATACAAGTATACTTTAGCTCCGAATATAAAAATAGACCTATCTTTATAATTTTCTTCATGTTATACTAAAGAAGTAAGCTCGTATTATTTTAATAAAGACAGATTCACTGAAGCAGGAATCTGTCTTTATTAATTCTATCAAATAAGTCTCTTTTCTTTCATCTCTTTCAATTTCACACAAGCGCAGCAATCACGCTGATTTACTAACAGTTCGACACCTGATTTATGGTTCGGGTTTAGTAATTCGAGCATTTCATCCAGTGTATACCATTCTACGCCTTTTAATAAGGTCTTCTCTAAATCTGTCAGATGAGTTTCTTCCTTTTTATTTGAGGCCAAGGAAGCATAGAAGAACGTACTTTGCGTCATGCGGTTGATCACATTATACATATCAAGAATCGTTCCGATTTCAGTGATATTTTTAATTTCATAACCGAGTTCTTCCCTGACTTCTCTTCTGAGAGCTTCATGCAAGTCTTCATCAGCTTCGATTCCACCACCCGGAGTTTCCAAATGGTTTCTTTTGCCGAAAATATCTTCTCCGATGATTCTCAAAAGCGCATATCTTCCCTGATCGTCTTCCAAGAATACACGGACTGTATTTCTGATGTGACTGATCCTTGAAAAAGGAAAGACTTCATCTTTAAATAATCCCAGCAGCATTTCTATTTCTCTTCTTTTGATGAAAGACGATTCAAAAAGTTTTCGATTTTAGATAAAGCCACTTTGATTTCATCAATCGAATAGGCATAAGAAATACGAATAAATCCTTCCCCTTGAGTTCCAAACGCAGTTCCCGGAACCACTGCGACTTTTTCTTCTTTGAGCAGTCTTTCACAGAATTCATCCGAACTCAATCCCGTTTTTTCGATAGATGGGAAAACATAGAAAGCTCCCTGAGGTCTCGGACAGGTGAGCCCCAGATCATTTAATCCCTTTACGATATAGTTTCTTCTTTGCAGGAAGGATTCCTTCATTCTTTCAATATCTCCGTCCCCATCTCTGGCCGCATTCACTGCTGCATACTGTGAAATGGTGGAAGGACAGATAATTGCGAATTGATGGATCTTCAGCATAGCATTGATCAGAACTTCATTTGCCGCAATATAGCCGACACGCCAGCCCGTCATCGAATAAGCTTTGGAGAATCCATTCAACAAAACGACTTGGTCTTTGATTTCTTCAAAATCGGCAATCGAAACATGAGGACTTTCATATGTCAATTCCGCATAGATCTCATCACTGACAACGATCAGATCATGCTTTTTGATGATCGGAACGATCTTTTCAAGATCCTCTTTACTCATAATTCCCCCGGTCGGATTGCTTGGATAATTCATAAGAAGCACTTTGGTCTTATCGGTAATAGCCGCTTCCAGCGCTTCCGGTGTGATCTTAAATCCCTCTTCTTCTTTCAGCGGAAGATCGACTACCTTTCCCTGAGCCATTAAAACAGCCGGTTCATAGGCAACATAGGCCGGTTTTGGAATGATGACTTCATCATTTGGATTCAACAGCGTTCTCATCGTAATATCAATGGCTTCGCTGCCACCGACAGTGATGAAGATTTCCTTATTCCAATCATAATCAAGATCGAATCGGCGCTTTAAATAAAGTGCCACTTCTTTTCTTAATTCATCTAAACCTTTATTTCCGGTATAGAATGTATTCCCCTGCTCTAAAGCATAGATGGCTTCTTCGCGGATATGCCACGGCGTATCAAAATCCGGTTCTCCGACGCCTAAAGAAACCACACCCGGACATCCGGATGCCAAATCGAAAAACTTTCTGATACCGGAAGGTTTAACCATTTTTACTGTTTCGGATAATTTATTTTCTAAGATCATGGCATGATCAGCATCCTTTCCTGACTTCTTGTTTCTTCTTCAAGAACGATTCCATCTTCTTTATAGTGCTTCAAGACAAACTGTGTGACCGTTCCGTTGACACCCTGGATCGGTGCCAATTTCTGTGCCACAAAATCAGCCACTTCACGCATCGTTTTCCCTTGAATGATCACCATAAAGGAAGTCTGTCCGCTGATCAAATAACAGGTGCTGACTTCTTCATAGCTGTAAATATGCTTGGCAATGCGATCATAGCCGCTTTCTCTTTCCGGTGTTGCATCGACGGTGATGATTGCCGTGACTTCTTCATGATTTGTCTTATCCCAGTTGATTACAGTATGAAATCCACTGATAATTTTCCGTTCAGCCAATTCACGAATTTTATCTTCAATTACCTTTTCTTCTTCATCAAGAATCATAGCCAGATCGGACAGGGAGATGCGGGCATTCTTTTGAAGAACTTTTAATAATTTTATTTCTTCCATAATTTTTCCTCCATTGAGATATTATAAAGCAATTCCATCAATTTGGAAAGTGCCAGTCCGGCTTGAAGTCGGATCTTGTTAGAATTTCCCGTGCCTTTATCTTGTATAACGAACTAAATATAAGTATAATTGGAAATAAAGAAAAACTCCCAAACAGGAGCTCTTCTTTATAAGGGGATAGAATGTACTGTACAATTTTCAAAAGGGATATTATTTGTAGGAGAAGAGAAAACTGTACAGGCAAGATTGAACTTGCTACATAAAATATACTAAAAAAGGTACGCACAAGTATGTTTAAACTATGTAAAAAAATGTGAAATCAAAGGAGAGAGTTATGAAACCGACAATTGCACTCACTTGCAGGATCCAGAATTTTGAAAATTCCAACCGCATTTACAACAATTATTCTTATTTCAATGCCTTGCAGAAGGCAGGCGGAATTCCCGTTATCGTTCCGATGATGAATCAAGAAGAAATTGAACAGATCGCCGATCTGTTTGACGGCTTATGTGTAACCGGTGGAGAAGATCTGGATCCGGCTTTCTTTAATCAAGAACCGCATCCTTCCATTTATCAGACATGGAAAGAGATCGATGAAACCGATATTGCTTTGATTCATGCCTTTTTAAAAAGGAAAAAGCCGATTCTCGGAATATGCCGAGGAATCCAGGTAATCAATGTTGCCTTAGGCGGTGATCTCTATCAGGATATCAATACGCAGTTTTCAGGAATTGATCCAAGATTTCATCAGCAGAATAAAGTCGAAGGATACTCCATGGACGGTGTCTTCCATCGCGTCGATTTTAAAGAAGATAGCTGGTTCCATGAGATCTTCGGTCCATCTGCTATGGTCAATAGTTTTCATCATCAGGCCATTGACAAGCTTGCACCGGCCTTGACACTGAGCGGTGTTTCGCATGATGGAATCATTGAAGCCGTGGAAATAAAAGATCAGCTTCTGGCAGTGCAGTGGCATCCTGAAAAACTTGTGGATGATTCAAAACAGCTGGATCTATTTAAAAACTTCATCGCGCTATGCAGCCGATGAAGTTTCTTTATTTATATTCACTCCGTATTTGATCAAAAGGATCCCAACAACGACCAAAGAAAAGATCGTTCCCCACTCGTCGATATTCATGATCATGCCCAGTTCCTTGATACAGAATGTCACAAGCAAAGATCGCAATAATCGGGCAATGCCGTCACTGAAAATAAACCGGATGAAATTCATTTTCGTCAATCCGGCAAGATAAGCCAAAAGAAAATCCGGAATCGGTGTCACACCGCCGATAAATACAGCTAAGATCCCATATTTCCGCATCAGTTTCTGGCCGCTTTCAATTTCATTCGGCCCGGCAAATTTCCGTAAGATCCTCAATCCGAAAACTTCGGCAATGCGATATCCGACAGCTCCGCCGATTGCTGTGCCGATGGCTCCGATCAAGGAATAAAAGATCCAAAGATCCGGATTCTTGATCGTCAATGGAATTAAGACCACTTCCAATGAAGGAAGCGGCAGAAATGCTTTAAAAGCTGAATAGCCAAGCAGAAATACTATTTTTACCCATGCGATTCCATTTGGCAAGATCCCTCATCCTCTCCTACTTGATCAGTTCATCAAGTGATTTTATTATATGCGTCGGATGAATGTCATATGACTCAATATCTTTTTCATCATGAACTCCGCCTAAAACCAAGATCGTTTCGATGCCGCTGTTGATTCCGCACAGAATATCGGTTTCCAGATTATCCCCTACCATGATGACCTCTTCTTTTGTCGCATGAAGCTCCTGCAAAACTCCTTCTATAATCGGTGGATAGGGCTTTCCTATTTTCAAGGAAGGCTTATTTAAGGCATATTCAAATAAGGCAACGATCGATCCGTTGCCGCATCCTGCCCCTTTTTCATTCAACAAAATGCGGTCATTATTGGTTCCGACCAAAACGGCTCCTTGAAGGCATTGCTGAAGGATCTTGGAATATTCCTGATATCCGGCATTCAAGGATAGACCGATAAAAGCAAAATCAGCATTCTCTTCCACGATTTCAAATCCTCTGTTTAATAAAGCTTCACTCAAGCCTTCCTGACCGATCATGCAGGCTCTTTTTTTATTTGGATAATTCTTTGCGATATAATCAGCCGCTGCCATAGCACTCGTATAAAAATATTCCGGTTTGATCTTCTCAAATCCGATATTCATCATATGCTTTGCACATTGCGATGGCGTACGGGAGGAGTTATTGGTGAGAAACTTAAAAGGTATGTCATTTTCAATCAGATGATCGATCCATCTTTTTGCAGCCGGAATGATTGCCTTTCCTTTATACATTGTCCCATCCAAATCAATCAGATATATTTTATTTTTCATATAGTTCCCTCTTTCAGTAATATTGTAAGGGAATCCCTGAAAAAATCAAACTTTTTTATATACGAAATTCAAACTTATCGCAAGAATGCTCAGTGATGCAACAACAAACAGACAAAAATCATTTCCTAAGCTTACCTGAAAAATACCTGTCAATAATGGGACAAGCAGCAAAGATAACCCCATATAGAAACTCATCGCTGCCATTTGCGCGCTGGCTTGAAGCTTCTTATCAATAATTTCCATAATCAGCTGCTTTGAAGTAAAGGTTACGATCGGAAAGGTTACAAGCTGCATTGCCCCGGCTGCGATCATCCAATTCGGATCTTGAATCAACCCGTACAAGATAAAGCGGATTCCAAACATGATGCTGGCAAACAACAAAAGATCAATGGGCTTGAACTTTTTCATCAGTTTATTGCCCACAAGCAGGATCGGTGCTTCCATAATGCTCTGAAATCCCCATTTTAAGCCTACATGGAAGCTTGTTCCGCCAAGATCAAGAATCTTATCCACGACCAGATAAATGTCTGCTGTTCCCATTGCAAACAGCACAAAACAAATTAGGACTAAAATGATGTACTGCTTGTTTTTCAAAAGTTCTTGTAAATCTTTGAAATGGATGAGTCGACCGCTGAAATTCTCAGCCTCTTTGATCTTATAGGTCAAAAAGAAGGCCGGCAGTGAAAATCCGACGGCAAGCCAGGCGATCCATGAAAAATCGATCCAGTTCAATAAGACAGCAATAAACCAGCAGCCCAATGCCCAGCCTAATGCTCCATATGCCCGTGGTACAGAAAAAGAATCCGACTGTACCTGAACAGACCAGGTATCCAACAGTCCCTGCCAGCAGCGATTGAATCCACCGGAAACGGATACCAAAAGCAAGGCGAAGACAAAAGAAGTGATCCGAAAACCAAATAAGACGCCGCTCACAAAAACAAAGATTAAAAAAGTGGTGCCGAAAATGAGCTTCATCTTTTGGAATTTATCACACAGATATCCGGATAGGAATTGGGATAAAAGTGTCATAATGGCTATGCCTGATAAAAGAATTCCTTTCTGCATTTCATCAAATCCCAATTCCTTCAAATAAGGCGTCAGCTGTGTTGAAGCAACCGCTCCTACAAAATAAGTAATCAAATAATTTAAGTTCATCAGTTTTTTCATATTCATACAGCTAGTATTGCCCATTTAACAAAAATAAAACAGACCAAGTGTTTTTTCACTCAGTCTGTGTTCATATTCTTGATTTAGATCTTGACCGGATGGATATCCCAGATTTCCTCAGCATACTGCATGATCGTACGATCGGATGAGAAATATCCCGATTTTGCAATGTTGATCAGCATGCTCCTGCACCAGCCCTTCTGATCCAGATAGCGTCTTTCAACTTCTTCCTGAGCTTCAACATAGCTGGCGAAATCCGCAAGAAGCAAATATTCATCATTGCGATACATCAGTTCATCATAGATTGCTCTGAATTCTTCAAGATTTTCTGACCAGGTTCCATCCAGCAGGCTGTCGATAGCCTTTTTGATGCGGGAATCCTTGTTGTAGTATTCCCACACCTGATAGTGCTTTTTCAACTCTTCGACTTCTTCAACAGTCAAACCGAAAATAATATCATTTTCTCTGCCGACTAACGCATCGATTTCGACATTGGCACCATCCAAAGTCCCCAAAGTCATGGCACCATTCATCATAAACTTCATATTACCGGTACCGCTTGCTTCTTTTCCGGCCGTTGAGATCTGTTCTGAAACATCTGCTGCGTTGAGCAGGATCTCAGCCAAAGAAACACTGTAATTCGGAATAAAGACGACTTTCATCATATCATTGACGGATGGATCATTGTTGATGACATCCCCGATCGAATTGATCAGCTTAATGACTTTCTTGGCAAAATAATATCCCGGTGCTGCCTTAGCCGCAAAAATAAAGGTACGCGGAACAATGCGGAAACTTGGATCTTCTTTCATTCGCTGATATAAATAAATAATATGCAGCGCTTTTAAAAGCTGACGCTTGTAGGCATGAAGTCTTTTTGCCTGAACATCAAATATAGAATCGGTATCTACTTCGATATTGCATGTTTCCTTGATATACTTCGCTAAGATCTCCTTGCGCTGTTTCTTGACAGCCGAGAATTCCTGCTGCAATTCTTCGTTATCGGCAAGCGGAATCAAACCTTCAAGCTTTGTCATATCATGATGATATTCATTTCCCAACACCTTATCCAGCAAAGTGCGAAGCTGCGGATTGGAATACAACAGCCAGCGGCGATGTGTGATTCCATTGGTCTTGTTGTTGAATTTAAACGGATAAACTTTATAGAATTCGTTAAATAGATCTTTTTTAATGATCTCAGAATGCAGCTTGGCAACACCATTGACGCTGTGCGATCCGATTACGGCCATATTCGCCATGTGAACCTGACCATCTTTAATGATCTGCATCGCGTAAGCATTGCACTGCGGATGGTTCTGGTACACATACCGCATAAATCTCTGATTGATCTCTTCGATGATCAGATAGATTCTCGGCAGCAGTCTTTGAACAAAAACTGTCGACCATTTTTCAAGCGCTTCCTGCATGATCGTATGATTCGTGTAAGCCATGGTCTTGGTGGTGATTTCCCAGGCATCATCCCATTCATAGCCGTGATCATCCATCAAAATCCGCATCAGTTCCGGAATTGCCAAAACCGGATGCGTATCATTCAGCTGAATGGCGATCTTATCCGCAAAGTTATCCAAAGTTCCATAAGTTCTCAAATGATCTTTTACGATCGCCTGCAACCCTGCTGAAACAAAGAAATACTGCTGCTTTAAGCGCAGATATTTTCCATCATCATTGCTGTCATCCGGATAAACATTCAGACAGATTTCCTGAACTGACTGCAGATAATGACGGAAATCCTTATTAGCCGGCAGGATATCACTCGCTTCGGCACTCCAAAGACGAAGTGTATTGGTCTCATTTGTCCCATTTCCGACGATCGGCATATCATAAGGGACCGCTAAAACATGCTCGGCATCGACATGATCAAATACCAATCTTCCGTTTTCATTTTTGGAAATGTTCACTTTTCCCCAGAATTTGATATCCACAGCATGTTTCGGCTTTCTGACTTCCCAGACATTCCCTAATTTCAGCCATTGATCCGGCACTTCTACTTGATTTCCATTGACGATCTTCTGGCGGAATAACCCGTATTGATAACGAATACAGTTTCCGTTTCCAGGCAGCTGAAGGCTTGCCAAAGAATCCAGAAAACAAGCCGCCAGTCTTCCAAGTCCCCCATTTCCCAGACCTGCATCGCTTTCCAATTCTTCCAATTCATTGATATCGATTCCTAAATCGGCCAATCCCTCTTTCACCAATTCATAGATGCCCATATTCATCATATTATTCGTTAAAAGACGGCCAATCAGAAATTCCATCGAAAAATAAACCATCTGCTTAGCCTGCTTTTTGGCCACATTTTCTTTTGTTTCTTTCCAATGCTCTGAAGCATATTGACGTACCATATCACCTAATACAAGATACTGTTCTGTCTTATGCGCCTGTTCCAATGAACGGCCATATGCCTGAACGATCCGTTCTCGATATTCTTTTTTAAACTCTTCTTTGTTATTAAACATAAATAACTTAACCCTCTTTTCGCATAAGCTTTATTTTACCACATCTTTACTCTTTTTAAAACATAAAATTACAGCCGCAAAAGGTGCCAGTTTAATTTTAACGGCATAATCACAATCGCGATATTTAAACTTTTTGGCACGCATCGCTTTTGGATTACAAAGATTACATCCGGAATAGATATCTTTTTCACTGTTTAAGATTTCTTTGTAATAACCGCTGTACGGAACTCCGATCAAAAATTCATCATATCGGTTTGGCGTCATATTCAAGATGGTCACGATGACTTCATGTTCATCCTCCCGATAATAGCTGAAAATGCTTTGATCTGCATTATCCGCATCGATCCATTTGAAAGAAAACGGATCATAATCTTTTTCGATCAGACATGGATGCTCATAACTTATTTTATTCAGATCCTGAATATAGTGACAAAAAGAATCATGCATCGGATAAGCCAAAAGGAACCAATCCAGCTCTTTTTTCTCATCCCACTCACGCAGATGTCCCAATTCATTTCCCATGAAATTCAGTTTCTTTCCGGGATGGGTCATCATATAGGCATAGATGTTTCTTGCCTGAGCAAATTTCTGCTCATAGCTGCCCCACATCTTATCAACGATCGTGCATTTTCCATGAACGACTTCATCATGAGAAAACGGCAGGATAAAACGCTCCTGATAATAATAAAACATAGAGAAATTGATCAGCTGATGATGATATTTACGATAGATCGGATCCATCTTATAGTATTTCAACGTATCATTCATCCAGCCAAGATCCCATTTATAATCAAATCCCAGTCCATGATCCAAAGTGGAGTGAGTCACTCCATAATAATCGCTGGAATCCTCGGCAATGGTCATAACTGACGGAAACTCCTTATGAATATTGTAGTTAAAGCGGCGAATGAAATCCAAAGCTCCCGGATTTTCACCGCGTGATTTGTTTCCGCCCCAATAAATTATATTGCTTACCGCATCCATTCTTATTCCATCAAAATGGTATTTTTCACACCAGAAACAGGCACTGGAAATCAAAAAGCTGCGAACTTCTTCTTTCCAAAGATCAAAATTCAAAGTTCCCCATTCGCTGTTTGCATCTTCAACCTTGCTGTATTCATAAAGTGGCGATCCATCAAAATAGGCCAAGCCAAAATCATCCCGAACGAAATGAACCGGCACCATATCCAAAATCACACCGATCCCATTCTGATGACATTGATCGATCAGAACCATCAAATCTTCACAGGTCCCATAGCGGGAAGTCGCACTGAAGTACCCATGCGCCTGATATCCCCATGATCCATCAAACGGATGCTCATTCAGCGGCATCAATTCAAGATGAGAATACCCCATTTTCTTAACATAGGGAATCAATTCATCGGCCAATTCCCGATAAGTCAAAGTTTCCAAACGCTCTCTTTCATTCGGATCTTCCACCGATGAAAATTCTTTTCGTTTCCAGCTTCCGGCATGAACCTCATAAATATTCAAAGCTCTATCAAAATTGCGGCTGCGCTCCTTCATCCATTTCTTATCTTTCCATTTGTATTTATCTAAATCAGTAATGACAGAAGCGATTGCCGGTCTTCTTTCAGCATAAGTTCCGTACGGATCTGCTTTTTCATGACTGTTTCCATTCTCATCCCAGATTATGTATTTATAAAGATCATTCTCTTTTGCACCCTCGACAAAAAGACTGAAAATACCGCTCTGCTCATCTTTGATCAACCGATGATTTTCTCCGAACCATGCATTGAACGGTCCAATAACTTGGATTTCTTTGGCATGCGGGGCATAAACTGTAAATCTTGTTCCTTTTTTCCCATTTTCCTTTTCTAAATGAGCACCGAACAATTCATAAGCATTTGTACAGTGCCCTTCATGAAATTTTCTGATTATTTCTTCTCTATTCATAGTCAACAGGACCTCCGGGTAATTTAATTTTATCGAATGCTAAAAAAAAACACAAGGATTTCCTTGTGTTTTCGAATAAATTAAGCAATTTTAATTTGAACATCTTTCTGATAAGCCACAGTTTTCTCTTCAGCATCTTTGCTGCTCGTACCTTTAATGCAGTAATAGAATTTGCATTTCGGTTCTGTTCCGCTTGGTCGAATTGCGATCCAGCTGCCATCTTCAAGATAGAATTTTAAGACATCGGAACGAGTAAATCCGGTTAATTCACTGACTTTTCCATCTTTGAACTGTTCGGCTTCGCTGTAATCTTCCCATGCCACAACTTTTGTACCGGCAAACTCGGTCGGCTTATTCTGACGAAGACTGCTCAAGATTGCTTTGATCTGTTCGGCACCTTCCTGCCCTTTTAATGTCAAAGAGGTTTGACTTTCTTTGTAATAGCCGAGTTCTTCATAAAGACCATTTAAAACATCGACCAAAGTCTTTCCCTGCGCCTTGTAGAAGCATGCAGCTTCAGCAAGCATCAGACAAGCCTGCGGTGCATCTTTATCACGGACAAACGGAGAAATCAAAGAACCATAGCTTTCTTCATAGCCAAATACATAATTCTTTTCATGATTCTTCTCGTATTTTGCCACTTTTTCACCGATGAACTTAAATCCTGTCAGTGTCTTTTCCGTTTCCACCCCATATTTAGATGCCACTTTTTCACCCAAATCAGAAGTAACTACGGTATTGAACATAACCGGATTTTCCGGCATCTTTCCTTTTGCCTTTAATTGTGAGAAGATATATTCGATCAAAACGGATCCGGACTGATTTCCGCTCAAAACAACATATTCTCCCTGATGTTTGACACCCACTCCCATACGGTCGGCATCCGGATCACACACCAAAATGATATCGGCATCTTTTTCCTTTGCAAGTTCCAGTGCCATTTCATATGCAGCCGGCTCTTCCGGATTTGGTGATTTCGTCATTGAAAAATCAGGATCCGGAGTACATTGTTCCTCTACTGCCGTAAAATGATATCCGGCCCGGGTCCAGACTGTCTTGACCGGAATATTGGCTGTACCATGCTCCGGTGTAAAGACAAGATGAACCAACTCCTTGTTTACATCCGGATTCAGCTGAATAGAAAGAACATTTTCATAATAGGCTTCATCCACTTCTTTTCCGATCATAGAAATCAGCTTTTTCTGTTCGGCATTTAAAACCGGATTGATCGACAATTCATCTTCAATAGCATTGACGCGATCGATCACCTGCTTGGCCAAAGATGGAATCAGCTGACATCCTGTCTCATCATAAAGCTTATAACCATTATATTCTCTCGGATTATGAGATGCAGTGATCATGATTCCGCCGAAACAATTCAAATGGCGTACTGCAAAACTTAATTCCGGAGTCGGACGAAGGCTTTCAAACACATAACTTTTAATTCCGTGTGCAGCTAAAACCTTGGCGGATTCCATGGCAAATTCACTGCTCATGTGACGATTATCATAGCCGATGGCTACGCCTCTTTCCACTGCTTCTTTTCCGCTTGATTCGATATACCGGGCAAAGCCTTCGTTTGCCTTGCGGATCGTATGAATATTGATTCGATTTGTTCCGGCTCCCAGAATTCCTCTCATGCCGGCTGTTCCAAATTCAATGTTGGTGTAGAATGCATCATTTTTCTGAGCTTCATTCATTATCTCCAGCTCTTTTTTTAATTCTGCATCCGTATTCTCGCTTTCTAACCAGCGACGATAATTTTTCTCGATCATATTCCCTCCTGTTTAAGAAAAAAAGAAGACTTAGTCTTCTTTTTTACTTGCTATTTAAGATCTAAGCAATTACTTTTTGTGTACGAAGAACTTCTTCAATTGTTGTTACAGCTGTATCTTCGTCTTCACCCTCACATGAAATAACAACTTCAGATTGTGTAGGAATACCAAGAGACATGACACCCATAATGGACTTCATGTTAACACTGCGTCCCTTATAAGTAACCTTGACTTCGCTCTTAAACTTGCTTGCAGCATTCACGGCTACAGTTGCCGGACGTGCATGAAGACCTACTGGGTCAATTACCAAAACTGATACTTGTTTCATAAATAACTCCTCCTGCTATTGCCTTAATTTTACTCTATTTTTAGAATTCACGCAAGCCCTTACATTGTTTTTTCAATCAAATTCTAAATACTTTCCAAAATTGATGAAATTTTAGGCATAACTTGCTGTTTTCTTGAAATTAGATCCGGATCAAAGCCGGTATTCTCTTCTGTTACTGTCTTGACCACATCTGCCATAATATACGAAAGCGGTCCGCTGTAAACAAACATCGTTCCTTCCGCCATGACATGTGTAAACATCATGATCAGAAGATCATAACCGCCATCCTCCTGCTGAGAAATCAATTCATCTTTGAAATCTTTCAAGATCAGCTGAATATCTTCGACATTGCTGTAATTCGTCTGCGAAATTCCTACCTTATATTTTCCGATGGAATAGGTTTTCAGATCGCGGTTGATGATCTTTGAAAATTCCGTATCTTTTAACGCAACAGAGGCATTCAGCATTTCCATTGCGTATTCTTCCAAATTGATTCCGACAATATCCGCAAGTTCCTGCGCTGCATCGATATCCTGCTGAGTCGTTGTCTGTGATTTAAACATCAAAGTATCGGAAATGATGGCACTCATCATCATGGCTGCCATCTTGCGGCTTGGAACGATGATATTTTCTTTATACATCTGATAAACGATCGTCGATGTACATCCACATTTCTGATTTCGATAATAAATCGGATAGGAAGTCTGAATATTACCGATGTGATGATGATCGATGATTTCCATGATTTCTGCACTCATGATATTATCAATCGATTGTGATCTTTCACTGTGGTCAACCAGAATGAATTTCTTTTTTTCATAATTGTGAATATGATATCGGGAAATTGCTCCAACCAGCTTCCCTTTTTCATTCAAAACCGGATAGCTTCTATAACGGCTCTTATTGATCTTCTGCGATACATCTTCTACGAATTCATTATCACCGAATGTCACCAGCTGCTTGCTCATGATTTCCGATACAGGGAACGCGTCATAGATCGATCTTGCCACTTTCATGGTATCCAGATCTGTTTCAATGATGGCGCAGTCTTTTTCTCTTGCCAAACGGATCACTTCTTTATCCGCATGTTCGCCGCAGGTAATGATCATGCATTTGCATCCCTCCTGAAGCGTCTGCATCTGTTTTTCCATTCCATCGCTCAAAATCGTAATCGCATTATCGAAGTCCGGCTTATAATGAACCCCTTCCACTAAAGTGACGATATAGACTTTTCCGTTATGATGAAAATCAGAACTGCGGAAAACAACTTTTCCCTCAACCGTTTTTGAAATAGAATTTAATGTTGAAGTACTCATCAGTCTTTCCAGCTGAACATTGTTCATCATTCTTGTGCTTGCCAGATTACTGGTCGAAACGATTCCAATCAATTTTCCATCATCAACTACAAACAAAGATTTATTTCGTGCTTTGAAAAGCAGGCTCCACGCCTCTTTCGCTGTTGTATCCTTTGTAATAGTTGACGCATAGTCCATTGCAATATCCTTGATTCGGCATCGGGCATCTTTCATAAGAAGCGGACCATCCACATCAAAGTTCTTGATTGCGAATTTCGTCTCCTCATTTAAAGGACCCAAGCGGATCGCAACAGCATTGATTCCCATCTTCTGCTTTAGTTCAGCATAAGCCAACGCCGAGCAGATCGAATCGGTATCCGGATTTTTGTGTCCTATTACATATATTTCATCCATAAAGATCTCCTTGTGTATTTTAATTTTAACATAATTTCTGTCTATTAACTATGTTATTTTCTTAAATCACGCAAAGATTCAACTAAAATTGTTTTATCATTTGTCTTTTCATCCCGATTTTTAATGAATCTTGCCGGGATTCCGCCGACTACCGTATTTTCCTTGACATCTTCAACTACAACCGCTCCGGCTGCCACGACTACATTTTTCCCGATATGAACCCCTTCCAAAACAACCGCATTCGCCCCGATCAAAACATGATCTTCAATCACAACTCCTTTTGCACTCGGAGGTTCGATCACGCCGGCAATCACCGCACCCGCACCGATATGGCAATTCTTTTTGATCACTGCTCTGGCCCCGATCACCGCATTCATGTCGATCATCGTTTTTTCCTGAATTTCGGCTCCGATATTAATGACGGCTCCCATCATGATGACTGCCTGTTTTTTGATCTGAACATGATCTCTTATAATTGCCCCCGGTTCGATCCGTGCTTCGAATTTAGAGAGATCACTGAGATCCAATGCCGAATAGCGCGCAATCTGTTCCACAAACATTTCCGTAATGTATTCTCTTTTCTCTTCCACCTGAGGCATGATCTGATCATAATCCCCGATGAGGATCTTTGTTTCTTTTCCAAAGCTTTGGCAACTCTTAAATTCAAGATTTTTCTTACATTCCAAATAAACTTTCACAGGCGATTTCTTTTCATTTGACGCAATCATCCGAATCAATTCTTCACTTTTCATTTTTCAACTCTCCGTTCAAATCTATCATTCCGCCATAAACATTTTGGCATTCACCGCAAAGCCAGACACCTTTGTCTTCTATTTGAACAGTACACGCGCCGCCTTTATTTTTTACTTTTACAACCGGATCGATCTGATGTGATCTCCATGCTGCATAAGCACTTGCCACATTGCCGCTGCCACAGCTTAAAGTCATTCCGACTCCCCGCTCATACGTAATCACTTCAATCTCATTTTTAGAAATTACCCGTACAAAATCAACATTGCATCCGTCTTTAAACAACAAGTGATTGCTGATGTCCGATGCAAAAGGTTTATAAAGATTCATTTCATCAAAGACGACTGCATGACAGCACCCGCTTTTAATGATCGAACACGGAATCAGAACTCCATAAACATTCAGTTTTTGATCGATCCACTCTTTTTCGTCCACCAGAAATTCAGCCACATCAAAGCTGACATGAGGAAAGAAAACCTGATTTTCATCTTTTTCTTTTCTGCAAATATATCGTTCATTATGACATAAGATTTCAAAAAATCCTTCATGATCCCAATGCCATTTTTTAATCAAACTGACAAAACATCTCATGGCATTACCGCACATCTTTGCTTCACTGCCATCCTGGTTATAGATCTTCATTTCTAACGGATCCTTTTTAACCAATACCAGTCCATCTGCTCCGATTCCCTTATGACGATCACACAACCTTAGAGCCAATTCAGAATAGTTGCGATTCTCACATTCCGATTCCTTGATAAAGATAAAGTCATTGCCTAAAGCCTGCATTTTTTCAAAACAAATCATAAATTTCCTCCTAAGTCAGTCTATGATTGATTCAGAATGTCCATGAATATTCTTTACAGTTTCCTTGATTTTCAATTCACTGCATTTTAAAACACGGCTTTTTATTGGATTCTCTACACTTTAATGATATGATT
>CAZUVT010000014.1:0-22497 GCA_964623925.1 uncultured Erysipelotrichaceae bacterium
TTTTCATGGGTAATCAGTTCATAATGATCCGCCATTTCAAAATCAGTTCCGCTTCTTAAAATCGAACACATTCTCGCATGCGCATACTGGGCATAATAAACCGGATTTTCATTTGACTGCTTCGTTGCCATATCCAAATCAAAGTCCATCTGGGTATCTGCGGCTCTGCTGGCAAAGTAATAACGCACTGCATCCACTCCCGCTTCTTCGATCAGATCTCTTAAAGCCACTCCCTTGCCCGTACGCTTGGATAGCTTGAATTCCTCTCCGTCTTTGATCATGCGGGCCATTTGAATGATATCCACTTCAAGCTGATCTTTTTCCTTGCCCAGACACTGAACAGCAGCTTTCAATCGGGCGACATAACCATGATGATCTGCGCCCAAAAGATCGACTAGCTTTTCAAAGCCACGGTCATACTTATCAACATGATACGCGATATCCGGCATCAGATATGTATAACTGCCGTCACTCTTTTTCAATACGCGATCCTTGTCATCACCAAAATCAGTTGTTCTAAGCCACAAAGCTCCTTCATTTTCATAAGTCATACCCTGCGCGATCAGAGTATCCAGCGCCTTTTTAACCAAGCCGCGGTCATATATAGACTGTTCCGAAGTAAAAACATCATACTCAACTCTGAATAAAGACAAATCATCCTTCAATTTCTGAAGTTCGGCTTTCAATCCATATTGACGGAAGAAAAGATAACTTTCTTCTTTATCCATTTTCGCATATTTTTCCTGAACTTCTTCATAAATCTTGTTCGCAATCGTGATCAGATCCGGCCCATAATATCCATCTTCAGGCAGTTCTGCATCCACCCCACATCTCTGCAAATATCTTGCCTGCAAAGAATAAGCCATATTTCTGATCTGATTTCCGGCATCATTCACATAATATTCTCGTGTCACATCATATCCGGCAAACTTCATCAGTCTTGTGATAGAATCGCCCATAGCAGCCCCTCTAGCATGTCCCGGATGAAGGTCTCCGGTCGGATTTGCCGATACATACTCAACATTGATCTTCAATCCTTTGCCGTCATTGCTTTTGCCATAATCATCCTTTTGATCTAAAACCAGCTTAATTACATCCGCAATCGCTGCTTTTTTCATAATAAAATTGATAAACCCCGGCCCGGCAATCTCACAGCGATCGATTTCTGCCGCTTCCATATTCAATGCTTCTACCAATCCCTGAGCAATTTCTCTTGGATTTTTATGCAGCGTTCTGCTCAGCTGCATGGCCGTATTCGTCGAATAATCTCCATGCTGCTTATCCTTCGGAATTTCTATGGTAATTGTATTTTCATCCATTTCAAGATCAAATGCTTTTTTGACTGCTTCAGCAATCTGCTTTTTCAATTTCTTCTCAAGATTGTTCATGCTCCATCTCCTTCATCTTCCATATAAAACGGTTATTCATTTTCTCATTGCCATTGATCACATCATAATCTGCGATCCATTTCTCATCGGATATCTGAATAAGCCGTGTTTCATTTTTTAACTGCATTTCACCAAAATCAGTTGTAACCGTTATGGTTCCCGAACCGCTTTGATTCAACACAAGCAAGGTTCTCATTTCCGATTGTCTGAGTATCATCATCTGCTTTCTACTTGGATCCCACAGTACCTTTGTGACGCTTTGATCATCCTGATAAATCAAAATTCCCGATTTATCCAAAAATGCCGGTCCATGATAGATACATTCCAATTGTTTTTTATTTCCTTCTCGATGAAAGACATTCAGTTCAACAGACTTCAAAGAAAGACCCTCACTTCACTACCATGTGCATTATAACTAATTTTTCTTCGTTGTCAAGTGGTTGTTTAAATTTTGTTTACATGTCCAAACTACAAATGAGGTGATTTCATTGAAAGCGGTTAAAAAACTTATTCCTGTCTTCATTCTGATCATGGCTCTTTCGGTGACATCTTTCTATATTTATGCCACATTTTCAGATGTCCCCTTGCTTAATGAAAACAGCAGAGTTCTTTTATATGATAATCAAAATCAGATATTTTATGAATCCAATTATTATAAAAACAGTACCTGGTGCAACTTTGAAGACTTTCCCGAATTATTAACAGAATCTGTTGTTGCCGTTGAAGATAAATGGTTTTTTTCCCACTTGGGCATTGATCCGATCCGTATTGTGAAAGCAATGGCTGTCAATTTACTAAGCGGTTCTATTGAAGAGGGAGCCAGCACCATTACCCAGCAATACGCAAGAAATCTCTATCTCACATTAGATCAGACTTATTCCAGAAAATTACAGGAGATCCTCATCGCCACCAAAATGGAGATGCACTACAGCAAAGAAGATATTCTGGAAGGCTATTTGAATACCGTTTATTTCGGACATGGCATTTACGGATTTGCCAAAGCTGCCGATTTCTTCTTTGATAAATCTTTAAATGAATGCACCATCGGAGAGATTGCCATGCTTGTCGGTATTCCGAACGGTCCTTCCTATTATTCACCATTCATCAATTTAGAGAATTCAAGATCAAGACAGAGCATTGTATTAAATGCTCTGGTCAAAAACGGAGTCATCACGCAAAGTCAAGCAGATGAAGCAAAACGAAGTGAGATCATTCTTGCCGACCCGACCATAAAAACAAGCAGTCAGCCAAGCGGTTACTATGTCGATGCCGTCATTCAGGAACTGCGCAATCTGAATTTGTATACGGAAGAAAACATCAAAAATGGACTGGAAGTTTATACTTACTACGATGCTCAGATACAAAACACGCTACAATCTTCCATTCAGAAATACGATCCGAATACCGGACAGGAAATTGCCGGAGTCATCCTACAACCCTTTACCTTTCACATTCTGGCCATTAATGGAGGAAAAGACTATGCTTCATCCCAATACAATCGTATTCTATACAGCAGCAGGCAGATAGGCTCAACCCTAAAGCCGCTTTTGTACTATTGTGCATTGGCCGATGGATTTACTCCATCAACCACATTTTTGAGTTCAGCAACAAGCTTTCAGCTCAGTGAAGATGAAGTCTATACACCGACCAATTATATGGAGATCTATCCGGAAACCAACATTTCCATGATCAACGCCATTTCCTGTTCAGACAACATCTACGCCATCAAAACGCACTTATTTTTAGGAACCGATCTTTTAAATGACACATTGAAAGCGTTCGATATCGAACAAGAAGAGGAAAATGTATCTATCGCTTTGGGTTCAACCAATTTTCCACTGATCGATCTGGCCAAGATCTACAATACCTTTGCCTCAGAAGGACTTGTAGAAGAACCTTCCTTTATTCGGCTTGTATGCGATGGCAAAGGAAATATTCTCTATGAAAACAAGGATGAACCGAAACAGCTTTTGAAAAGAGATGAAACTCTGATCCTGACATCCTTGCTCCGATCCCCTTTCGACATTAAAAATGTGACCGGAAGCACCCCATCCATGCTTGGATATGAACCCTATACCATGACAGCCGTAAAATCCGGAACAAGCGATTGGGACTCGCTTGTAGCCAGCTATAATCCAAATTATACATGCATCTTATGGACAGGCTATGATGACAATCAAGCTATGACGACTTCTGCTGAAAGACGGGTCGTCAAAGAGATCTTCCAAGATTTTTACAATACTCTTTATCCAAGAGGAGAAGAAGGTCCCTGGTATATTCCATCTGCCCAAATCGAATCACGCCGCGTCGATCCGATCAGCGGCCAATTAAGTGGAGACGGAAGTATTTATTGGTATAAAAAAGAATAAAAAAACCGGAAACTCATCAGTCTATTCAGAAACCAAGACTGTCGGATCCTTTCCGGCATTTTTTTTATTTTTCAAATTTCATGATACTTATTGCTTAAAATTCGAGATCACTTCTGAATCAGTAGAGATCCGATCCATTCGCTGCAACTCTTCAAGGGAAACAAAAACATATCCTTCTTTTGATAAATCATCAATCAGCTTCAAAGCAGCTTCTACAGAGGTGCCATATAAATCATGAAGAAGAATGATCGACCCGTCTTCTATATTCTTTAAAATATTCTGATAAGTTATTTCTGCATCACGGTTGGCCCAGTCTTCCGGATCGACATTCCACAATACGATCGGCATCCCTGCCGCATCGATAATTTCCTGAGAAACATTTCCATAAGGCGGTCTCAGGGCAAACGGATAAGTTCCGATTGCTTGAAAGATGGCCTCATTTGTTTTATTCAAGTCTTCTAAAAGGCTCTCCTCCTCTAAGTTCAAAAGATTTTTATGATCATAACTGTGAGAACAGATCGTATGTCCTTCGTGATAGGCTCGTTGTACGATCGATTGATATTGTTCCGCACGGGATCCTAAAACAAAGAAAGTAACTTTGGCATCACGCTCTTTCAGTCCATTCAACAGTTCTTCTGTAATACTGTAAGAAGGACCATCATCAAAAGTCAAGGCCACCAGTTTTTTATCTTGAAATTTTGTCACATCCCGAAGATCCCGATCCGAAATCTCTTGTTTCATCTCATCCTGAATATCTGAAACGACTCCTCGAAAATCCTCCTTCAGCAATTCATTCACTTCTGCATATTTAAAATTGATCCAAATATTTCCCGAAGAACGAGGTCCAACCTGATAGATCGGAAACAAAAGTTGCATTCCGCTTTCATCTAAATAGAGATGCTCAAAGTTTTCTTTTTTACACGATATTCCATCATTCAAGAGTTCCTCATCCCAAAGATCGATTCCCAAGCTCTTCAATTGATTCTGCGAGAGTGTACTCAATCGATCTAATACCGTATCCTGATTCACAAACAGATCTTCCCATCGGATTTCTTTTTTTGATTTTATATCGTAGTAAAAACTCAGATCTTCCTGATCATAATTGGCACCGCCTAGATACTTTTGAAAGCTGAGGTGAACACTGAGCAACGATTCTGATACAAAAACATCATAATCAACAATCAATTCTCCTAATAAATCCGGTTGAATTTCTTTCGTCTTTCTCACTTCCTCAAGAAACTCCTGTTCCTTGAGCTTTACTGCATTTGCGATCGTTTCATCAAAATCTTCAAATCCAAATTGAGGATAAGACAGCTTGATTATCGAATCCTCTTTTTTATCTATCGTATTCTTTGTTATGTATGAAGACAGATCCTGATCCAGATTATTTTTATTTAAGAAAAGATCCTCGCTTTTCATGAAGAAAAACAGAACGAACAACATCCCAACAAGAACGCTTAATCCAACTCGGATCGGCTTTTTCAATCGTTTCTTTTTCACTATCACTTTTTAATCCTCCATCAACATTATGTTGACATAATTCTTAATTTTAATCAACAAATAACGAATCGATTCACATGATCTCTCTAGTAATATTATTCCCGATCCTAAAAGTTAAAACAAGTTTTCTCAATTTTTAATCTGCTTCGATTATATAATTATCTTTTCTCGGTTTTTCTTGGATTTCTCCCATATCCGAGTAGCCTAATACACAGTTTCCGATTCCTTCGTAATCTCCTTCGATGCCCAATCTTTTCAAGATTTCTTTTCCTTCTTCGGTTTCAAACATCTCTTTGGCACGATGGATCCAGCAGCTGCCTATTCCCAGCGAATGTGCCGCAAGCATCATATTTCCCATTACCAGACTTCCGTCATAAACATAGGTCGGAACATTTTTATCCGCCAAGACCACAAAAACAACCGGTGCGTTGTAAAAAGGATCAAAATCCTCCGTTTTTCCCATAATTTTCGCATTCAATCGGGAGCATTGATCTCTGATTTCCTTATTAGTGATACAAAGAATGATCGGAGATTGTCTGTTCATTCCGCTTGCCGCATATGTTCCGGCCTTGGCGATTTCATGCAATGCCTCTTTTGGCAACATTTCTCCCTTAAATTTTTTCACACTTCTTCTTGTCTGAATATTTTCAATTACGCAATTCATTTACTTTACCTCCGTTATCTATTTTTTTCTTATTTTAATTATATCATCTTCTTGTATCGTGCCAATAAGCAAAGATGAATTCGGATCATGGTTTTGAAAATTCTTTCTCACCTGATCCTCATCATAATTGGCATAGCAGTACTTACAGAAATGGAGACAGGAATTATACACTCCGATATCTGCCATCTGTACACAGCCGCACGTTTTCCCTTGTCTGGCAGTCCAATTTTTATAAGTCTTTCCGGTCAGCTTATAGGCCAATTCATGAGAAACACATTCTCCTTTTTTAAATCCAAACTCCACCAAATTTCGTTCTTCGAAACAAGTTTGAACCGTCATGCCGTATTTTCTTGCGATTTCACTGAATGATAAACCGATCTCACGCATATCCTCTTCCGTGAATTCTCTGAAATTCAAGATCTTTTCATTCTTTTTTACATTCTTGTAAAGATCAATAAATGAAACGATGATCTGATTGACTGCCCCTTCCAGCAAGCCGCACATTCTTTCAAATGCCCGTTTGTGATAATCCAGATCATATCGTTTACTCAAAAATATCGGATCGTAGCGGATAAACAGCTGATCCATACCAATGTGCTCTGAGCATTTTTTTATTGCCTCAATGATCTGTTTCTTGGATGGAACATTCGGCTCAATATCTTCCTTATACGGGGTCAATGTGACTTGCAGAATAATCGGCTTTTCGATTTCTTTTAAATGCTCAATCATGGGAATCGGATTTTTTGTGCAAAAAACAAGTGCATCCACATCATCAAAATAGATCCGGCTGATCAATTTAGGATTAAACGGATTTCTGACATCGACATATCCGGCATGGATCCGATTCATGAACCATTCAAAATAAAATGCCGGGATATCACAGCGTCCACTCACATTCAAGATCATTCCAATCACCCTTTTCTCTTCTCAATATAACACTTCATAATTCATTAGATATTTTGTTTAATCAGAATTTGTTTTAATGGGAATATACTCTTCCAACTCAAAACTGTAGATCCACGCCTGGATATCTTTATCTTTGAAGTATTCTTTAAGGCTATCATAATACGAACAGATCTGTTTTTGATAGCGACTGATCAGATCTTCCTTTGTACAAAAGCGATCACTTTTGAAATCAACCAGAATGACTTCCCGCTCATCCGCTGCCACCCAGTCCATATAACCATGTGATAATCGATCGTTTTTCATGACAAAAAACGGCATCTCATGATGAATTTCTTTCTTCAGCATAGATTGGGTAAAGGGATCGTGATACCAGTTCATCAAATGGCGGATATCCTCTTTATATACCGCAGGGAATTCCTGATGGATCCGCTCTTCTGTCCAATTTTCCATGGTGCATTTTTCAATGACGCGATGCAACAGCGTTCCCCGTTCATTCGCCTTCGACTTGTTTGAAAAATAAAGACTGCCGATTGAATTTCCTTCAAGAGAGGAAGGCGAATAGGAAATGAAATCTTTAATTTCAAAGTTGCCTTTCACGATCGGGACATTCTCCTTAATTTTTATGTAAGATGTATTTTCTAACAGCGGCAGCTTAAAGATCTCCTGCTGATGAAGCAAGACTTCCGGAATATCAGCAGACAAGATCAGATCGGTATTGCCCTTGCGATCGAAAACAGAAGCCATGCTGAGTGTTCTTCTAAAGCGTTCCTTTTCATAAGCATCGACACAGATCATAGCACATTGAGCTCTAGTCAGGGCAACATATAAGATCCGGATATTCTCTTCAATTTCTTCCTTGATGATCTTCGCTGTAATCGCATCTCTAAGAAGATTGGAACATTTCAAGCGATACGGCATTTGAATCGTATTGATCGCCACCCCCAGCTCTTCGTCCACAAGACAGCTTTCCTTTATATCCAGCACATTAAGCTTGCTGCCGGACCAATAGAAAACGACCGGATACTGAAGCCCCTTGGATTGATGGATCGTCACGACTTTGACAACATCATCCTCATTGCTGATCGGAATGGATTCACTGGATCGTTCATCCTGTATCTTTTCAATCTGCCCGACAAACGAGAAGAGATCCTGCCCTTTCTCTTTTTCAGCTCTTAATGCTTTTTCCATCAACATATCACAATTGGTTTTCTGCTGAATAGAACAGACCTGCTCATACCAGTCATTCTTATTGATGATTTCTTCCAGACAGAGGCATAATCCCTGATTCGCAAGATGCTCCAGATGTAATGTCCATTCAATAAGAGGATGGTTGATCTGCTCTAAATAATCCCACCATCTCTCCGTTCCCTTATTGATCTTATATCGCGCCAACATTTCATCACTTTCTTGAAAGAAATCCGATTTCAATACCGAGATCAAAGAAATCTCATCCCGATGATTGAGAATAAGGCGCAAAAGAGGCAGGATCGTTTGCAGCGCATCGCTGTAATAGAATCCTGATTTTGCATCAATAAAACACGGGATGCCGGCTTGTTGTAAAGCTTCCTTGATTTCTCTTTTATCAAAATGAGAACGCACCAGGATCGCATAGTCCCGCCAATTGACAAACTCGCTTGTCTGCTTCATTTCCAAGATCCTCTGGGCAATATATTCCGCTTTGATCTGCTTAGAAGAACGACTTTTTGCGGAGGTTTCATTAATGGCATCGGTACACAGATCAATAAATTCAACCGGATGATTTCCTTCTTTCTGCAAAGGCACTCCGGTCTGAACCCAGTCTTTTTCACTGTATTCACCATTCAGTCCCTCCACATTCATCAGTTTGTCAAATAAAGCGTTGTTGAATTCAACGATGGCTTCTTTGGAACGATAGTTATTGGAAAGATAGATTACTTCGCTGTTCTCATCCTGCGCTTTGATCAGATTTCTCATCAGCTGCGGCTTGGCCCCGCGGAATTTATAGATCGACTGCTTGATATCCCCGACGCGAAAAACATTATTCTCTTTTGCAATAGCACGAATGATCTTATCCTGGATCGTATTGGTATCCTGAAATTCATCCACCATGATCTCATTAAATTTCTCGCGGTATTTCTTCGCAATCAATCCATTCTGAACTTTCAAGATCTGATAAGCAAACTGTTCCATATCATCAAAATCAATTCCCTGCTGTTGCTTCTTTTTGAGCGACAATTCTTCAAGATAGTCTTCACTGCACTTGATCAACATTTCCACGATCGGACTGCAGCTGAAGTAATTTGCCAAAAGATCCGGTTCATCAAAACAGGATTCAACCAATTCTTTGCTTAGAACATTCATCTTCTTTCGAAGTTCGTTGTATTCCTCATCTTTACGGATCGTAGATGTTTTCTGCGAGGCAAAACTTTTCAGCATGAAACTATATCCCTGAACATCACGATTTTCACACATGCGGCTCAATTCTTCCGCCTTTTTCAGTTTCATCTGCATCTCGGAATATTGTTTCTCATTTTGCAATTGATTCATTTTAAGATAATACAAACATTCTCTAATACTTGAACAAAGTCGTGAAACATCCAATCTCAATTTAAATAAGTAGCCATCCTGAATCACCGGCGGCAATTCTTTAAAAGCCTTTACCTTCTGTATATTTCTTCGAACCATGTCAAACCAGATACCGGGATCTCCCGATCCCTTCGCAACCTCGGCAATTCTTTTCACCGCTTCTAAAAAAGAGGAAAAATCTTCACTTCTTGCGCTGAAATGCTGAAGTGCCTGTTTCATATGTTCTGGATCTTCCGCCAGATTTTTATCGCAGATCGTTTTCAATGCCTCGCTTTTCATGACCGATAAGATTCCATCATCTAAAATATTGGCGATCCTTCCCGGATCCAAGCCGATCAAAGCATAGTTTTCTTTGATCAGAGTAAGACAAAAAGAATGAATCGTACAAATATGTGCATTTTGCAGATTGACAAGCTGCATTTTGATATATTCATGATCTGCTTCCGGATTCTTTAATTCTTTGTTTAAACTCGCTAAAAGGCGCTTTTTCATCTCGCTGGCCGCTGCTTCGGTAAATGTCATTGCCAAGATCGAATCCACCGGCATTTTATCCTGCGTGATCCTTTTCATCAAGCGCGCAACAAGCACTGTTGTCTTTCCGGCACCGGCACTGGCTGACACCAGAACATTTTTATTAATGGTGTTGATCGCTTTCAGCTGTTCTTCATTCCATGTAACTGCCATCTGCACTCTCCTTTCATTCTCCTTTTAAAACTGTCAACTCTTCTTCAAATAGAGGTTCTATTTTCTGTTCGATTCCTTTAAAGCGGCATATTGTTTTATATTTGCAGAACAGACAAGCCCCTTCAATCGGACGACATTCAATCCTTCCTTCCAACAATTTTCCCTGAAGGATCCCGTACAGCCTTTCAATGACTGAAGAGACTTTATCAAAATCATATCCACCTCCGCGAATGACGACATGTCCCTCTTTTACAGAAAGATGATTGATATGTCTTCCGTCATAGTCTAAAAGGTCCGGTTCATCAAAAGTCCATCCTTTTAATCCCTCTTCTTTGATCCAGCTCTCTTTCAGATCCTCTTCTTCTGTTTCTTTATATTCGAAAGTTCTGCCATTCAAACTGCCGGATCTCACCTCAACCGTTGAATTTTTTAAACTGAAATAATAGGCTCCTGCTGCCTTGCCGTCAAAGATCCGGACAGCTGCCACCAAATAAGTCAGAAGCTGAAGCTGGATTCCGGATAAGACTTTGTTTTCAGATAAGTTTTTATCTGAACTTTTATAATCCAAGATTCGCAGTGCATTCTGACAACGGTCGATACGATCGATCATTCCACGGATATGGATCGGCGCCTCGGTCTCTTTTAGAAGATCCATCTCAAAACGGTACTCCTGCTTTTCGCAGATAAAGGAAGTATTTTTTTCCATATCATTCATAAACTCTAATGTTGTCATTAGGTTTTCAACCATTCTCTGTTCCATGCAAACGAGCTGATCTTGCGATTTAAAAAACAGTTTTTTTAATGTCATGAATTGTTTCTCTACCAATTCAAAAATCTGCTTTGAATCCACCTTGGCATATTTCTTTCCATAGCTTGTGATCAGTTCCTCCAAAACTGCATGTTGAATCGTACCGATCAAAGCTGCATTCACTTCGATAAGTCCTTCATCATAAAGCCTCAGGCCGCTTTGTAAAAAATAGGAATACGGACAGTAAAAATACCGCTCAAAAGACGAAATCGATCCATGAATCATGCCATCTGCATTCACAAACAAACTTTTTGCAGTCGGTTCGCTTAAAGAATGCTGCTCTGTTTTTCTATTCTCTTCATTTTGAATCAGATCCCAAAAAATCGGTTTCTGTTGAGCATATTCTTCAATTTCATATGCTGCTTCTCTGCTTTTTCCCTCATAGCTGCTGCAGCAGAAAGAAAGGATAAGCTCTTCTGAACAATTCAAGATCCAATTGACTTGATCCTGATGGAATTGCAAGCGTTCTGCCAAAGAAGGATAGCGTGTCCCTTCGACATAACTCTCATCAAACAACCCATTCAACGGAGAAAAACCCGGAAAGTTTTCTTGATCTAAGGATAAAACATAAACCACTTTTCTTGCAGGAAAAGGAACCGAGAGATTCACGACTTTTAATCCTTTTTGAGAAACAGGGACTGTTTTCTTTTTCTTTTGAAGAACTGCTTTAAAATCATTCAGTGAATCCTGATCCGTAATCTGCATGTAGCACGCTTCCAGATCCTCTTTGATCTTTAACAGAACATTTCTTTCGTGGAGATCCTGAACGATTTTTTTATTCTTGCAAGTCTCGAATAAGAATACAAGAAGATCCAACGGCGTCTTGATCGCAAAAAGCTCCGCTATCAATTCTGTGATTTCCTGTCTTTTCTCTTCTGCAACTTCTTCCAGATAAAAAAGTTTCTCTTTTTCTCTTTGATCCAGCAATTCGTCTTCTTCCAAAGCCTTAAAAACGTGATCAAAGACATCAAAAAAATCAGTCGGATCGTTTACAAAAAGCCGGATATATTCATTCAATTGGAATCGGATCTCCCCTTCGAAAAAATCATTGTTGATCGCCTGGATCAAACTTTCCAGATCCTTTTTCAGCCATAGATCAATACCGGCACTAAAAAAATCAACGACCTTCGATCTTTCATGCAGATCCTTTATCTCTAATGGGATCTGGTATCGCTTCGCAACCTGCCGCAAGATCGGCAATTCATTCTCATAATCTGCCAAAACAACCAGGACATCTTCTAACGGTATCGCTTTTTTTAGCAGATCTTGAATCATCGCTTCACATTCCTGCCGAGGGTTCAATGCTTTCTTAAAAGAAACTTCCTTTGGCTCGCACTTTTCCCATGTCAATTCTTTCGCCCCGTTTTCCAACATCTTCTCAAGGATCCTTGCACTTGGAAGATCGGACACTGTTTGCATTAAACGAAAAGAATCAAATCGCTGATGGGCTATAGTTTCTTTAAAATAATTTTCTTTCTCTCTTTGATGAAAGGATTCTTCCAGCCAAACCAAAATCTCCGTAAGTTCATCTTTCTTACTCAATTCGTTTCCACTCAAATCCAGTTTGCATATTTCATCATAAAAAGAAAGGATCTCTTCTATAAATGAAGGATATTTTACTAATTCATGATAAGTAGGAATCATGGAAGCATGTTCTCTGATTATTTTAGAAGCTTCTAAAAAACGTTTGGTTGCATTTTCATCTTGGGACATATTTTGTCTTTTAAACACATCAAAAGAAAGTACGTCTTCTTCTATCAACGCACTTGCATTGATCTGATTCAATCTTTCTTTATAAAACTCTTCGTGCAATTCTGACGGAACGATATTTGTTACTCTCATGAAATTTCCTTCCTCACCCTTTTATTATAATTATACACAACCTTAAACTTAACATAAAGAGAAAAAACTTCTTCTATTTTGAACATTCTGTTTCTCTTTTACACAAAAATCAGTTACAATAATTGCAAGAGGTGATTTTATGACAACTGAATTTACCATGTATAGCGGTCTGCGTACGATTGGCGGCGTTATCTTTTCTTTAACTTACGGTAAAGAACGCCTGCTTTTTGAATTTGGAACATCTTATAATCCAGCCTGTGATATTTATGATCGCTATGTAGAGGCACGTAAGCAAAATCGGGTCCGAGATGTCATTAAAATCGGGGCAACTCCTCGAATCGATGGAATCTATAGCAAAGAAGACTGTGAAGGACTGGGACTGATCAGTGCTGAAGAATCCGACTTTCATACAACCGTTTTTGTTTCCCATCTCCACTTGGATCACATGAGCTGTATCGGCATGTTAGATAAACGCATCGATATCTATATGAATCCAAGCGCACAATTGATTCTCCATGCTTTGGAAGATACAGAGGAAGGGGTTGGATTCAAATTTGAAAATGTCCATGACTTTGAAGCTGAAGTTCCTGTTCAGATCGGTCCTTTTACGATCACACCGATTCTTGCCAAAAGCAGCAGCTTCAAGGATTTCTCATTTTTGATCAACACTCCTGATGGAACGATCCATTATACCGGAGATCTCATTCTGCATCATTTGGAAAGTGAAAATACCTGGCATGAAATGGAGCTCGTCAAGCAGGCAAAACCGGATATTTTGCTTTGCGATACCACAGCTTTTCAAGACAGTGTGCTTTCATTAATGGTTCCGGATTGCGATCCGAAGAAAATCAAAGCTTCTAAAGAAATTCCATCACCGATGATCAGCGAAAGAGAAATGCATCAGCAAATGCACGACACTTTAGAATCACAAGAGGGATTATGTGTATTCAATTTCTATCAAAGGGAAATGCTGCTGGCAGATTGGTTTATCAAGCATAGCGAACAAGTAGGAAGGATCTGTGCTTTTGAACCGGATACTGCCTATATGGTCTACAAATTCTTTAATATCAAACCGAACGTCTATATTCCGGACAGCTTCCGCTACACAAAGGATGCAGCAAAGCCTTGGTTTAAGGAACTATTGGAAAATGCTCACGTGATAACACTTGAAATGATTAAAGAAAATCCATCTCATTATGTCGTTCAAAACAGTTATCGCCATATTTTGGAACTGTTCTCGCTTCCGGATACCAATGCAGCTTATCTGCATGCGGAAGGAATCCCGATCGGCAAATTTGATCCGGCCTATGATAATATGCACAAGGTCTTAAGCAAGACAAATTTTAATTACATCACATTTTTCTGCAGCACCTATTTCGGGCATGGATATCCATGCATGGTCAAATATTTCGTAGATGAGATCGATCCTCCGATCCTGATCCCATGCCATGGCTATAATCCTGAAAGATTGCTGCCAAATCATGGCATTCAATTCTTTCCGGAATTAGGTCAAACCTATTTGTTTGAAAAAGGAAAATTGATAAAAAAATAAAACCTTTAAATTAAAAGTTCAAGCAAATATTAAAAACAGAGAACTTTTCTGAATAAAATGTCATCTAAATATTATACAAAACTTAGAAAGCACCCGTTCATCAACAATGGGTGCTTCATTTTATGCACTTATTTCTTTGATTCATGAAAGATTTCAAATTCAGGCACATTCCTTAGGATAATACATCTTGGTATCGTTTTTATCCTGACCCTGAACAATGGCTTCTACCAAAACAGAAGCTTTGGATAATTCAACGATCTGTCCTTTTTTATTTAATGCCAAAATGCTTTTTGGGCCTTTGCTGTTATAAGGCTTATAAGGCGTCTGTTTTGCCGTATCCATTTTGAAATAATATTTGGGATCGAATCCCTTTTTCAACACTTTCTGTTTCTGTTTTTCCATCTTTTTTTCATCATGTGCATCGCTGTATTCAAACAAATGACGATCCAGCAAGCGGGAAGAAAGATCGCTTAAGATCTCATCCTTACTGAAACGAAGAAGATTGAACGCATATTCGCACATCGACTCATCAAACAAAAAATGTTTTTTCACATCCATTGTAAGCGGATCGAGATAAGGAAACAAGAAACTGACTTCCTTGATCAGATCCGGTGAAGTTTCTGATACTTCTTTCAATCTTTCAAAGAAAGAACTCAAGACAAGCTCATAACTTCTGGCGACCGGATGATAATAGACTTGCCAGTACATTTGATAACGGGCCATAATATAATCTTCCACTGCCGGAATCCCGCTTTCCTTAATGACCAGCTTTCCATCTTTAACACGCAATGTTCTTAATATTCTCTCTAAATCAAATTCCCCATAAGTCGTCCCGGAATAAAACGCGTCTCTTAAAAGATAATCCATACGATCGGCATCAAGCTGTCCTGATATCATCTGAACCATCAGAACATTCGGATGAGTATGATCAATAATCGATGCCACCTGCTTCGGCAAAGTTTCCTCTTCTTTTAAAAGGATCTGATTGATTTCCGAATCTTCCATAATGATCCGTTGCGTATACTCTTCATGATTACAGCCGACAGCTCTTTCCAAAGCATGAGAAAATGGAAAATGTCCGATATCATGCAACAATCCCGCCAGCATGACAACAACCTTTTCATGCTCACTCAAATAATCAGCAATCTCTGTGTTTTCTTCAACCATTCTTCTTACGATTTCATAAACTCCGCAGCTATGCGCAAACCGATTATGCTGGGCTCCATGATAGACTTGAAAAGACCCTCCTAATTGACGGATTCTTCTTAATCGCTGAAATTCTTTTGAATTAATGCAATCCCAAATGATCTCATATTCGACATGAATCGATCCATGAATCGGATCGCGAAGCACTTTTACCTCATTTAATTTCTTAAACATTGATTTCCCTCTTTCTAGTATAGAACTCATTCCTTTATACGAAAATGCCCTGTGATATCCTGCCGGTAATACTCAAGCAGATCTTCTTCATAATGTAATTGGTATGGATTCGCAAGATGGATGATAAACGGAATTCCATTGCGATTTCTCTTATCTGAGATAACAGCGATATGATTTTTAAATAGAACGAGATCGCCACCCTGCCATTCCTCAATCAAAGAGAGATCCGTTGTTAAAGAAACCGCATTATTCTGAAAATAGATCTTCAGATTTCTGACTCGCCTGAAATCGATATTTTTATCAGGGAATTCGATATCATAAAGCTCGCGATGATTTAAGACATCCTCATTGACTAATTCCATTAAATCGTATCCGGAATTTAAAAGTGCAAATGCAACAACATCGGTACACACTCCATATCCATCATCCGGATATCCGGTTCCATAATACTTGCTTTTGTATTTTGGCTTTGTTTTAAGATACGCCCGTGCACTATACAAAATATCCGTTTGATCATCAATTCCATCCTGATCCTGATCATTCAAACTGATATAAGAGTTGATCCCGAAATCTTCATTAGAATATTGAGTATGCGGAATAACATTTAACCTGTAAAGAAAGGATATAAAAAGAAAAATTCCAAGTAAACCGATCAAAGTAAATAACATCTTTCCTTTTCTCATAAGTTTACTCCTTTCTTTACCTTTATTATAACAATCTCCATCCTCTTTTTCTATCTCAACTTCATGGAACATCCCGTCTATATTCCTCTTTTTGTATAAATAATTTCAAGTCAAGAAACAGAAAGACAGTTGTTTTTTATTTAGGCATTCCCTTTAGAACATTATCCCAGCCGCACATAGGTTAATAGTAGAAAATTCTTAGAAAGGAGCCTTATGAAACAGACAACGACTTTAGATAAACTTGATCTTCTGCAGCAGGCAGAAATCGTATCTCTTCATTGTACAGATTCATTAATATTCAGACTTCATGAGATGGGGTGGATTCCCGGAACGACCGTAATTCCTTTGTTTTCAAGTTGTCTTAGCGATCCGACTGCTTATTGGGTAAAAGGTGCGACGATTGCGCTGAGAAAAGAAGATGCAGCCAAAATAAGAGTCAGGGTGCAGAATGTATGAAAAAAGTTGCATTTGCAGGGAATCCCAATGTCGGAAAAAGTACCCTTTTCAACACCATCACACATCTTAAGCAGCATACCGGAAATTGGCCCGGAAAAACAGTAGAAATCGCTACTGCCAAAATTCAGATTCAAGGCGAAGAGATCGAGTTTATTGATTTGCCCGGAACCTACTCTTTAAGTGCTTGCAGCGAAGAAGAACGGGTTGCTGCTCAGTATCTCTGTTTCCATCAGCCTGATCTTGTCGTACTTGTTGTGGACGGCTGTTCACTGGAGAGAAATCTTTATCTTGTTCTTGAGGTATTGCAGATATGTTCCAACTGTATCTGCTGCATTAACCTTTATGATGAATGCTTAAAAAACAATATCCGAATCGATTTGGATAAACTTGAGAAGGAGCTAAAGATTCCCGTTCTTTTTACCAGCGCGAGAAACAATCAAGGAATCGATGAACTCTTAGAATTAATCGTCAATTTTGAAAACACTCGGGAAAAACTCCGAATGCCTTATCCGGAAAAATTGGAGATTCCATGTCTACAGCTCAATGAAATTCTGAAACAAACAGATGAACGGCTTTCTCATCCTTGGTTTGCATCGCGGCTTTTAGTTGATACCGAAGGAACTTTGGAAGTCTTTGAAAAAGAGCTCAAAATCAATACCGAAACACTGAAAAGAACCGCGTTCAGCATCAAAGATCAGCTCGCCCATGATTTTATTGATGAAAAAGAAATTCAAGCTTCCTTTTTGAAACTGATACAAAACAAATCAACAAAAATCTGTGATCACTGCATTACTCAATCCAAAACTCCGAGAACCTATCGATTTGATGCTATCCTAACTCATCCTCATTGGGGTTTGATCATCATGTTGGGATTTTTACTGGGGATATTAACTCTCACTTTAAAATTCAGCAATCTTCCATCTGCCTGGTTATTTAACCTCTTATTTAAGTGGGAAGGATCAATCCGCAATTTCTTGATTTCAATTCATACAAGTCCTTATCTTGTCCGGCTTTTTACAGAAGGAATTTATCGAACCTGTGCCTGGGTCGTCTCTGTCATGCTGCCGCCTATGGCTATTTTCTTCCCGCTTTTCACTTACCTTGAAGAACTTGGCTTTTTACCACGTCTTTCATTCAATGTTGACAAATGTTTCAAAAACTGCGGCAGTTGCGGCAAACAGGCCTTAACAATGTGCATGTCTTTAGGATGCAATGCTGTCGGCGTGCTCGGAAGCCGGATCTTTGATAGTTCCTATGAAAGAAATATTGCGATCATTACTGCTTCCCTGATTCCATGCAACGGCCGTTTTCCGCTTTTGATTTCCCTTTGTACCATGTTTTTCATCAGCGGTACTCTCAGCAATTCTTTCACTCAGGCAATTCTTCTTTTATGCTGCCTGCTGCTCAGCTTCATCATCACCCTGATCACATGTAAGATCTTATCCCAATTAATTTATAAAAGAAGTTCTTCCACTTTTGCATTAGAACTTCCGGGATATCGCCTCCCGAAACTTTCCAAGGTTTTGGAGCGTTCTTTGATTGACAGAACATGGCAGGTATTGAAAAGAGCGGTCGCTGTATCCTTGATTGCCGGTGCGATTCTTTATCTATGTGCCAATATTCCTTTCCAAAATACGACATTACTTTGGGCTTTTGCCGACTTTCTTGATCCCATCGGAAAAATATTCGGAGTCAATGGTGTCATATTATGTGCCCTTATTTTCGCCTTTCCGGCTAATGAAATCATCATGCCGATCATTCTGATGCTGTATTTAAGCAATTCTTCCCTCATCGACATTGATAATTTGGCACAAATCAAAGAAATTCTGATTGCCAACGGATGGACATTCTTAACAGCTCTGAACACCTTGATCTTAGTAATGTTTCACTGGCCATGTAGCTCTACTCTTTTAACGATCTACCATGAAACAAAAAGCAAAACCACAACCTTGCTTTCTTTCCTGATTCCGACACTAATCGGATTGATGCTTTGTCTTATTACTTCTCTAATATTTTAGATTTTATAAATCCAAATGAAATGAATAAAAAAGAGCACTGATTAATAGAATTCATATATTAATCTGCTCCTTTTTCATTTAAAAGATCTGCTAAATAAAATTCGTCTTTTTGATGATGTCCCTTATGAAGTTTATACTTCTTTATATTTTCTATCAAATTATGAATACGCTCCTTACCATAATAGCTTCTCAGAAATTCAGATGATTGATCATACTTTTTTCCATTGTATTTAATATTCTTTTTTGCAAAAGATTTACAAGATTCAAAACTTTTCACTTTTTCATACTCTTTTTCTAATCCTTCATTCAAAATTAGCAGCATCTCCATTTCAGGTTTCGTACAATATTTGAATATATTCTCTTTTGAAACAATCTCTTTCAATTCTTTTGGAATAGCTAACTCATCACTCTGTTTATCCCCTACTCTATAAACTATAATCGGCAACCCGTAATGTTTTAATTCTGCTTTAATTGTTGGATTATTCAACTGTCTAACAGGATAAGGTCTAAGACCAATCAAATCATTTCTTGTAAATACTAATGCATCAGCATCTAATAAACAATTTAATAAAACTTCTTCATTTCTCCCTTCACACATTAATAATATTCTCATCGCATCAATTCCTTTTTGAAATTCATGAGCACTTCATAATCCACATTTGTATTAAACTCATTGTTGTAGAATTTATTACTTTTTGATAATTCCGTTCTGAATTTATAATTCTCATGCATGTTTTCTAAACGGATAGATTCTGCATATTTGCTAATGTAAATATTGTCACTTCTATTAAATAAATCGAGCAATTCACAATAATGTGTAGTGAACATAAGTGTTGCATTTTTCTTATTTACAGATTTATCTTTATAAAGACTAACTAAATTTTCAACTAGCGCTTTATGAAAATGATTTTCTATTTCGTCAATGATTAAATCTGCTCCGGTTCGCAATGAATAAACAACAAAAGTAAATAACCAGATTCCCTTTGTTGTGCCACTTGACAAAATTTCATATAATTCAAAGTTAGAAACTTCTTTTCTCACCCCATTAACATAGACTATTTCATATTTATTATCATTGATCATATTAATATTCTCTAAATGTTCATCAAACATTTTTAATAAAGAAGAGATTATAGAAAGATTATTATATAAAAGCTTGTAAATATTAAAAGCCGGAGCATAGTTTTGATACAAATAATCATCACTTGCATAATAGATGCCTCTTAAATCAATGTCTTTTAAAAGAGGATAAATCATTGAAGTATCTTCCGGTAAAATTACCCCTTTTCTGATTTCTTTAAATCTATCATATTCAAAAAGATTTTTTGAGTGAGCTTTTTTATAAACCCTTTTATACAATCTCTCATTTTTAAAAAAGACAGAAATTTGATCAACCGAATTCATATTCTTACATAAATCGACCACATATCGAAAAATGGCCCCTTCATGAAAAAAAGTGATATCCAAATTGACCGGTACTTCAATAAAATTGAAAATCTTTTTAGAATTATTGATTCTAAAGTTTGAAAAAATATCATAAACTACAGCCAACAACTCTACCGCAGTCGTTTTCCCCGAAGCATTTTTCCCAATGATTCCCACCGTCGTATAAACAAATAAATTATCTGAAATCTCTTGTAATTCAAATTCTTTATCTTCTAATGTTTTCTTTCCTGATGGAACAAAAGATATCGTGAAATTCTTTTCGCATAACTTAAAATTATTAGCGACAACTTTCAACAGCTTCATTTAACACCCTCCGTTTTTCATCTATATTATAGCACATTTTATAACTAATAAACATTTTTTTTGTTTATTATGCATTTATTTTCTCATATTTCTCGATTTTATGATACCTTATTATAAGCAATATAATTCGTTTTAATTTAATAAAATCATCTTTTATAAACTAAAAAAATCAGTTCAAAATTTCAAATCTTGAACTGATTTTAATTAATGTTTGCTGCAATAAGCATCGATATATGTCTCATATCGTATCTTAATCAAATACTGTTTTAATTCATAATAAAATTCAGGATCATCAAACAATTCAACGATATCCGGCGAATATCGGGTTCCTTTTCCCCGCTGGAGTTCTTCAACCAAAGTCTCATACGTCTTTGCGGCAGCATAGCTACGACCGATATTATCGGTTCCGGCATCTAAGGAGTCTACAACGGTAATGATATCAACGATCGTGCGGATCGAAGAAGATCCTCCATGAGAGACAAATGGATAACCACTTCTTCTGTCATAAGAGCAATGATGATAAAAGGCAACATCGCAAAGAACACCCATATGCATGGATTTCAATAATCCGCTTCCGAACATAGGATGTAGCTTGATCCCTTTGAATTCTTCATCTAAGAGACTGCGGCTGTAAAGTCCGATATTGTTCAGCATCATGCATTTTCCTAAATCATGATAAAGTCCACTGAAATAAGCCAAATTAATGACCTTATCAAAATCCCCGGCTAAAAAGGCCTTTTCAAAGCCGTCCACTTCTTTCAGTGATCGTGGATTTGTCTTAATCAGCTGAATGCAGAGTCTTCTTGTCAATAAAGCAACCACTTTGGAATGAACAAACGTCGGCGGATGACAGGCCAGCAAGTAGTTTAACAGTCGATAATTGTTCTCTTCTCCCTGTCCTGAAAGGAAATTGCTGATAACCTGCAAAGCTCTGGATATCTGCAAGCCGTATTCATCCCAAGGCAATAAAAACAGATACTCTTCCTGTTTGGTCAAAGCCGATTTCAACCGTAAATTCATTGCCTGCTTCTTTTCACTTCCTAAGAATTTTGAATAATAAATCAGATATTCAGGAACTGTCAGCATGACCCAGATGTTATCGCTTGAAAAGTCTTGTAGGCTTGCCTTTTCATAAAGATCGAACAGTAAATCCATTAATTCATCAATTTCAACGAATCCCGCATGATAACGTGCAGCCATGTAAACATATTTAATTCTGGTACTGACCGCTTTTTCTTTAATTTTGGCCAGCTCTTCCTGCTGATGATACACATAGTTTGCGGACTCCAAAACTGCTTCTGCGATCTTCGGATCAGGAGCATTTCGAAGATTGGATAAAAATTTGGTACGATCCAGATGCATTGTATAACTAAATGTATCCCATGGAATCTCCGGATTCATCTGCCGGTAATAAGGAGACTCAATTACATCCATGGCACGATTGAATCCTTCCATATAACTATCCCAGTCTGAAAAACCACGACTATTTTTCTTCGTTGAATGTTTTAAATTACCTAGACAGCGAATGATATAAGCGCGAGTTTCCGGATTTGTGAATGTCTCGTATTCCGCCATATATTGAGCTCCACGATGAAAGAAATCATGAATCTGCTCGGAAAAAAGATTGATATTCGGCTGACTATCCCCAATATCTAAATACCTCAGCGTGATACCCTGATAATATAATTCGCGAATGATCTTATCTTTATCATGATGCAACAGTGCAAATTCATATAAGAGCTTATGGATCCGATAAGCGATTCCCACATCCGGACTGCGATTGTAGTTAAACAGCTTCTCTGCCAATTCTTCTAATTTTTCTGCTTCATATCCGGATAAACTCTCTGCCGATTTAGAAAAAAGGATCTCTTTCAGAATCTGAAGTTGTAAGATAAAAGTAGACACAAAAAATGTGTTCTACTTTTTCTTTGGT
>CAZUVT010000015.1:0-22490 GCA_964623925.1 uncultured Erysipelotrichaceae bacterium
ATACATCGCTGGCCGCTAATATTACGATCATGGAGATGTTCATGTCCGCCCAAAGAATTGCGGCCAGAACCTATGAACCGTTTGCCTTGTATTGCGAAGTCGGTTTGATCTATCTTTTGTTCTGTACGGTTTTGACGAAACTGCAAAGAATCTGTGAAAAGAAGCTGGAGCTGAAATGAAAGGCAGGTTGAGATAATGCTGGACATATTGAATATAAAGAAATCATTTGGTGATCTTGAAGTTTTAAAAGGAGTGGATCTTCATGTCAATAAAGGAGATGTCGTTACGATTTTAGGACCAAGCGGATCCGGGAAAACAACTTTGCTTAGATGTATCAACTTTCTGGAACAGGCAGATGAGGGGATGATGATTTTCGATGAAGAGAAACTGAATCTGCACTCTATCAAGAAAAAAGACATTTTAAGAATAAGAAAGAAAACAGCATTTGTTTTTCAAAACTACAATCTATTTTTGAATAAGACTGCTTTGCAGAATGTGACAGAGGGTTTGATCGTAGGACGTAAAATGTCAAAGGAATTGGCAATTGAAATCGGGAAAAAGGCTTTAGATAAAGTTGGCTTATCAGACCGGTATGATTATTATCCACATCAACTTTCCGGAGGCCAGCAGCAGCGTGTTGGAATTGCTCGTGCCATTGCTACAGATCCGGAAGTGATCTTATTTGATGAACCGACTTCGGCATTGGATCCTGAATTGATCAACGAAGTTCTGGAAGTGATGAAAGATCTGGCAAATGAGGGGATGACAATGCTTGTCGTAACTCATGAAATGAATTTTGCAAGAAATGTTGCCAGTCATGTCATCTTTATGGATCAAGGGATGATCATTGAGGAAAATACACCACAGGAATTTTTTGATCATCCTAAGGAGGAGCGTACACGTCAGTTTTTGTATTCACTGAGACATGAATAGAATCAGGGAATCTGTGAATATTAAATAGGAACAGAGCGGGGAAATAGAAGTTATGTTATGTGATTCTGTCTTTTGTTTTCTGTAAATAATAAAGAATGGAGGAATGAATATGAATGGAAAATGGTCATTAGATGATCTGTATTTAGGATATGATGATCCTCAATATGAAAAAGATAATCAGAAGTTAGATGAGATCATTGAGAAAATCAATGAATTGCCGAGGCATTTGGATAAGCATGAGGCGAAAGAGAATATTCTCGCCATTTTGGATTGTCTGGAAGAGGAGAATGATTTGGTTTCTAAATTGGGTAGTTTCTGTATGCTTCAACAGTCCACGGATGCAATGGATATGAAGCATGCATCAATTATGGGGAGACTGTTTCAGAAATTGAATCTAACGGCAAAATCTGAGACAATCTTAAATAAATATATCGCTCAAATTGAGAATTTAGATGAAGTCATTGAATCGGATGATAAGCTGAAAAATTATAGTTATCGTTTACACTGCATTCAAAATGATGACAAGTATCAGTTGAGCGATCTTGTGGAAGAAGCTTTGGCAAAAATGGATATCAGCGGTGGAAATGCATGGAGCGATTTGCAGTCTTATCTGACATCTACTGTAAAAGTTGATTATAATGAATCGACTGTCACGCTTTCGGAAATTCGAAATCTTGCCTATGATCCGGATCCAAAAGTGAGAAAAGCGGCATATGAAGCTGAACTTACTTGTTATGAGAAAATTAAGGATGCAGTAGCATATTCCTTGAACAGCATTAAAATGCAGGCAATCAGCGAATGCGAATTGCGCGGATTTGATTCAGTATTAGATAAGACTTTATATTCTTCCAGAATGAAAAAAGAGACTTTGGATGCTTTATTGGAGGCAATCGAAGAGTATCTGCCGAAATTCCATGAATACCTTCGTTTAAAAGGAAAGGCATTGGGACATGATAATGGCTTGCCTTGGTATGATCTGTTTGCACCGATGGGAAATAATGATAAGAATTATTCCATTGAAGAGGCTAAAAAATATCTGTTGGATCTGTTTCGCCCATTCAATCCGAAACTTGCCGAAATTGCTGAAGAGGCTTTTGATAAAAACTGGATTGATTTCTATCCGCGTGAAGGAAAAGCCGGTGGAGCATTCTGTGCAGATATCACACCGATCAAACAGTTCAGGATCCTTACCAATTATGCCGGAAGTTTCAGCGATATCGTCACTTTGGCTCATGAACTTGGGCATGGATATCATGATTTCATGGTACAGGACAATCTTTCTCTGAATAGAGGATACACGATGCCTGTTGCTGAAACAGCATCTACTTTCAATGAAAATGTTGTCATGAATGCGGCGATTGCCCGTGCTGAAAGTGATGAGGAAAAATTAGCATTGATTGAAAGTCAGCTGATGGATACGACCCAGATCATCTGTGATATCTATTCTCGTTTCCTATTTGAAAAAGCGGTATGCGATCAGAGAAAAGATGTATTTATGTCGGCAGATGATTTATGCAAGCTGATGCTGGATGCTCAGAAAAAAGCTTATGGAAATGGCTTGGATCAGAATGTCCTTCACCCTTATATGTGGGTCTGCAAGAGTCATTATTACAGTGCCGGTCTGGGATTTTATAACTTCCCTTATGCATTCGGCGGATTATTTGCCCGCGGTTTGTATGAAAAGTATTTAAGAGAAAAGGATTCCTTTTTGCCTAAATTTAATGAGATGCTCAAAAACACACCGCTCACAAGTGTAGAAGATGCGGCTAAGATCTGTGAAATCGATCTAACTGACAAAGAATTCTGGAGAATGAGTTTAGAGGCTGTTACCAAGAATATTTCACTATTCAAGGAATTGGTGGAGAAATAGAATTCTCATATATCATTTGAAAAAGAGAATTATCTTTAAAAAAAATGTGATATACTATTATTATCAAAGCAGAGCAACAAAAGGACACTGAGTTTTATCGGTGTCTTTTTTATTGCAGAAAGGAGGACAATGAAAAAGATTCTGCTTTTGTCTGGTTTAATTTTTATAAGTTTAGTGGGATCGTTGATGTTACTTATGAATGAAACGCAAGATTTGTTTACTCAAGATAAAGAGAAGATTAGAAATCAACATGAAATAACAGCAGATGAGAAAGAAAGTGAAGAATACTACGATGAAGGAGATTTTGCATATTTCAAAGAGATCAATGAAGATGTTGTCTTTGCTCTGTATTTTACTGATCGTGTTTTGCCGGTAGTTTATAACCGGGATAATGAGTTCTATGTGCGAAGAGATCTTGCTAAAAAGAACAGTTCTATGGGGACTCCATTTGTTGATAAATACAGTGGATTAAATGGAAAAAATATATTGATTCATGCCCATAGTTCCTTGAATAATGAAAGAATGTTTACATTTTTTAAATATTTCTGTGATCAGAAATATTATGACGAACATTCTTTTTTTCTTGTTGAAGATGAAAAAGAAATCAAAGAAATGGAGATATTTGCGGTAATGCGGATCGATTTGAATCATGATGATTACCGCGATTGGATGAAACATGAGTGGCGTAATGATGTTGAATTTATGAATTTTATTAAAGAAATAAAAAAGCGAAGTCTGATTGAATCAAATCTGGAAATAGAATCCGATGATTCAATCATGACCCTTGTGACCTGTGACATGAATGTTGACAACGGACGTTTTTTGGTATTCGCAAAAGAAATTGAAAATAAAAAGGAGAATAGTTAAAATGGTGAAAAAAATTAAAATGGTATTATTTTGTTTGGTGATCTCTTGGCTTACCTTTCCTGCTTTGAGCCTTTGTGCCGAGGAAGAAATAGATGATTCAGAAACATTTTTACTTGCGGAGAATATAGAAGAATTTTTGGAAAATCTAGAAATTGATTCTAAAGATGAAAGAAAAAGCAGAGCTTATTCATCTGAACTGTATAAAGGGGAAAGAATAGGAAAGCATTATCTTAATGGTCAGTTTATCAGCTATATCACGAAAATGTATGTAGATGGACAATTGGCCTACTGTCTTGAACCCATGGTTCTGATTCCCGGAGGGGTTGGAAGCACAATATCGGGATATGAAGCCAGTGGTGTTTTATCCTATGATCGATTGGATTATTCGACAAAAGTGAAAATATGGAAGATTGCTTATTATGGATATGGGTATGACGGTCATTATGAGAACGATCGTTTTGCGGCGACTCAGTGTTTGATTTGGGAAGCGGTCAATGAGCCGCAGGAGGCATATACAATGTTTGATGAGCCATGGGATCTGAGTGCGGTAAAAAGTGATATCATGACTCTTGTTGAAACGAATCCGGCCGGCAAGGTACCTTCTTTTGCCGGAGACACAATCAAACTGTCAGTAAATAAAGCAACTTTATTGACTGATGAAAATCAAGTCTTACCCAATTATGCCGTTCCGGAAGTTAAAAATATAGGCGTTAATCAAAATGGGAACGAGTTAACACTGACTTTGTCAGATTCTTCTGACTTTGCATCTTCTTTAAATGCGTCGGGATCGGTATATAATGCACTGCTTCAAAGTGTGATTTGGAAAAATGCTGATTATCAAATCATGTTTACACAGCATTATGAGCCGATGAAAGATTTCTCGCTTTTTTTTGAATTGGATACGGTCCCTTTTACAATTACAAAGTTAGATCGTCAAAATGGACAAAAGGCTCAAGGCGAGGCCACATTGAACGGAGCGGTTATTTCAATAAAAGATGCGCTTACTCAAGACGAAATCCTGCAATTGAAGATGAATGATTCCAATACGATCACTTATGAGGATCTGCCGGTCGGAGATTATATTGCTTGTGAGATTATTGCACCGAAAGGATATATTCTGGATCCGCAATGTGTTCCCTTTTCTACAAAATCAAAAGAAGCGGCATCTGTGGAAATCTTCAATGAGGTCATTAAAGGGCAGATTGCCATCACAAAATTTATTATTGGAAATGAAGAATTGAAAGAGAATCGAAAGTCCGGAGTCGTTACTGCTGGAAAAGGATTTTCCTTTGATATCATATCTTTATCAAATAACGAAATAGTTGATACATTAGTTACAGATGAGAATGGTAACGCTCTTTCCAAGATGCTTCCTTATGGCAGATATAAGATAAGGGAACAAGATCGTGATGGATTTGAAACAGCTAGGGAATTTGAAGTAAAGATCAGTGAACAAGGAAAAGTTTATAGCTATATCGTTGAAAATGATGTGTTTGAAGCTGAATTGACGATTTTCAAAGTAGACAAAGAAACCAAAAAAAGAGTTGCTTTGTCCGGCGCTGAATTTAAAATCAAAGATGCTGAAGGAAAGTTTATTACACAGATGGTAACTTATCCGCAAAAGGAACAAATCGATACTTTTATTACTGATGAAACAGGATCCATTCATCTGCCGTCTTCCTTATCTTACGGAACTTATACGATATGCGAGATCCATGCCCCGTACGGATATATTCTGAACGATGAGGAACTTGAGTTTCAGGTGGATGGAACACGAAAGGAAATCAACATTGAATTTGAAGATCAATCGGCTAAAGGAACTTTAATCATCAAAAAAACCGGAGAAATTCCTGTCGGATTTGAGAAAATAGAAACACCATTTGGAGATGTTGCTGTTTTACAGTTTGAGAAGGGACTTTTAGATGGAGTTACTTATCGGATCCTAGCCAGAGAAGATATTATCACTCCCGACCAAACGCTTTGGTTTCATGCAAATGAAATAGTAGAAGAAATCACGACTCATGCAAATGAGCCGGTTGTTTCATCAAAACTTCCTTTGGGATCATATTCTGTGCAAGAGATCCGGACAAAATCAGGATACGTCAGAGATGATCAAAGCTATGATTTTGATTTGACTTATGAAAATGAAACAGTGGAAATCGTGACTTATACTTTTGATCATATCAATGAAAGAAAGAAGGGAATCTTGCACTTCAATAAAGTATTCGAACCTTCTTTGTTCAATGAAGAAAATAAACGAGAAGGAATTGTATTCGGATTGTTTAATGCGGATGATATTTTGATTGATGATGTCCTTCTTCCGAAAGGAAGTATGCTGGGATATAGTTACCTGAATCAGGATAGCAGTGGACAGTTTGAGGTGGATCTGCCGGGTCATTATGTGATCAAAGAGATCCAAACTTCAGTTGGATATGAATTAAACGAGACGGAATATCCGATTACAGTTGATTTCGCTGAATCGGATGAGGAAGTAATTCACTATCACTTGGATCAGGATATCTTAAATATAGCTAAAAAAGGTTCTCTGATTTTAATAAAACAAGATCCATTCGGAAAAAACTTTACGGGTTCAACTTTTGAAATCAGCAGTACTGAAGATTTTGGAAACATTCTTTACACCATTCAAACGGATGAAAACGGAGAAATCTATTTAACAGATATACCGATAGGAACTTATTATTTAAGGGAGAGTGACTGTTTGGATTTCTTTGAATTAAATCCGAGTGTTGTAGAAATCGAGATTCTTGCAAATGAAACTGTAGAGATCGTATTTGAAAATCGATATCGGAATGTTGGACTGCAGATTGTCAAAGTGAATGAAAAAGAAGAGAGGTTGAATGAAGCTGAATTTGTTTTAGTTGATATTACTGATAAGAAAGAACAGGAAATCTATTTTTTAACTTTAGGAACAGAGAGAGAATTAAATGAATTTTTCTCTCAAAATACACGATTGATTTCCTCTGATGAATCAGTTCTTTCAACCAGCAAGACAATGGTCCATGCTAAGAAAGAAGGAGAAGTTTTCCTCAGTGCTGTAGATGAAAAGGGTAACTTGAGAGAGATTATTTTAATTAAAACCGTTAATTATGATAAAGGTGGTCAATCTTTCTGGATGGAAAGATGCAAAATTGATGAAGGAGATCTGATCCTGCCTGATTTAAATGACAAGATTATTTTTAAGGGAAGAACGGGGCATGAATATCTTCGTTTGATAGATCCTAATGAGGATCAGCTTCCGATTTTGAATCAACAGGTATCTTTCTATGCAAACGTAGATGATCCAATGCCGACTACAGTGAAGGTGACAAATGAATTTGGAATGATAGAACTGGATGATCTGGAAACGGGGAAATGGTTCTATCGACTTTCAACTGATCAAAAGATGCATGATATTGAAGTTGTAAAATCAAAAGGAGAACTTTCTGTTCAAAATTTAAAATGGGGAAGAACTTATCTCTTGATCGAAACGGCATTGCCATGGGGGATGACTTATGAATCCTCTCCTGTTACAAAAGTTGAATGTACTTTGGATTCAGATCAGGATACTCAACAGATCACGGTTTATAATCGAACAAGAAAAGTTTCATTAAAAGTGATAAAAATGGATGAAGGGCAAAAGAAAAGATTGAATGGAGCAGATTTTATAATCAAAGATACCGAGAAAGATCAGGTGCTGGATGAAAAAATCTCAGGAGCATTGTTTTTAAAAGATGATTCGGATCGATACTTTTTGGCAAGAGATGAAGAAATGAGCGAGATCATTTCGATCATAGAACCCAATGAATTCAATGAAATATTTATGATGCTTCCGGAAGGGATCTACTATCTTCAGAAAATGGGAGAGATGAAAGCAGAAATACAAAAAATTGAAATAGAAAAGGGAGCTTTGATTTTTGATGATCTTGAAATAAATAAAGAGTATTTACTTTATGAAATGGAAGCCCCTGCGGGATATATAAAAAATGAGGAAGAAATCAGAGTCAATCTGGATCCTGATTTTTTATGTGACCAAGTCGAGATGATCATCACCAACTCTGAAATTCAAATTCCAAATATGTCAGATCGGTAATTCATAAATGAAGGTATATCTTTTTTCATTCTTAAATGATAAAATAAATTCGTTCAACAAAAACAGGGTCAGGTGCAGATTATGAAAACGCTCTATTACAAAACGAATACATATGAAATGCCAAATGATATGACTTTTCAAGATTTTATTGAAGAAGTGAAGAGAAATCCGTATATTGCCTTACGCTTGTTTAAAGAAGAGCGATGTATGGCACCTTATTTTATTCGGGAAGATGTGCAGAATGTTTTGCTGAAGATAGAGGATCCGGATAGAATTATTGAAAGTGAAGGAACGCTTTATTTCAAAGAAGAATATGATAGAAAACTGCGAGGATATGTTAAAAAGAAATGTCCGGGTTGTGTTCGATACGATGGAGATTCCGGTAGCCTGAAAGGAAATGATGTTGAAATGACCTTGGACGGACTCTGTTTTCAAAGACAGGAAGAACAGACATATAATTTTAAACTGGGGGTGGAAGCATTTTGGAAAAAGTTTGCAGCAATGGAAAAAAAGCTTCGATCTCTGGTGAAAAAAGGGCAGATTACTGAGGCTAAAAATCAAGTCAAGGAGATTTTTAACCGCCATGTCGGCGCTTCCGGAGAGATTCTTTTTGGCATTGGCAGCAGGCATACAGTTATGATGATGAGTGGATTAAATAATTCCATGGTTCAATGTGTTCTCGATTATGTCATTTGCAGGGCACCTCAAGAGCTGGGAGAAAAATGGTTGTTTTTTAGTTCTATAAACAGAGAATGTTATCAGTATCAGCCAAGTGGAGATTATGATGCATCTAAGCATCCCATTCGAGTAAGCAGAAAAATGAGGAATGTTGACCGGACACGCTTTGAAGTCGTTTTTGTAGCAGATAAGGAAGAGGATCAGGATCCACGTAAAGCTAATATCGAAAACTATATTTATATATGCAGTCAAATAGGAGAAAATCTATTGCAGAATATCGTTTCTGATATGAGTTTCAGCTATACGGAAAGATTTGATGATGAAATCTCGCTTGAAGAATTTTATGTTGAAATTCTAAATACTTATATGACATATGAAATCGAAACATATACCAGGGAACAAAATGTCTATTCATATAAATTCACGCCGACTCCAAAATCACTTATGAGAGGAGAAACACAGGAATCGTTTACTTCCTGCCGTGACTTAACATTTAAAGTCGCTCTTTATGACGAAAATGAAGTGGTTGATTCTTATTTGAATCAATTAAATCTGATCTGTGCTTATTTGGAAATCAATCTGACTCAGGATGAAGCGGAAGGGGATAGAAGATTAGGAATCATGTATAGAGAGATTCTTTTTGATTTAGAAGAATCGGGCATTGTCAAGAAATTCAGTTATGAATTGACGGAGAATAAGCTTTATGTTGATATGCTGGTCATGGATGCGGGAATATGCCGTCAGGAAATACGAAAAAGATCGCCGGAATTGGAACAGTTTGAGTGTTATTACACTGAAATCAATCATGATAGGCGGAAAACTTACCGAGTCAGTTATGATATGGAAGAAATAAAAACAAACAACTCAAGACTAAATTGATCTTGAGTTGTTTTATTAAGCTAATAAAAAAATTGGAATTCTCCAATTTTATTTTCAATGGTGGATCCTTGGGGGTTCGAACCCCAGACCCACTGATTAAGAGTCAGTTGCTCTACCAACTGAGCTAAGGATCCATTGCGATTGCTAGATAATTATAGCTCAAGTTCTAATAAAATGCAATATAAAATTTAAAGAAGTTCATAGGCCGTAAAACAAAAAAAGTCCATTGCTGAACTTGATTTGTGAAATGGTGACTCGTACGAGATTCGAACTCGTGAATGGCGCCGTGAAAGGGCGCTGTGTTAAGCCGCTTCACCAACGAGCCATTTAAGAATGGCGCCTGAAGTAGGGCTCGAACCTACGACACCGCGGTTAACAGCCGCGTGCTCTGCCGACTGAGCTATTCAGGCAACTTGCTTAATTATAATAGCATAGCTCAATTGTGAATGCAAGCATTTTTTTTGGTTTTTGATTCTTTTTTGAAGGCGGATAAAATTGCTGAATCAGGATGTAAAAACAGTGATCCATATCCATGAATCACCGCTTTTAATTGTAATCATAAGAAAGAGAGAGGTAGATTATCAACTACGTATTTAGTATATTATAATTCAATGGGAACAATATCGGGAAATTGTGGAAAATTATGTGATTTACAATATGTGAGAAAGCCTTCCGATCAGGAAGGCTTTCTTTAAGGGGATAGAATGGTTAATTCTTCAAATACCAGTGACAGGAATGAAGAATTTACAAGATTTATTATCTTGTTGAACTTAGTTTAACAAAGAGAGGTAGTAAAATTTGTCGAAATTTGTCACAAATATATTTTTTTATTAAATTGATGAGATTTTACTGTTGAAAGAGTGGAAAATTAAGCATATCATAGTATACATAGAATTGAATGGAATAATTGTATAGGATACATTCGAATTCATAGGAGGTAAATTATGAGTTTTACAAGGAAGAGTGCAGATCTTGTCCCAATTCAAGATACGGTTTTTGCAGTTGTTGAGAAAGCAAAAGAAGCCAAAATCAAAATTGGAAAAGAAAATGTGATTGATGCAACGATCGGGTCTCTTTATACAGAGGATGGGAAAATCGTCGCTTTTGACTCAGTGTTTATGAATTATGATGCAATATCGAAAGAAAAGAAAGCAGCTTATGCGGCTTCATTTACCGGAAATCCGACTTATCGCGAACAGGTTTATAAATGGGTAAAAGGAAATGCCGATTTAGAATTAGAACATTCTGTTATTGCGACACCAGGTGGAAGCGGTGCTGTCAGTTTGACCATCAAAGATATTCTGGATAAAGGACAAACCGTGATCCTGCCAGATATTGCATGGGGGTCCTATACCTTGATGGCTTCAGATTCGGGGCTTGATTATGTGACTTATCGGATGTTTGATGGGGATCATTTCAACTTAGCAAGCTTTAAAGAAACTTGTCTGAAAGTCATGGAAAAACAAGACAAGCTATTGATCGTAATCAATGATCCATGTCATAATCCAACGGGTTACAGCATGAGCTCAGACGAGTGGAAAGAAGTGATTTCATTTATCAATGAGTGTTCTAAAAAGATGCCATGTGTGATTTTAGATGATATTGCTTATATCGATTATGCGTATGATCTGGCAGAAAATCACAAGTACATGGAGATGTTTAACGGAATCTCTGAAAATGTCTTGATCGTTGTAGCTTTCAGCTGTTCTAAGACCTTGACTTCTTATGGACTTCGATGCGGAGCGGCAGTTTTGCTGGCAAAGGAAAAATCGAAGGTAAGAGAAGTAGAAATTGTTTTTGAAAAGACAGCTCGAGCTATTTGGAGCAATGTCTCCAATTCGGCGATGGACAATTTCACTGAAGTGACGACTACTCATTTAGGTGCATATTTGAAAGAAAAAGATAAATACATTGCGCTTTTAAAAGAGAGAAGTTCTAATTTTGTGAAAGAGGCAAATGAAGTCGGACTTCCTGTTTATCCATATCATGAAGGCTTTTTCGTTACCGTGATGATGGAAAATAACGAATTAAGAAATCAATATCATCAGGCGCTGATGAATGAAAATATTTTTACTGTCTGTGTTAATAAAGGCATTCGTGTCGCTGTGTGCAGTATATCTGTTAAAGATTCACAAGGTTTGGCGAAGAGAATGAAAGCAATTATGGATAACATCAAAAAGAACTAGCGATTTGCTAGTTCTTTGGCTCTTTTAAGACATGCCTCTTTTTTGTTAGGCAGTTTTTCTTCAAGGATTTCGTTTAATATCGTATTGAGGATATGCTTGATTTGTTTTTCCGGAATCTTCAGTTTTAAGCAGTCATTTCCATTGATGCAACAATCTTGGAGCGTCAGGCAGTCATGATTTTTTCTAATCTCTTTGATGAGGTCTTCAATCAGTTTTATCGAAAACTGATCAGAAAGAGCCTGTTTCATAAGCAGAAATTCCTGAATGATGGATTCATCCTGACAATAAGACATGATTTTTTTGACATCGATTCTTGTTTTTATCGGCATCGTTTGCAGAATCAGCAAGGTACTGACTCGCTTGATGAGATGTTTGGAATACTTTAAACGAGATAAAAGATCTTGACAAGAGGATAGGGAATTTGGATACAAGCCGTTCAGTAAAAGAGCCAGTCGAATGGATAAAAAATCCGGACTTTGCTGAAGAGCTCGGAGAGTTTCTTTAAACAGAATTTCCTGTTCCTTTAATTTCGCAAGCTCCGGCAGAAAAACTGCTAAAATATCATTGTATTTTTCTAAAATAAAGGAAGCATTTGTACCTGTCATCAATTTGGAAAATTCCTGATTGATTCTTTCTGTTGAAATCGTTGCTATGAGATCTTTATTTTTATACATGCTGATTTCTGTCTGATAATCGATCGAAAATCCTAAAACGGATGCAAAACGCAACGCACGAAGGATACGCAGGGCATCTTCATCAAAACGGCGATCGGGATCTCCGATACAGCGGATCAGGCGATGATTTAGATCCTCGATTCCTCCATTCAAGTCAATGATTCCGGATTTTGGATGCCAGCAAAGCGCATTGATGCTGAAATCTCTTCTACATAAATCTTCTTCAAGCCTTCTTGTGAATGAAATAGAAGAAGGATGACGGTGGTCGAGATAATTCTGATCCGTCCGGTAAGTTGTTATCTCATAGGGGATTTTATTGAGAATCAAAGATACAGTTCCGTGTTGTATTCCGTTTTCCAATATTGTGTATCCTTTAAAGCACTGCTTGATTTCTTCAGGCATGGCTGATGTTGTAATGTCGATATCGTGATTTTCACTATTCAGCAGAGAATCCCGAACACATCCTCCAACCAGATAAGCTTCATATCCGTTTTGATTTAATGTCTGAATAATAAAGAGCGCTTCCTTTTCAAAATTCATGATTTTTTCTCCTCAGTTTTTATTATACTTGAATAGAATGGAATGTAAATGCATTTTTTAGCGTGTGAAAACAGAATTTCAATTTATACTGGAATTTCAAAGGGAGAGCAAGTATAATTGAAAAGACAGGAAAGAGAGAGGCATCGATATGAAAATCGGATTTTTTGATTCAGGAATCGGAGGATTATCGGTTCTCCATTATGCATTGAAAATGCTGCCGAATGAACAGTTTCTTTTCTATGCGGATAAGAAGCATGTACCTTATGGTGAAAAAACACAGGAAGAGGTACTTCAATATACAAGTGAAGCAATTGATTTTATGATCAAACATGATGTTAAGGCAATAGTTGTTGCCTGTAATACGGCAACCAGTGTTGCGATTCAGTCGCTGAGACAAAAATATGATTTGCCGATCATCGGGATCGAACCGGCTGTCAAAAAAGCATTGGACATGAATAAAAAAGGCCGAGTTCTTGTGTGTGCCACACCGATAACGATCCAAGGTGAGAAATTAAAGCGATTAATTGAGAGAATCGATGATCAGCATTTAGTGGATCTTTTACCTTTGCCTAGACTTGTACGATTTGCAGAGGCTGGTGAATTTGACTCAAAACAAGTATTGGATTATCTGCAAGATGAATTGAATCGATTTGATTTCTCCTATACTTCATCGCTTGTTTTGGGATGTACGCATTTTAATTATTTTAAAGATAGTTTTCGAAAGCTTCTTCCGTCTCATATAAAACTGTTGGATGGAAATGAAGGTGTCGTGAGACAGCTCATAAGAAAATTAGAAGAAAATGATCTGTTTGAAAATAATTCCCAGTCGATCGAGTTTTATTATTCCGGTGAAAAAGTAGAAAATGAACAGGATCTGAAAAAGATTGAAATTCTATTTGAACGTCTCGATAAGATGCTTGAGGTGGAATGATGGGAACGGATATGATGAATGAAATGATTGAAAAAATGAATGGTCGTTTATTAACATTGCTCAGTCATTATCTGAATGAAAATCCCGATTTGATCGATTCAAAAATGGTGAACAGGTTAAAAGAGAGTTGTGATATGTCTGAAAAAGAAGCATTGTCGATCTTATTGGCCGTTGAATTAGGAATCGATTTTGATGAAAATGAGGAAGATCGTTTCCTATATGAAAATTATTTTGGAGAAATGATCCATGATTTGTCGGCTGAAACTTATCAAAAAGATTCTTATTATTCTCATATTGTAATTCCAAATAAAAAAATCGGATCCTGGGAATTGAAAGAAGAATGCTATCAACCCTATGAACTCTTTGTCATGGCGGATATGGATAAAAAAGAGGATGGCAGAATTATTCCTCAATTAGGTTTTTTTAAAGAAAAGTTTTCCTTTCCGGTCGTTTTGCAGTCCAATCGAGAATGGATGCTGATTACGCCCAATGAGATCGAAACGATGAAGGAATCGATTGCCCATGCTGAAGGAAATGTCTTGACTTCAGGGTTGGGATTAGGCTATTTTGCCTATATGTGCAGCGAAAAAGAAAATGTTCGATCCGTTACTATCGTAGAAAGAGATGAAGAAGTCATTTCTTTATTTGAAAGGTTTATTCTTAACCAATTCCCGCATCGCGATAAAATAAAAATCGTTCATGATGATGCTTTTGAGTATTTCAAGAATACAGAACATGTCAATGAGTTAGACTTTGTGTTTTGGGATCTGTGGCATGATGTGCAAGATGGTCTTGGAATGTATAAACGCTTGAAAGAAATCGAAACGTTCTATCCGCAAATCAAGTTCGAATATTGGATCGAGAAAACAATGCGTTGCTATTTGGAGGATTAAAGAGATGTATGTTGTCTATATGATTCGTTGTGAAGATCATTCACTCTATACCGGGATCACCTCTGACCTAATGAAGCGAATGAAAGAACATTTCTATAAGAAACCGGAATGTGCTAAATATACTAAAAGCCATCAAGCGGTTTGCTTAGAAGCGTGCTGGCGATGTGAGACTAGAAGTGAAGCGGCGAAATTAGAATATGCGATCAAACATTTTTCTAAAGCCGATAAAGAAAAAATAGTATCGGATCCTTCTGCTCTTCAGATGTTTGGAATTGCTGCGAAGGGAAATTATCTTTCTGTTTCAACAGAAGAGATATCCCATTGTATGAATGAAATAAAAAATGAATCAAGTTAGTTGATTCATTTTTTTGCATTGTTTGATAGCATAGAAAAGGGTATAAGCAGCCATGATGAAGGAGACCAGCGGAGCAACAGTTCCAAGCAGTGCTAAATTATCTGCCCAGTTCTGATAAACAAAGATAATAAGCGGAATTCTCAGAAATAAAGCACCGCTGCAGCAGCTGATCATTGTAAAGATCGTTTTCCCATAACCATTTAAAAAACCATTTAATGTAAAGACAAAGGCTACCGCAAGATAGTCGTAGCTGCAGGTTTTAAAAAACGGGATTCCTACTTCAATAATATTGGTATCATCTGTGAAAAGACCGATCATCGTCTGCGGGGAAAACTGCGCCCAGATAAAGAAACATAGTGAAAGCGAAAAGGCTGTGAATACACCGAATATCAGGGCGCTTTGAACTCGTTTATATTTTTTTGCGGCAGCATTCTGGGCTGTAAAGGTGCTTAGGGCACTGGATAAAGAGGTGGCCGGAAGCATGGCAAAAACGTCATACTTGCTGGCGATGCCGACCGCGGAAGAAGCATAGATTCCCAAAGTGTTGACGGCTGAAGTCAACGTTAAAAAAGAGAATCGAACCATGCATTCCTGAATCGTAATCGGAATGCTGAGAGCGGCAAGTTCTTTTACTTTTGATTTATTGATTCTAAAATTTGACAATTTAAATGTAAAAACAAATTTCTGTTTATTTAAAGTGATGATCGAGGCAATCATGCTGAATGCTTGGGCAAATACAGTAGCTAAAGCAGCACCCGCAACATCCAGATTAAAATACTTAATCAGAATAACATCGGCGATGCAATTCATGATGCACGCGATACAGATAAAGATCAAGGGCCGAAAAGAATCACCGGTTCCTCTTAAAATGGCACTGACTGCATTGTAACCGCAGATGAAGAATATTCCGCAACTGCACAGAATAACATAAGTCTGAGCCAGATCAAAAGCATGGGATGGTGTCTGCAAAAGAGTCAGCAATATTTTTGTAGATGCCAGCATGATTCCTGTTAAAAGGATAGAAAACAAGGCAAATAAGGTTAAAGTCGTTCCGATTACCTGATTGAGATCTTCTTTCTTTTTCATGCCGATATATTGGGCAGTTAAAATCGTTCCGCCTAATGTCATGCCTGATAAAACACTGGTAATGATCTGGGTGATCTGCGTTCCTGTACTGATTGCCGCAACGCTTTGAGCACTGCAGTATTTTCCAATGACATACAGATCAACTGAACCGTAAAGAGCTTGTACAATATTGGCGGCTAAAAGCGGCATTGAAAACTTGAAAAGGGTTTTCGCAACACTGCCTTGAGTCAGGTCGATAGCTTCATTCATGAATAATACTCCTTTGAAATTACAGTGATATTTTATATAAAATCAGATGATTTGTAAAGAAATAAAAAAACTCTCATGATGAGAGTCTCAATCACTGTAAATATTTAAGATTTCTCCGATATAGATCAAAGAATAATCTTTATTGGGATAAAAGACAGAATCCAGATTATGATCCATCATGCATGAAGGATCGATTGCCTGCTTATAAAGCACTTTACAGGATAAGACCAGAGAAGCTTCTTCAAAAGTGCGCACGCTGCCGATGAAACATTCATGTAGCCCCGCTTTTTTTATTTTGTCTGATTCCGCTTTTCCTGAATGCCTTCCAAGATATTGCAGGGCTTCTTTATGGCCTTTTTGCAAGATGCTGATTGTAAATTTTCCTTCTTCGTCAATGAATTCTCTGGTATATCGCTGCGGTCGGATATAAAGTGTTACAGTGTTTTTGTTCCAACATCGTCCAAATCCACCCCAAGACGCTGTTAGGGCATTGAACTGATTTTCTTTCTCTGCGCTTACAACGAACCAATCCTTTTCGCAACAGGAAAAGGGATTCCAGTTTTTTAAATCTTTGATATCTATTTCTTTCATTTTCTTCCTCGCTTTTCTCTTTAAATAAGTATGCGATAGAAAGAAATACGAGAACATAAAAAGGCAATTTCAATTTGCCTTTATTCTGTAAACAGCGCGGTTCCGATCCGAACCATGGTTGAATTTTCTAAGACTGCCAAATGATAATCCTGACTCATCCCCATAGACAGCTCTGTCATTTCAGGATAGAAACCTTGTAATTCATGCAAAAGAAGGGAAGCCTCATGAAAGACTTCACGTATTTGAGCTTCATCGGAACAATGCGGTCCCATACACATGATTCCCTTCACTAAAATGTGAGGATGCTGATTGCATTTTTCAATAAAAGAATAGGCTTCTTCCTTGCCGATTCCAGATTTGGTTTGTTCTTGTGCCAAGTTGAATTGAATCAGGATCGGAATGATCCGATTGCATTTTGCCGCTTCTTTTTCCAGGATCTCAACTAATTCCAAGCTTTCTACGGAATGAATCATCTTGATGAACGGTACGATATATTTTGCCTTGTTCTTCTGCAGATGACCGATAAAATGCCATTGGATATCTTGTGGCAGAGTCTGGTGTTTTTCACATAATTCCTGAACACGGTTTTCTGCAAAAATACGATGTCCTAAATCATAATAATCCTGTATTTGATCATTTGTCCGATATTTCGATACGATCAATAACTGACATGAATCCGGCAATTCTTTTTGTAATTGGTAATAAAGGTCTGTATTCATGAGTTCTTCTCTTTTTTCTTTGAAATTTCAGGATAATAATGATCAATGATTGATTCGCTGATTCTTTTTGATTGAGTGCTTAAAGCAGTCATGATCAAAAGTGTTTCCATTGGATCGCTTTCTTCACCAATGAGGCCGTTCTGAATCAGATATTCCGGTAAGGTAGTTTTGATCAGTGCTTTTTTATCTAAATAATTCTGATAATACCTGCTGATCTCTTCTGCGGTAAATTCGTGTTCATTCAAAACCCGTTTGATCTCCTCAATCGTTAATGTATTTTTCATGCTGTAAGTGATCAAAATCTGAATGATCTGGAGCTTTGAATACTTTTTTCCTTTGATCGGTTTGATGACTCTTGCTTTACTGTAATTGTTGATCATGGTTTTTGTAAGCAGTTTTTCTTCTGCAGAACGCTTATTTTCTTTTAGGATATTATCCACAAGCGTAACGATCTGATCGACATATAAATCTAAATCCGGTATATCATGAAGTGTGATTTCATTTGTATCTAAGGATTCTCTGATTACGGATTCTATTTCTTTACTCATACAATTCCACCTCTTATAGAGGATATTCTACACTATTTTTTGAAAAAATGAAATAAAAGAGTTGATAAGAATAATGAAATGAGTATAATATAGATATAAAGTAGTTTTTGATACTACATAATAAAGGAGATGAAACTTTTGAAAAAGAAATTTATGTACATTCAGGACCCAATCAGTTTCGTTACTCATTTTTGGGGTGCAGTTTTTTCTGCTGCTTTTATGATTCTCTTCATTTTAGTGTCTATTCTTCATAAAAATTCGCTTGCCGTTACGATCTCTTTGTTGATATTCGGCTGTTCGTTGATTGCTTTATATAGTGCGAGTGCTTATTATCATACACTTTCTAATACCTGCAAGAAAAAGAAATGGTTTAGAAAACTGGATCATTCTATGATCTACTGCCTGATTGCGGGGACTTATACGCCGATAGCCTATATGTTTTTGCCGAGAAATGAAAGCATGCGATTCCTGTTGATTTTATGGGTGATCGCCTTGGTCGGCATCGGCTTAAAAGTATGCTGGATGAATGCTCCGCGAATTCTGTATACGACTTTGTATCTGCTGATGGGGTGGGCAGTGGTATTTAAATGGCAGGCTTTCTCGCAAATGCCGATCGTCTGTCTTGGCTTGATTGCCTTTGGCGGCCTTCTTTATACCGCCGGCGCAATCATGTATATGCTCAAAAGGCCGAATATTTCATCGCAATGGGGATTTCATGAATTATTTCACGTCTGTATTCTGGGTGGCAGTCTGTTTCATATTCTGGCGGTTTTATTTTATGTTGCATAATTGGGAGTGTTCAACTCCCTTTTTTTTTGATATAATTTCAAAGATATGAGGTGTTTTTTATGGAAAAAGACGAACAGGTTAAAGCATATCTGGATGATTATGATCGCATCGTAGTTCATATTGCCACAAGCTTTTATTTTGGAAAAAGTGATGAGTTCTATTTGAAAGATGAACAAGGAAGTCTTTATAAGTGTTCGGTCCGAAACATTACACATCGTTCACAAGTTGTGAAATATGATTTGGATGTGCCTTTTTCAATAAAATTCGGTTATCAATATACGATGATGGAAGAACATGGTCGGCAGTTTCCTTTACAGGTAGGCAGAATTGTCAAAACGAAACGATTTGATGAGGAGTTCTTTTATGATGGGAATGACTTAGGGACTGTTTATTCAAAAGAAAAAACGGTTTTTACACTTTGGGCGCCGACTGCAACAGTGGTTTTATTGAATCTTGAAAATGAGGGTCAAAGTTCAGTGATTTCAATGAAGAGAGAAGAAAGGGGAATTTATCGTCTTTCAGTGGAAGGGGATCTAAAACATGCGACCTATACCTATCTGGTCAAAGTAAACGGTCATTTTAATGAAGCCTGTGATCCTTATTCCTATTCTTTGACACCAAACGGAATGCGATCAGCCGTAATTGATTTGTCACAAGTCGATATGGATATGCATTCTGGAAATTGTACACCGCTTAAAGCGATGACGGATGCAATCATCATGGAAGCCAATGTTCGTGATTTTACCAGTTCTTTGGATATGTCTCTTAAAAATAAGAGGGGAACTTTCAAAGCGATGGCTGAATCCGGGCTCAAACTGGATGGACAGGTGGTCGGTTTTGATTATTTAAAAGAATTAGGAATCACGCACCTTCAGCTTCAACCGGTTTTAGAATATGTTTCGGTAGATGAAGAAAATCCTGAAGTCTTCTATAACTGGGGATATGATGCCAATCATTATTTCTCATTGGAGGGAAGCTATAGTACCGACCCGAAAGATCCTTATTTAAGAATTATTGAATTCAAGGAGCTTGTTCGTAAACTTCATCAGGCAGACATCAGAGTATGTCTTGATGTTGTCTTTAATCATGTATATGATATGGCAAATTCCAACTTTGAAAAGATCGTTCCTCTTTACTATTTCCGTCTTAATGAAACAGGGCATGTATCCAATGGTTCCTTTTGCGGCAATGATCTGGATTCCACAAGAAAAATGATGAGAAAACACATTCTTGAAAGCTGCAAAATGTTGGTTAAAGAATATGGAATTGATGGCTTTCGATTTGATCTGATGGGAATATTGGATATTGAAACTATGAATCAGATCGTTTCTCAATGCCGTCAGATCAATCCTTATTTTATTTGTTATGGTGAAGGGTGGAATATGCCGACTGCTTTAAAAGAAGAGGAGAAAGCAGTTCAAGAGAACAATTCTAAAATGCCTTTAATCGCTCATTTCAATGATTTCTTCAGAGATAAGATAAAAGGGAAATCAGCAGAACATGAGACGATGTTGAAAGGATTCGCTACCGGAAATGTGTTTGATATATATGAGGTTCAGGATGCTTTGTTGGCGAACTGTATCGATCATATCAAGCCTAGAATCTATCAGCAGCCGTTTCAAAGCATCAACTATGTAGAATGTCATGATAATCAGACCTGTTTTGATAAGATTCAAGACTGCTGCAAAGAAGAAAGCGAACAAATCAAGATCAAAAGACAAAGACTTATGATTGGCATGCTGATGTGTGCTCAAGGTGTTCCTTTTCTGCAATGCGGACAGGAATTTTGCCGTACTAAAAATGGACTTCATAACACTTATCGTTGCAGTGATCAGATCAATCAAATCGATTGGTCCAGAAAAAACAGCTTTACAGAAACTGTTGAATTTACAAAAGCATGCATTCAGCTCAGAAAGTGGATCCCTGCTTTCAGAATGAAGTCAAGCGAAGAGATCAAGGCTCATATCTCTTTTGAAGTATTAGAGAATGAAATATTGCTTTATAGACTGAAAGATTTAGAATCATATTGTGATTTTCATGAAATTTTAGTCTTATTTAACAGCGGATATAATGAATATGAGTGGTCAGTCGGAAGCGATGTTCAATTAATATTTGATGAATTTGGTTTTGTTCATGACGATTCAAGAGGAAAGGTTATCAAAAGTACTTCTTGTTCGATGAGAGTCTATGCAAGATAAAATTATGGAGGGAAAATCTATGGGAGAATACTTGGATCTGTTTTTCACCTTTGCCCGAATAGGTGGGTTAACTTTTGGCGGAGGATATGCGATGCTTCCGATGCTGCAAAAAGAAGTAGTGGAAAAAAGAGGCTGGGCAACAGAAGAAGAATTGATGGACTACTATGCGATCGGTCAATGTACTCCGGGAGTGATTGCCGTCAATACTGCAACTTTCATCGGATATAAAAATCGAGGAATCTTAGGAGGAGTCGTTGCAACATTGGGTGTTGTTGCTCCATCCCTTGTCATTATCATTTCGATTGCTGCATTTATTCGCAATTTTGCTGAACTGGAAATTGTAAAAAATGCCTTTGCCGGGGTTCGTGTATGTGTCTGTGTCCTGATCTTCAATGCGGTCAAGAAATTGTTGAAGAGCTCGGTTGTAGATAAGGTCACGCTTGTCTTATTTATACTTGTTGCACTGTTATCCGTCTTTACAGACTTATCTCCGATCATTCTGGTTTTATTTGCCGGATTTAGCGGAATTTTGGTGAAAGGGGGAAAAGCAAAATGATTTATTTGCAATTATTCTATGAATTTTTCAAGATCGGTTTATTTGCAATCGGTGGTGGCCTTGCTACGCTGCCTTTTCTAAATGACCTTGCCCTCAAGACCGGTTGGTATACCCAGGCTCAGTTGGCGGATATGATCGCAATCAGTGAATCGACTCCCGGACCAATTGGAGTCAATACGGCCACTTATGTCGGCTTTACTGCAGGCGGTATCTTGGGATCTTTTTCCGCCACGCTTGGATTGATTGCACCTTCCGTTATAATCATTCTCGTTATTGCCCGTATCTTAGCAAGCTTTAAAGACAGCAAACTTGTAAAAGCCGCTTTTTACGGACTCCGTCCTGCTTCATCCGGGCTGATTGCCGCAGCGGGATGGTCAGTGGTATTGATTTCTTTGATTCATTTGGATCTTTATAAACAGACAAATGAAATCATGGATTTGTTTGATTTGAAGGCAATCATTCTGGCCATCATGCTCTATATTTTTACACAGGTTGTTAAAAAGACCAAAGGATTACATCCTGTTATCTTTTTGGCGGCATCTGCTTTAGTAGGAATCCTATTTAATTTTGCCGGAATTTAAAAAACTGATCTCTTTGAATAAGATACGTCTTTGACCTTGATTCAAAGAGTTTTTTATTTGGTACAGTAAAAAACATAACCAATGACACCAAAGATTTAGTGGTGTTGGTTATGTTTATGCCGGAATTGACTTGTTTGTTTCTTCTTTTTTCTTGCAATTAAAAGGAGCTTAAACTATAGTATAAGATGAATTGTAAAAACTAGTTCGAAAGGAGGAATATCGCTATGCAGGCAATCCGTCAAATGACAAGTAGAACACCCTGGAAATTGATACTGGC
>CAZUVT010000016.1:0-22253 GCA_964623925.1 uncultured Erysipelotrichaceae bacterium
TGATAATGCAGGTGATTATGTTTGGACTCAAATCGTTGAATATAGAGATCATACATTTTGGATAATATGGTACAAGTTCGAAAAACATGATTCTTATCCATATTTTCTTTCTCCGGTTTTTCCGGAGGTTCACTCATTTGAAGATCTTTCAAATTTAGGCGGTTTACAATATGTAGCAACAGATGATATGATCATCATAAGCAAGAAAAAATAAAGAAAAACAGTGTTAAATAGTGATGCACTATAATTATAAGAAAAGGAGATATCAAAGATGGAATATCGTGAATTTAAACGGGGAAAAGGGGAGAAATTCAGCGTATTAGGCTTAGGAATGGGTGGCATTCAGCAAGCTTCTGAGCAGGAAATCGAAGCAGTTGTCACTACAGCGATCGATCATGGAATTAATTTCTTTGATCTATGTGCCGGCGGTAAGAAAGTATATGAACCATTCGGAAGAGCGATTGAAAAGAGAAGAGATCAGGTTTATTTTCAACTGCATTTTGGGGCAGTATATAATGAAAAAGGGGAATATGGCTGGTCAAGAAATCTGAATCAGATCAAGGAAACTTTTGATTGGGAATTAAAGGCGTTGAGAACGGATTATGTGGATTTTGGATTTCTGCATTGCGTAGATGAAGAAGCCGATTTTGAGGAATTGGTTAAAAACGGAATCTTTGATTTTGTCAAAGAATTGAAAGAAAGCGGAAAGATACATTACATCGGCTTTTCTTCACATACACCGGCGGTTGCCCAAAAGGTCATCGATACAGGGATCGTGGATATGATGATGTTTTCCATCAATCCGGCTTATGATCTGGAAAAAGGCGATGAGTATGACATTGGTTCGACTGCGGAAAGAGCGGAGCTGTTTAAAAGATGTCAGGCAGAAGGAATCGGAATTTCTGTTATGAAACCGTTTCATGGCGGTCAGCTGTTGAGTGAGAAGACTTCACCTTTTAAAATTGCATTGAGTCGGATTCAATGTCTGCAATATGTACTGGATCGGCCGGGTGTTTTGAGTGCAGTTCCGGGAGTTCGCAATTTAAAAGACCTTCAGGACCTCCTGGAATTCCCTACAGCTTCTTCAGAAGAAAAAGATTACAGTGTGATCGGTCAGTTTACACCAGCGGCGGCAGTAGGTCATTGTGTTTACTGCAATCACTGTCTGCCCTGCCCTGTCGGAATCGATATCGGATTAGTGAATAAATATTATGATCTTGCCTTGGCTAAAGATGCCATAGCTGCCAACCATTATCGAAAGCTGAGTATCAATGCATCTGCCTGTATCAGCTGCCATCATTGTGATCAGCGATGTCCGTTCCATACACCGCAGAGTGATAGGATGAAAGAAATTGCGAAGTATTTTGGGTGATTGTTTTATTGGAATTGAAAAATAGAGAAAAATTTTCATAAAATCTGAATATTTTAGTCTATTTTGTTGTGTAAAATTAGAAAAAATAATTCAAAAAGATTGAGAAACAGTGTACAATAATATCAAACAAGGAGGACATAGGAATGTCAAACAAAGTATTTCCAACTGTACACGAATTAGTCAATCAAGTTGAAGCAACACAACAGGAAGCAATTGAAGCGGCAGCAGTAGCAGTAGCTGATTGTATTGAACAGGGTAATCTTGTTCAGGCATGGGGCTCAGGACACTCATTGGCTGGAGCTATGGAAGTTGCGCACAGAGCAGGAGGATTTATTCCTACTAAAAAAATCATGGAACCTTCAGGCGGTATGTATGAAGGATTAGAGAATGTTGGTAAGACATTTATGAAGAGAGTGGATATCCGTCCGGGTGATATCGTATTCATCATCTCGAACTCAGGCCGCAATCCATTATGTTTGGATATGGTTTTTGGCGCTCAGGCTAAAGGAGCTAAAGTTATTGCCATTACAGCACTTGAAGCTTCTAAGCATTTAACTCCAAAACATTCATGCGGAAAGAACTTGTATGAAGTTGCAGACCTCGTTTTAGATAACTGTGTTCCGGAAGGAGACTGTGCGATTGATTTGGAAGGCTATGACAGCAAGATCTGCGGTATGTCTATGATCACAACTTCAGTTTTGGTACAGGCTGTAACTTATCGTGCAGCTGAGATCTTGATTTCAAGAGGAATTACTCCGCCGATGTATAAATCTCAGAACATTGATGGTGGAAGAGAATTCAACGAGGCGTTGGAAGCGAAGTATTCCGATCGCTTAACCCGCGTGTAGTTTATAAAAAGAAAATGATTATAAAAAAGCAGCATGGTTGAAACCGTGCTGTTTTTATAAAATCGGAATCATTAAAATCCGATGTTGGTAACAGTTTTGTTTATCGTTGGAAAACCCGACAAAAACCATGAGTCTTTCCTCAGATAAATGCAAATGTTCTTGATTGGCGATTTGCTTGAGATAATCATCGAGATCTAAATGATAGGGCCCATCTTCAAAATAATGAAATTGCGGATTGATTTTACTTTTGTGTGCCATTAATAAGTATTTCCCTTTGGGTAATGCGATACAATTCTCTTGCAAAGGCAGATGAAACTGATCGGCATGGGATTGACTGCAAAGAAATCCATGACAGGATTCTTTTTTTGGAAACTGAGGCAGTTGACAATTAAGCCTGGAAGGGACGACAAACGAGAAAGAATCTACCCATTTTTTAACGAAACACTAAAAGTCGGGCTTGAAAAAATTATACTGATACAGCGAGACAACTTGATGATTTTGTTTCGCTGTAAAAATATAACATTGATAAAGTTTTCATTAGTAATTAAAATTTACTGTCGGAAAGGAAAGAAAAAAATATGAAATTCAAAAAAGCTTTAGTTAAATTTGGACTTTGCTGCTGTGCAGTTTCATTGGTAGCATGTAGTTCAAATACTCCAACCGATGCTGACTATGAAAAGTGGGCTCTTGAAAACGGCTATGTTAAAGCCGGCGAAGAATCAGACGCTATCAGTAGTGCAACATTGGATGGAACAACCAGTCTTGCGTTCGGTACAATTACTTTATTGCAGGACGAAATGGCCTTGTTGGTTAAAGAAATGGCAGCAGGTCCGTTTACTTGGGGAGACTCTTTGACAACCGGAAACGGAACCGTTCGTTCTCTCGGAAGTCTGTCAAACACTCCAAAATATCGTGATATGTATGTATTAGGAACAACATACAACAATGTTCCGAATGCATCTACTGCTGAATTCGTTATGGATGCAGACAACTTCAAATTCTATGGACAGTCTGAATCAGAAACATCGAAGATGCAGGATATCAAAGTTTATCCGGATGTAACATTGACTTATGTTACTCAGATGGATGAGGCAAAAGCAGCGATGATCGGAGACTATGGATTCTTGCACGGATTCATCGTTTACGGTAAAGCACACATCTATACAGTAGATGATTTGAACCCGTCTAATGCCGCTGAAGGATATGACCACAGCGCATCAGAAGAGGCAGTCGTTCGTTATATGGATGTTTATATGCCTTCTTACTACCCGTCAAGATGGGATTTCCCTGTTGTTGATCCAAACTTGGATTATGATTATACGCAGGATCCGGACTATGCAGCAAAAGTTGAAACATCAGCTAAGCTGATCGGCGAAAGCGCTATGACTTACTGCTATGAAATCGAACCGGAGAGAATTACAATCAGTTACTTCTCAACCTATTCGCCGGGAGCTATCACAGAGACAGCTGCATGGAGCACTTATTTGAAATATGCTGACAAAGAAGAAGTCTTTGCGGCTGATAAGAAGACTCTATCCGAAGTCAAGTATACAGGCTATGATTTGAACAAGTATGTTGAAGCCAGAACTGATGACGGAACAGGCCCTAAGTGTGCAATCTACTATTGGGAAGATGACGGAACAAATCCGGATTGGGTCAACCGTTATAACTCAACATTCACTTATTTCCGTGAAAGCATCATTGATACAGTCGGAACGATCAAAACACGTTGGTTGGCAGAACCGGGTACAGAAGAAGTTATCGCAAATAAATCCGGATTGGATGATGAACTTACATTTGTACGTTACGTATCCAATGTTGAAAAGATTACAAACAGCGCAACCGGTGCTGAAGAATTCAAGATCTTGACAGCTGAAGAAATTGCAGGTTTGACACAGGGTGTTGAATATCACACAGAAACGATCACGTTGCCGAACTATTCTAAATTGTTGCTTGTATCTGACAAGACAGCATGCGGAATCTTCTCTCAGTCTAACTTGTTGTTCAAAGATACTGCTTCATTAGATAAAACAGATCATGAACAGCAGGAAGTTGAAGGCGAAAATGACGGTACATTCACCTATGAAGCATTGAGTGACGGAAGCTATGCAGTAACCGGATTTATCGGAACAAGCGGAAATGTAACCATTCCTGCTGAATATAACGGTAAAGCCGTCACAAAGATTGCGGCTGGCGCATTCAAGGAAAACACAGTGATTGCTACTTTGACATTGCCGGATACAATTGTTGAAATCGGTGATGAAGCATTCTATCGTTTGAGAAAAGTCAGACAGCTGGAACTTCCGGCAAGCGTAATAACGATCGGAAAAGCTGCATTCTTCGAAATGGGATATGGTACACAGGGTGGATCTAAGAGTGAAACTTATGTTATCTTCTCTCAATATACACCGGAAGGAATCGAGCAGAATCACATGTTAGGAGAAGGAATCGATGTCTCCAGCATGCAGGTTCGTATCAAAGTTCCTACAGGTGCAACAGAAGCGTTTGCTGAAGCTTGGTCTGAGTATAAAGACTTCGTAACTGAAACGATCAACCAGTAAGGGAAATCACGATGAAAAAATTAACAATCATCTTGGTTTCAATGCTGATCATGCTTGGTGGATGCGGCTCTAAGGAAGGCGAAAGCACTTCTGAGCAAAAGAGTGAGAGCGTCGAACAAAGCGAAAATGTTGAAAACACAGCTTCTTATAAAGATGGAACTTATCAAGGTCAGGCTGTTGGAAAAGAAGGTTACATTAAGGTTGAAGTAACCGTGGCAAATTCCAAGATCGAATCCGTAGTTATATTAGAACATATGGAAACAGAAGGAATTTCCGATCCGGCAATTGAAACGATTCCCTCCAAAATCGTTGAAGCACAGAGCTTGGATATCGATACTGTAAGCGGCGCAACCGTCACTTCCAATGCAATCATCGATGCAGTTTCTGAAGCTTTGAAATCAGCAAGCTAATTAAAAGAAATCCGTATCATAGACTGATGCGGATTTTTCTGTATAAAAATCGATCATAAGGATAGAAAAAAAGAGGCAGATGGTGTAAATTATAGGCAGAAAAGAATAAGAGAGAAATGATATGAGAAAAGTAAGAATTGCATTGATGATTTGTTTCATGCTGATCATTGCATCGGGATGTTCCGCTCCTAAAAGAACAGATCGCTTGTTAGCCGATCGACCTGTTCGTCTGATTGTAGCAACAGACCTTCACTATATCTCTTCTCAGTTGACAGATAACGGGGAATATTTTCTTCGTTTGGTGGAGAATGCCGATGGGAAATATATGATGTTCAGTGAGGAAATCATGGATGCGTTTGTTGATGAAGTCATTTCTGAGCAGCCAGATGCTTTGATATTAACCGGAGATCTTACCTTTAATGGAGCAATGCTGAGTCACGAACATCTATCTAAGAAGCTTTCAAAGATAGAAAAGGCAGGAATCCCGGTCTATGTTCTTCCCGGCAATCATGATCTGAACAGTAAGATTGCGGCTTCTTTTCATGGCAGCAGCTACTCGCTTGTGAGTGGTGTTGATGCGAAGGAATTCGAAAAGATCTATCATGATTTCGGGTATGATCAAGCTTTATATAAGGATGCAGATTCATTAAGCTATGTGGCGGAAATTACCTCGGATTTGTGGCTGCTGGTCATAGATGCCAACGGTGGAAAAAGCTCCAATCAGCTTTCAGATGAAACGCTTCAATGGATCGAGAAACAGCTTCAAGTCGCTGATGAAAAAAAGGTTCATGTTATTTCTGCATCGCATCAGAATCTGCTTCAGCACAATTCCTTGTTTTATAGCGGGTTCGTGATCAAGAATCATGATCAATTGGAAGATCTGTACAGGGAATACGGAGTGCTATTAAATCTCAGCGGTCATATGCATATGCAGCATACCAAGACAGATTCAGGATTGAGTGAGATTGCGACTTCTTCTTTGATGATTTCGCCAAATCAATATGGAATGATAACCGTTACGACAGAGGGGATCGAATATCTGACTCGATCGGTCGATGTGAGTTCTTGGGCGGAAAAGAATCAGTTATCGGGATATGAGAATTTCAAAGAGGGCTCTCATGCCTTCTTTTGGGAAACATCGTATCGTCAAATCCGTAATTCGTTTTCAAATGATCCGGATCAACAGGCAATTGCCGAGTTTGTGGCAGATCTGAATTGTGCCTATTTCAGTGGGACTATGAATGAGATTGAATGGAAACAAGACCTGTTTGACAAGATACAGGAGTACCAGATTCCATTTACTTATTATATACAGAGCATAAGAGGAGAAGAAAAGACAAACCATCAGCAGTTTCATCTTGAGTGGGAATAAGTGGAAGGAATGCTGGACAAGGAAAGATTTACTTGTTAAAGTATAGGGGATAGAGATAAGGAGAAGCTTCTATGATCAAGGCAATATTTTTTGATATCGATGGGACTTTGCTTTCGCATAAGTCAAAGGGAATTCCTCAAAGTACCGTTGCAGCGTTTCAAGAGCTGAGAAAAAAAGGAATCCTGTTGTTTGCGGCAACCGGAAGGCACATGCTGGAAATGGAGAACCTTCCGTTGGATCCCTTGGAATTTGATGGATATATTACCTTAAACGGGCAATTGAATCTGGATGTTCACAAAAATATCATTGATGAAAATCCGATCCACAGTGAAGATGTCGATGTCATGATCGATGTGTTCAATGGCAAAGAGATTCCGATCATGATCGTAGAACGTAATAAGATGTATATCAATTTTGTGGACGATCAGGTCAGAGCGGCTCAGGAAGTGATTTCTACACCGGTTCCGGATGTTGATTTGTATCGCGGCGAAAAAGTTTATAGTTTTGTGATCTATGACAGAGATCATCAGGCTGCAGAAATCCAAAAGAGATTGCCTCATTGCACGATGGTTTATTGGGGAAATGATGCCATCGATGTCATTCCCAGGGATGGCGGAAAGTCGATCGGAATTCAGCATGTGATCGAGAAGCTGGGTATAAAACGGGAAGAAATGATGGCTTTTGGGGATGGTCAGAACGATATTGATATGCTGCAGTTTGCCGGCATCGGCGTAGCGATGGGAAATGCTTCCGAAGAGGTCAAAAAAGAAGCAGATCATGTAACGGCGGATATAGACGAAGATGGACTCGCTTTGGCATTGAAGCATTTTGGAATTTTGTGATCCAAATGATTTGAATAGAACTGATGTGGGTCAAACAGATACCTTTCAAAGATATCTGTTTTTTTGTTGCGATATTTTTATGTTTTGAATTCGGGTGATGATATGATGAAAATTGCAGATAATAATCAGGGTTGAAGATTTTATAGAGGATAACAAAAAAGAAAACATTATAATGTTTACATTAAAAAGATATAATGTTATAATCTTGATATAAAAATTAATAGCTATGATTTTTATTATTTACAGAAGGAGAGTGAAACAATGAATAAGGTTATGGAATTTATGAACAACAAATTTGCACCGACATTCGCGAAGCTTGGGGCAAATCCTTATGTCACCGGTATCCGTGACGGAATGGTGGCAACAGTACCTTTTACAATTTTCGGAAGTATCTTTATTATCATCCAGCAGTTTCCAATCGATAGCTGGCTGGCCATTGTGGCACCGTATACGGGAGCGCTTGGATTTGCGAATACCATGACAATGGGAATCATTTCCCTGTATGTTGCGTTTGCAGTCGGATACAATCTGGCAAAAGAATTCAAACAGGATCGATTGATGGGTGGTGTCTTGTCCTTTATCGGATTTATGATGCTTCAGGTCAATGAAGAATTTGGCATGAGCTCAAAGTATTTCGGATCAAAGGGAATCTTTACAGCCATCGTCGTTGCGGTTTTTGCCGTAAAAGTATTGGAATTATTTACAAAGAACAATTGGGTCATCAAATTCCCGGAAGGAGTTCCTGATGCTGTTGCAAAATCGTTCTCAGCTCTGATTCCGGGATCTGTCGTTTTGACCGTTTTGTGGCTGCTGAGCTGTGTTTTTGGTTTGAATATTCCTGAACTGTTGATTACGATCTTCTCGCCATTGGTATTTGCTTTAAATACATTGCCGGGTGTTCTTGTGTTTATGGTCGTATCTCAGCTTTTATGGTGTGTCGGTATTCATGGACAATCTGTGTTGAATGCAGTAGCGCTGCCTATTTTTACCACATTTATCACAGCAAATTCGGAAGCTTATTTGGCTCATGAGGCGATTCCATATATTACAGCAACCGGATTTATCCCATGTTTTGTATCTTTAGGCGGAGCAGGAGCAACTTTAGGTTTAGTTCTTCTTATGTGCTTCTCGAAAGAAAAATCATATAAGACTTTAGGCAGAATGAGTCTGCCTGCCGGAATCTTCAATATCAATGAACCGATCATCTTCGGATTCCCAGTCGTGATGAACCCGATCATGATGATCCCATTTGTATTGGTTGATGTTGTTTTGGTTGTCGGAACATATTTGCTGATGTTCTTCAGCATCATTGCAAAACCGGTCGCTCTTGTTCCATGGGTCATGCCACCGGTATTGGGTGCTTACTTATGTACGGGAGGAAATATTCCGGCAGCGATCTGGGCGCTTTGCGGATTGGTAATCTCTGTATTGATTTATTATCCGTTCTTTAAGATTGCTGAAAAAATGCGTTTACAGGAAGTGACAGAAGACAAAGAATAGTAGAAAGGGGATTAAACTGATGAAACATCGTGGAATAGTAATGAGCCGAAAGGGCATGGTTTCTTCGGCTCATCCCCTTATTTCCAGTACCGGGATCAAAATACTAAGAAATGGTGGAAATGCCATGGATGCGGCGGTAGCGATGGCCAATACAAGCGGAGTCGTATTGCCGGACATGTGCGGATTAGGCGGAGATGTATTTCTTTTATACTATGATGCAAAAACAAAAAAGGTCACGGCTTTAAACGGGTCAGGAACAGCACCCAAAAAAGCGACACCCGATTATTTTAAAGAGAAGGGTTATAAATCGATTCCCAATGATGGGATCCTATCGGTTTCTTTGCCGGGGGAGGTGGACGCTTTATTTACTGCGCTGCAACATTTCGGAACGATGGAGTTCAGTGAATTGTGCGATGATGCCATCGATTTGGCAGAAAACGGCTGCCCGTTAAGCGAAAAAGTGGCCCGACATTTAAAAACCGATTATGAGCGGATCATGAAATTTGATGCCTTGAAGAAAAGATTTGTCCGGGATGGTAAACCGATGGAGGCAGGAGAGCTGTATTACAATAAGGAATATGCCGAAAGTCTTCGATTGATTTGCCAGAAGGGTAGAGATGAATTTTACAAAGGAGAAATAGCGGATAAGATCGTTCATTACTTCAAGAAGAAAAACGGACTGGTAGAAAAAGTAGATCTGGAAGCTGTTCATTGCAACATCTTAGAACCGATATGTGTAAAATACCGTGATTATCAAATCTATCAGACTCCTCCGGTATCACAGGGAATCATTCATCTGGAAGAGATGAATATCTTGAATCAATTTGATTTATCCCGGTATGGTCCAGATTCGGCAGAAGCGATCCATTTAATGATTGAAGCAAAAAAGATTGCGTTTAATGACCGGATCTTGTATTTCGGTGATCCGAAATATCATGATAATCCGATCGATCGGGTCTTATCGGAAGAATATGCAAAAAAGATGGCGGATAAAATATCCATGAATGAGTCGATTCAGGTTGTTGATAATCTGCTTGGATTTGATGAATTCGGTCATACGACAAGCTTTGTTGTAGTCGATAAGGAAGGCAATGCGGTGTCCTTTATTCATAGCATTGCCAGTACATGGGGATCGGGAGAAGAGGTGGAAGGAACCGGAATTCTGCTGAATAACAGAGCGAGTCAATTCAATTTGAATGAAGCTCATCCCAACTGTATCGGCCCGGATAAGAAAACGATGCATACTTTGAACACCTATCTTGTAACCGATGAGAATGATAATTTGAAATGGGTCGGCAATACGCCGGGAGGAGATCATCAACCCCAGTGGAATATGCAGGTGTTGTGCAATCTGATCGATTTTAATCTTGATGTGCAATCTGCCTTGGAAACGGTAAAATGGAGCGATATCCAATCTACCAATCCAAAAGGAGATCTGGATAATTACTTGAAGATCGAATCGCAGATCGGGGAAGAAAAGATCGAACAGCTTCGTCAGATGGGGCATCAGGTAAAAGAGATCGAACCGTTTACTTGTTCCGGTGCTTCGCAGATCATTGAAGTTAAAGAAAATAAGATCTTATTTGGCGGCAGTGATCCCAGAGCGGATGGATGTGCTATGCCTGAATAAAAAAGAGAAGTTTTAACAGCTTCTCTCTTATACATCTAAAAATAAGACATAATTGTGCATTCGTGTATTGTATTGTGAGAATGAAATCTCGAGAATCGTACCGTCGGTCGAATAAGTGGTTCTTTTTCTGCCTAGGGTAGGGCCTTCCTTGATATTCAGTTCTTCTAAGATCTGAGTGCTTGGATAGTCGACATAGAATTCGTCTTTAAAGCGGGAGATCAAAGCATGATTCTTGTACATCTGCATATAGATGGAAAACCGCTGGTCATCTTCAACCGGTTCCAGATGCATATTTCCCGGGAGATAATGGGTGTAGAAAATATAAGGCTTGCCGTCAAGAAAGTATTTTCTGGTTATTTTATAACATTCATTGCCGAAGTACTGATACATTTCATCCTGAGGATAGAGTTTTATCTTTGAGATCTTTGTGCTTTCTCTTCTGAATGCATATCCCTCTTTGGTCAGAATATCTAAAAAGCTGTGATTTCTGGTCAAAGTATTATAAAGGCCGTTACCGACAACTTTCGTGCCATAGCCGCTTTTTTTAGAAACAAAGCCTTCTTTTTCCAGCATATCGATGGCTTTTCTGATCGTGATCTTGCTTACATTGAATTCTTTCTCCAGATCGTTTTCAGTAGGGATCAAAGAGTTCAGGTTGTAATCACCGATAAGAATTCTTTCTTTGATGATTTCCATAATCGTTATATATAATGGAGTCTTTGTTTTTCTACTCATTGTCATTCCTCCGTTGCTTGTGTGATATATTATATCATAAAATTATGACAAATTAATTAAAAAAGCATTAACTATAAAATCATTCATTATAACATTAAGATGATTAGAAAGGATAAAAAAATGAAAAACATTGTATTATTATGTTCCGCTGGCATGAGTACAAGCATGCTTGTCAAAAAGATGAAAGAGGCTGCGCAGGCGCAATCTTATGAATGTACAGTCAATGCCTATGGCGTTTCCGAAGCAGCGAATGTTGCCACTGAGGCTGACTGCATCTTACTGGGGCCGCAGGTCAGATTCCAATTGGATAAGCTGAAGAAGAACTATCCGGATAAGCCGATCGAGTGCATCGATATGATGTCTTATGGAAGAATGGATGGTGCTGCAGTCTTGGCTCATGCCCAAAAACTGATAGGGGAATAAAGATGGAAGGATTGGAATTAATCGCATTTCAGATCATTTCGACGGTAGGCATGGCGAGAAGCTATTACATTGAGGCGATCGATCATGCCAAAAAGAAAGATTTCGAATCTGCCCGTCTTCTTATAGAAAAAGGTCAGGAAATGTTTAACGAAGGGCATAAAGAACACGCAAAGCTGATCCAGATGGAAGCATCCGGGGAAGCGATGAATTATCATATGCTTCTGATGCATGCCGAGGATCAACTGATGAGTGCCGAAGCTTTTGGCATCCTGGCCGAACAATTTATGGATGTATATGGGCGCTTAGATGCTTTAGAAAGGAATAAAGATTAAAGATATGGAAAAAAAGGGAATAAAAATTGCGACAATCGGGGGTGGGAGCAGTTATACTCCGGAATTGATGGAAGGGTTTATCAAGCGGTATGATCAATGCCCGATCAGAGAATTATGGCTGGTTGATATCGAAGAAGGAAAAGAAAAATTGGAAATCGTTGGCAATTTGGCGAAGAGAATGGTAAAGAAAGCAAACCTGCCGATTGAAGTTCATCTGACCTTAGATCGGCGTGAAGCTTTAAAGGATGCAGATTTCGTAACGACACAGATGCGTATCGGAAGATTGCCGGCAAGAGTGCTGGATGAAAGGATCCCGTTAAGTCATGGCGTGATCGGACAGGAAACCAATGGTGCCGGAGGCATGTTTAAGGCATTCAGAACGATTCCTGTTATTTTGGATATCGTAAAAGAAATGGAAGAGTTATGCCCGAATGCCTGGCTGATCAATTTCACAAATCCAGCCGGAATCGTAACAGAGGCGATCCTTCGCTATACCGGCTTTAAAAGAGTCGTGGGATTATGCAATGTGCCGATCGGCATGGTCAATGGGATTGCCAAAATCATGGATGTGGATCCATCCAGGATCACGATGCAGCTGTCTGGTTTGAATCATCATGTTTTCGCGACGGATGTCTATTTGGATGGGAAAAGTATCCTTGATGAAGTGGTTGAAAGATATGCCAAAGTTGATCCGGAAGATGCCATTGCGATGAAGAATTTCAATGCGCTTCCATTCTCATCTGCTTTGATCAGAGCCCTGCATTGCATCCCATGTCCGTATATGAATTATTATTATTTCACAAAAGAACAGCTCGAAAAAGAACTGGTAGAATTCAAAGAGGGCAAAGTTAGGGCAGAAGTGGTTTCTCAGGTTGAGAAAGAATTATTCGAATTGTATAAGAACCCTGATCTGGATGTCAAGCCAAAGCAGCTGGAACAAAGAGGCGGAGCTCACTACAGTGATGCAGCTTGCAATCTGATCGCTTCGATTTATTCAAATAAAGGGGACATCCAATATGTGAATGTAAGAAACTGCGGAGCGATTTCCAATCTGCCTTATGACAGTGCTGTCGAAATTGCCTGTGTGATTACCAGTGATGGACCTAAGCCGATTACAGTCGGGGAATTGAAGCCGCAAATCAACGGAACGATCCAAACCATCAAGAGCTTTGAAAGACTCACTTGTGAGGCGGCAGTAAGTGGGAATCGCGATCTGGCAATCATGGCCTTGAATGCCAATCCATTAGTTCCGTCGGATAGTTTGGCAAATATTTTATTTGATGAATTATACGAAGCTCACAAAAAATATCTGCCGCAATTCAAACGATAAAAGAATAGTACATAACATAGATCTGTTATGTACTTTATTATAAGGAGGAATCAGAATTGAAAGTATTGATACAATTATTTTGCGCCTGGTTTAAAATGGGGCTGTTCACCTTTGGCGGAGGATATGCCATGCTACCGATGATCCAGAAAGAAGTGATTGAAAAATATCACTGGGCAACGGAGGATGAAGTGATGGATTATTATGCGATCGGTCAATGTACTCCCGGGATCATTGCGGTCAATGCCGCGACATTTATCGGCCATAAAGTAAAAGGAATTGCCGGAGGGATCGTAGCGACCTTGGGTGTTGTTTGTCCCAGCATCGTGATTATTACCTTGATTGCCGCTTTCTTGACTGATTTTCAGGATATTCCTTTGGTGCAGCATGCTTTAGCCGGAATTCGGATCAGTGTCTGTGTCTTGATGGCCACCTCGATTTATAATCTGGGAAAGAAGAGTGTAAATCATCTTTTCGGTCTCATGTTGTGCCTGGCTGGATTTGTCTTTAGCTATTTTACGAATATTTCAATTGTTTTATTGGTCATCGCAGCTGGAATATGCGGCATCGTTGAAGGGAGGATCCGAAAATGAAATTATGGATAACGATCATGATCGAATTCTTCAAAACCGGTTTATTTGCAGTAGGAGGAGGGTTGGCAACCATTCCCTTTTTACAGGATATGGCGATCAAATACGGGTGGTTTGACTTAGAAACATTGAGTACGATGATTGCAGTAAGCGAAAGTACACCCGGACCGATCGGAATCAATATGGCAACTTATGTCGGCTATATAACTCTTGGTGGATTGGGTGGTGTGATCGCAACTTTGTCTTTAGTTGCGCCGAGTATCATCGTGATTATTATCATTGCCAATATGCTGGATAAGTTTAAAGAAAACAAAAGCGTTCAGGAAATATTCAACGGGATCAGACCCTTTGTTGTGGGATTGATCATCGCAGCAACATTGGATCTGTTCTTGATGACGTTGTTTGATTTAGATCAACTGTTTACGATCCAAATGTTCTCGTGGATTAATATCGTCCTGTTTTCGATGATCTTATTTGTCTATAAGAAATATAAAGTGAATCCGATTTTGGTCATAGCGGCCGGGGCAGTGATCGGAATGGTCCTGCAATTATAGAAAAGGATGAAATTAAACCGTAAAAAGTGTAGAAATACATGAAGTTCGATCATTGCTTTTTCTATTGATCTTAATAAATAAAAAAGTAAAAAAGGGCTTGCATAAGCCCTTTTACTATGCTAAAATAGTAAAGCCCTGCGTAGAAGTGGGAGGTTGCCGGCACACTGATATGCGTTGTCAATGAGACGCAGATTAGAGTTGCAAAACAGTGTGAAAATACCGGGGAATTCTCATTGAGCAGATCTGTCATGTGAGGACAGTAAGAAATGAAGGAGGAAAATTTCATGGCAAAGAATAGCGTAAGAATTCGCTTGAAAGCTTACGAGCACAGAATCTTGGATCAGGCTAGCGAAAAGATCGTAAAAGCCGCTATGGATCACGGTGCTAAGAAAGTTGTTGGACCAGTGCCACTACCAACGGAAAAACAGGTGGTTACAGTGCTTCGTGCAGTTCATAAATATAAAGACTCACGTGAGCAATTCGAAATCAGAACACATAAACGTTTGATCGAGATCGTCGGACCGACGGCAGAAACAATTGACGCATTAAGTCGTTTGGAATTGCCTAGCGGTGTTGACATCGAGATTAAGCTTTAATTTGGAGGTGCAACATGAAGGGTATTCTAGGACGTAAGCTTGGTATGACTCAAGTATTTACAACTGATGGAGTATTGATTCCAGTCACTGTTGTTGAGATCAATCCAAATGTAGTATTACAGAAGAAAACAAAAGAGAATGATGGTTATGAAGCTGTACAGCTTGGCTATCAGGATGTCAAGGAGCAGCGTGCCAACAAGCCTGAAAAAGGTCATGCAGCAAAAGCTAACACAGCTCCTAAGAAATATGTCCGTGAAGTTCGCGGTGATGAAATGATGAACTTCGAAGTCGGACAGGAAGTAAAGGTAGACCTCTTTGCGGCCGGCGATATCGTTGATGTCACAGGAACAAGCAAAGGTAAAGGCTATAATGGTGTTATCGTTCGTAACAACGGAACGATCGGACCAAAGAGCCATGGTTCAGGACATCACAGACATGTCGGATCTTTGGCAAGTAACGGTCGTAACAACGGCTTGATCAACAAGGGCACACCGATGCCGGGTCAAGAAGGCGGATATACGACAACAAATCAGAATCTTGAAGTTGTTAAGGTTGATGCCGAAAACAACTACATGTTGATTAAGGGTAACGTTCCGGGACCAAGACGCGGACTTGTAATGGTTAAATCCAATATCAAGGGTCATGCTTCTGTGGCAGCTGCCGACTTAGTCAACTATGCTAAGAAAGAGGAGGAATAAAAGATGCCAGAGGTAACTTTATTTAACCAAGAAGCAAAAGAGATCGGTCAAATTGAATTGGCTGAAGAAGTGTTTGGTATCGAACCGAATCAGCAGGCAATGTTCGATGCAATCATTATGCAGCGTGCAAGCATGCGTCAGGGAACTCATGATACCAAGGGCCGCAGCGAAGTAAGCGGTGGCGGCAAAAAGCCTTGGAGACAAAAAGGAACAGGTCGTGCAAGACAGGGTTCTATCCGTGCTCCGCAGTGGAGAGGCGGCGGAACAGTCTTTGGACCGACACCAAGAAGCTATGCGTACAAGTTGAACCGTAAAGTTCGCCGTTTGGCTTTGAAGTCTGTTCTTTCTACTAAGGTTCTTGAAAACAATTTGGTGGTAGTCGATGCAATTAAGCTCGAAGCACCAAAGACAAAAGAATTCGTTGCATTGATGAATGCATTCAAGTTTGAAAAGAAGACATTGTTCGTGTTTGATGTTGAAGAAGACTTCGACAATGTATGGCTTTCAATGAGAAACATTCCGAATGCAATGTTTATGACAGTTGAAGAGTTGAATACTTATGATCTTGCGAATGCAGATACATTGGTTATGACTCAGGCAGCTGCCAAGAAAGCTGAGGAGGTCTGGGCCTAATGAGTAACGCAAGAGATATTATTATCCGTCCGATCATCACTGAACAGACGATGAAGATGATGGATGAAACAAACAGAATCACATTTGAAGTTGCAAAGAAGACCAACAAGATTGCGGTTAAGCAGGCTGTTGAAGAGATCTTCGGTGTAAAAGTCGTATCTGTAAATATTGTAAACACACCTGACAAAACAAAGCGTGTAGGTCGTTATACAGGTACAGTTCATGGTATCAAGAAAGCCATCGTTAAGATTGCAGATGGTCAGGATATCAAATTGTTCGGTGAATAATTCGCTGAACCCCTATCGGAAGAAGAACGCTATTTCCGGAATTAATGCGTAAGGAGGGCTAAAGAAATGCCAATTAAGAAATATAAACCGACGACTCCTGGCCGCCGCGGAATGTCTACATTGACAAATGAAGAAATTACCGCTTCAAAGCCAGAAAAATCGTTGACAGCTCCTCTACATGGCCATGGCGGACGTAATAACAACGGTCGTATTACAACACGTCATCAGGGCGGAGGACATAAGCGCTTATATCGTATCATCGATTTCAAGCGTAATAAAGACAACGTACCGGCAACTGTTGCATCAGTCCAGTACGATCCAAACCGTACAGCAAACATTGCTTTGCTGAACTATGCCGATGGTGAAAAGAGATATATCTTGACACCGAAGGGATTGGAAGTTGGAGCAAAAGTTGTTTCAGCTCCGAGTGCAGATATCAAAGTTGGTAACTGCCTGGAAATGGGAAATATGCCTGAAGGTACATTTATCCATAACATTGAATTGAAGCCGGGTAAGGGCGGTCAGCTGGCAAGATCTGCCGGTGCTTCTGCTCAGATCCTCGGTCTTGAAGAAGAGTATGTCATCGTTCGTTTGACATCAGGCGAAGTCAGAAAGTTCCCGAAGGGATGCCGTGCTACAGTTGGTGTAGTCGGAAATGAAGATCACAGCTTGGTCAACATCGGTAAAGCAGGACGTACGCGCTGGATGGGTATCCGTCCTACAGTTCGTGGTTCTGTTATGAACCCGGTTGATCACCCGCATGGTGGTGGTGAAGGAAGAACTCCGATCGGACGTAAGTCACCAATGACACCTTGGGGTAAAAAGGCTATGGGTGTTAAGACTCGTAAGAATAAAAAGGCTAGCACTAAGCTGATCGTTCGCCGTCGCGACGGTAAGTAATTAACGAAAGGAAGGAAATGAAAAATGAGTCGAAGCTTGAAAAAAGGTCCATTCTGTGATGAGCATTTGATGAAAAAGGTTGAAGCACTGAATGCAGCCAATAAAAAAGAAGTTATTAAGACATGGTCTCGTCGTTCAACTATTTTCCCAAATTTCGTTGAACACACATTTGCCGTACATAACGGTAAGGAACATGTTCCTGTTTATGTGACTGAAGATATGGTTGGACACAAATTAGGTGAGTTTGTCCCAACACGTAAAAACGGCGGTCACGGGGATGACAAGAAAGCGTAGGGTGGAAATATGGAAGTAAAATCAACAGCAAAAACAGTACGTATCGCTCCGCGTAAAGTCAGATTGGTTTTGGATCTGATCAGAGGAAAAGATGCCGCTGAAGCAGCAGCGATCCTTAAATTCACTCCAAATCATGCGGCTGATGCCGTAGCAAAAGTGCTGAAATCCGCTGTAGCGAATGCTACAAACAATCACCAGTTGGATGAAAGCAAATTATATGTTAAAGCCTGCTACGCTAATGAAGGCATTACAATGAAGCGATTCATGCCTGCAGCAAAGGGCAGTGCTCATCCGATTATGAAAAGAACAAGCCACATCACGGTTGTGGTTGAAGAACGATAGAAAGGAGATTATTAGAACATGGGTCAGAAAGTTAGTCCTATCGGAATGCGTGTCGGAGTCATCCGCGATTGGGAATCAAGATGGTATGCTGAAAAAGAATACGGTGATTATCTGGTTGAAGATGTCAAGATCCGCAAATTTCTGGAAAAAGAATTAAAAGCCGGTTATGTATCAAGAATTGAAATCGAACGTTCTAAAAATCGTGTAGAAGTTATCGTTCGTACTGCTCGTCCGGGTGTTGTTATCGGAACAAACGGTGAAAATGCAGAAAAAGTTAAAAAGGCATTAGTAAAACTTACAGGAGGCAAGAACATCAATCTTAAAGTGGTTGAAGTTGCCAACCCTGATCTGGATGCTCATTTGGTCGGCAGAAAGATTGCTGAACAGCTTGAGCAGCGTGCCAGCTTCAGAACAGCTCAGAAGAAAGCAATCCAGAGCACGATGCGTGCCGGAGCTAAAGGAATCAAAACATTGATTTCCGGTCGTTTGGGCGGTGCTGATATCGCTAGAAGTGAAGGTTATTCAGAGGGTGTAGTACCTCTACACACATTGCGTTCAGATATTGATTATGCAATCGTTGAAGCTCATACGACTTACGGTCGCTTGGGTGTTAAGGTTTGGATCTGCCGCGGAGAAGTTCTTCCGGGTCAAATGGTTCAGGAACCTGAAGCTCCGAAGGCACAGTCAAGAGGACGCAGAGATCGCAAGAATAACGATCGCAGAAATAACAACAGAGCTCAAAAGAAGGAAGCTGCAGAAACAAAAGTTGCAGCACCTGAGACTGAAGGAGGTAATTAATTATGTTATTGCCTAACAGAACAAAGTATAGAAGACCGCACCGTCTTTATCCTGAAGGACGTGCAAAAGCAGGTCGTGAAGTAACATTTGGTGAATATGGTTTGCTTGCAGAATCCGGCGCTTGGGTTTCCAACCGACAGATCGAAGCAGCTCGTATTGCGATGACTCGTTATATGAAGCGTGGCGGACAGGTTTGGATCAAGATCTTCCCGCACATGGCAAGAACCAAAAAGCCTCTTGAAGTCCGTATGGGTTCAGGTAAAGGTGCTCCTGAAGGTTGGGTAGCAGTAGTTCAGCCGGGACGTATCATGTTTGAAATCGGTGGCGTAAGCGAAGAAATTGCTCGTGAAGCATTCCGTTTGGCTATGCACAAATTGCCGGTTAAGTGCAAATTCGTGCGTAAAGGCGAGGAGGAAATGTAATTATGAAAATTAAAGAGATCAGAGAAAAAAGTAATACAGAGCTATTACAGGAAATCGCTTCTTTGAAAGAAGAATTGTTCAATTTACGTTTCCAGCAGGCTACCGGGCAGCTTGAAACTCCATCTCGCATGAAGGAGATCAAGAAGACGATTGCTCGTATCAAAACAGTTATTACTGAGCGTGAGCTTGGTAATAACCAATAAGGAGGTACAATATGGAAAGACCAAGCCGTAAAGTATTACGTGGTAAAGTTGTTTCCGACAAGATGGACAAGACGATCGTTGTTGAAGTATCAACATCAAAGAGTCATCCACTGTATGGAAAACGTGTAAAATATTCAAAGAAATATAAAGCTCATGATGAACTTGGCGAAGCTAAGATCGGTGATACAGTAGAAATCATGGAAACTCGTCCGCTTTCTGCTACAAAGCACTTCCGCTTAGTCAAGGTCGTTGAAAAGGCTATAATTCTATAAGGCACAGGAGGTACTTGAAATGATTCAGAATGAAAGCAGATTAAAAGTTGCTGACAACACCGGTGCCAGAGAATTATTGGTTATCCGTTGTTTAGGCGGAAGTAAACGTAAAACGGCTACTATTGGTGATGTCGTCGTCTGCGCTGTTAAAGCAGCGGCTCCGGGTGGAGCAGTCAAGAAAGGCGATGTTGTCAAGGCAGTTGTTGTAAGAACAAAATACGGTCTACGCCGTGAAAATGGTTCTTATATTAAATTTGATGAAAACGCAGCAGTTATCATCAAAGATGACAAGACGCCAAGAGGTACACGTATTTTTGGACCTGTGGCAAGAGAACTTCGTGACAAGGATTACATGAAAATCGTTTCCTTGGCTCCGGAAGTACTATAGGAGGTCGAATGATATGAAAATCAAAACAGGCGATACAGTACAGGTCATCACTGGTGCCTATAAGGGTACAATTGCTGAAGTAAAGCAGGCTTTACCAAAGGAAAACAAAGTAATTGTTGAAGGGGTAAATCTTGTTAAGAAGCATTTGAAACCGACTCAGGCTAATCCAGAAGGTGGAATTGTTGAAACTGAAGCTCCTATTGCGGTAAGCAATGTTATGCTTTATGATTCTAAAGCAAAGAAAGCAAGCCGTGTCGGATATAAAACAGTTACAAATAAGAAAACAGGAAAAGTTGAAAAGGTCCGTGTCTACAAGCAGACAGGCAACGAAGTAAAGGAGGGTAAGAAATAATGAACCGCTTACAGGAAAAGTATAAAACAAGCGTTATCGAAACTTTGACAAAGCAGTTCGGATACACAACTGTTATGCAGTGCCCGAAAATTGAAAAAGTTGTCTTAAATATCGGTGTCGGCGATGCGATCCAGAATCCAAAGCTTTTGGATGAAGCCGTAGCAGAACTCGGACAGATCACAGGACAGAAACCGGTTGTTACAAAGGCAAGAAAGTCTATCGCAAACTTCAAACTTCGTGAAGGTATGGCGATCGGATGCAAAGTAACACTTCGCGGTGAGAGAATGTATGAGTTCTTGGATAAGCTATTCAACATTTCTTTGCCTCGTGTTCGTGATTTCAGAGGTGTCAGCACGACAGCTTTCGACGGTCGCGGAAACTATACACTGGGTGTTAAGGAACAGTTGATCTTCCCTGAAATCAACTTCGATAAAGTTAATAAAACACGTGGTATGGATGTTGTTATCGTAACAACAGCGAATACCGATGATGAAGCTCGCGCATTGCTGAAAGAAATGGGCATGCCGTTTGCTAAATAAGGAGGACTGAAAAATGGCTAAGAAATCAATGGTAATTAAATCACATCGTCCTCAAAAGTACGCTGTTCGTGAATACACACGCTGCGAACGCTGCGGTCGTCCGCATTCAGTATTGCGTAAATACAAACTATGCCGTATCTGCTTCAGAGAATTGGCTTACCAAGGTCAGATTCCTGGAGTCAAGAAGGCTAGCTGGTAGTAAGTGAGGAGGAAGAAGTTATGATGAATATGACTGATCCAATTGCAGATATGCTCACTAGAATTCGTAACGGTATTCAAGCCCGTCACGAAACAGTAGATATTCCTGCAAGTAATGTGAAGCAAGAAATTGCTAGAATCTTAAAAGAAGAAGGTTACATTACTGACTATACAGTAACAGGTGATCTTAAGAAAACAATGACCGTAACATTGAAATACGGCGCTAATAATGAAAAAGTTATCAGCGGAATCAAGAGAATTTCTAAACCGGGTCTACGTGTTTATGCTAAATCAAGTCAGCTTCCACGCGTATTGAATGGTTTGGGAATTGCGATTATCTCTACTTCTGAAGGTCTTATGACAGATAAGGAAGCAAGAGCTAAACATGCAGGCGGCGAAGTTATCGCCTATGTATGGTAATTAAGCAAGAAAGGAACTAGAAAAATGTCACGTATCGGAAATAAAGCGATTACCGTTCCAGCTGGTGTTGAAGTAACGATCGCACCGGGGAATGAGGTGACTGTAAAGGGTCCAAAAGGAACTTTGACACGTCAGTTTAACTCAGCAATGAGTATTGAAAATAAGGATGGAGTGATTACAGTAGCTCGTCCTAACGAAGAAAAGCACACAAAGCAGTTGCATGGTACAACTCGTGCTTTGCTTCATAACATGATCGAAGGCGTACATACCGGCTATACAAAAGAGCTGGTAATCGTCGGTATCGGTTATCGTGCAGCAGTTTCAGGCAACAAGCTGACACTCAATGTCGGATACAGCCATCCTGTTGAATTCACAATTGAAGAAGGCGTTAAAGTTGAATGCCCTTCAGCAACAG
>CAZUVT010000017.1:0-19870 GCA_964623925.1 uncultured Erysipelotrichaceae bacterium
CCGGAGACACGCGAATGGATGTGGGAGAGGATGAAGCCTCTGACTGCAGAAGGACGAGGATGAGGAACTGCCAGATTATGTCCAAAATAAGTATTGGCGACATTTTCGTGCTTCATGATCTCATGATAAAGTGATTCATTTGCCAGATTGACAGAGCAGGCTTTATCACACAACAATTTGATCGCCTCTGATTTTGTGATCGAATCTACTTGGATGAAAATATTTCTGTCAAATTTATCAAGGATATCTTTGGGAGTGCGATACCCATCCATGGCCAAAGAAATCTTGCTGAAATCCTGGTCGGTAGGGAAGAAGTTGATCCGGATTGCATTATGTTTTTTTGCTGTATCATCCTCTGTTGTAAGGATGATATCATATGTTTTATAGATGTCTTTGGTAACTAAGCTGGGATTCATGATATCGATGACTTCAATTTTATTTGAGAACCAGGAAGAAAGCTTTTGTCTGATAAGGACGGTATAGCTTTTCTTTTCTGATGAGATCAGTAAGATCTTATGCATATCTTCACTCTTTCGGGATTTGATAGCCGATTCAAAATGAAGCGCAAGGAATGAAATTTCATCATCGATTACTTTGACTCCATACTTTTTATAAAGTTCATAGGAAAAGGTAGAGGCTATATCAAAGGATAAGATGAAATTTTGTTTGATCTCATATGCCATGCTGTTTTTTAACTGCATGTTGGATTGTATTCTGGCAATCAAAGGATAGGTATGGAGTGCCAGAGAAATTCTCAGGTTCATGTTGTCTGTAAGATTTACATTGAATTTTTCACGAATGACATGAAGTGTTTGATAGATAAACTGGTTTAATTCATCTGAAATATAAGTATCAGAAGATATTTCGCGTTTTCCTTGTATATTGATGGCCAGAAGATTGCTTTCGGTTTGTGAAAATTCGAGATGATATTTCTGGCATACCTTTTTCATGATCTCATCAGCGATAAGTCTTACATGATTATAGGTGTCATCCAGCTGAACAAGATTGCTTGAAATATAATGATTATTTTTCATTCGCTTGATCGAAGTTACAACATGTACGACAAGATTTTGAAAGACAACATCGGTGATGACAAAGTGGGAATTGATGAAAACATCTGTCAATAGATTTCTGATATCGGTCATCATATGATCTTCATTTTCGTTGTGAATCAAATTATTATTTGAGATCTGATCATTATTAATATTTTCTTTGATGATACATTGCCGGATGCAGAATTCATTTCCGACGATGTAAAGACCATATCCCGGCTTGGATTTGACTTCGATATTATATTGTGCCAGTTTTTTTCGTACGATCCTTAAATCATCAGTCAATCTAGAACTGGACAGATACAAAGATCGTGCCAGATCTGAACTGCGGATGTATTTATTTTCGTTTAAGAGTTTGGACATGATGAAAAAGACCCGAGATGCCTGTTCGTTGTAAGTGGTAGGTTCGAGATCTCTGTCGTGGAGAGTGTCTACATATTTCTGAAACTCGGTAGGATCCTGGATGACTAACCGATATCCTTTTGATGTGACTGATTCAAGATGATTTTTAGAGTTTTTAAGTTCATTTCTGATGAATGAAAGATCTTTTTTAACAGTAGCAATACTGATTCCATGTTTTTTTGCCAAAAGGGCAGAGGAGAGAAAATCATTATTTTCAATTAAGTCTATTAAAATATGTTTTTGCCTATTCGTCAACATGTATAAATCCTCCTCATGGTGACAACCAAATCATTCTATTCCATACTAATTATAATCTTTTTTAGTTTTTTACTCCTCATCAAAAATGAGATCATATATTAGTATAATTTCCTATGAGAAACTCATCTAAATACCATGCTAAAATTAACTCACAACAGTTGGTATCTGCCGGATCGGTCATAAAGATCCTGCAGTATCCGACAGAAGGAGGAAATAATGAAAATTGCGTTTATCGGTGAAGGAGCAATGACTCCGAACATTATGGTTGGTCAGGTTAGATCAATTGGCGACTTTGAAGCAAAAGAAATTCTTTTGCCTTATTCAATTGAGGAATTGGCGAAGGTTGAAAAGGTTGGACCGGATAATATGCCGATTCCGGAAGCTTTCTATGATTTGAAAGATGTGGAAATTGCGGTATGCCACTTTAGTTCGTTTGGCAATAAAGTCTTTGATTTGATGCCGAATTTGAAAATTCTTGCAACATTGAGAGCCGGAACGGAGAACATTGACAAGCAGGCGGCAACAGAAAGAGGTATCGCAACGATCCATTGCCCAGGAAGAAATGCTGAAGCAGTATCCGATCAGGCAGTATCGCTTATGCTTTCAGAAGTATATAACGTTGCCAGAGGACATGCAGATTTAATGAACGGCGTATGGAATAACGTTTATCCTACTTCTTCATTTACACCTATTTTAGCAGGAAAGAAAGCCGGAATTTTTGGATTTGGTAATATCGGAAGATTGACAGCAAAAAAACTGAGAGGATTTGATATCGAAATCTCTGTCTACGATCCTTATTTAAGTGATGAAGCTGCAGAAGCGGCTCATGTAAGAAAGGTAGATAAAGAAACATTATTTGCGGAAAATGATTTTGTCTTTGTTCATGCTCGTTTAGATGAAAGCACACATCATGCGATCGGGAAAAATGAATTTGCACTCATGAAGCCGAAATCATGGTTCTTCAACAATGCAAGAGCCGGTTTGGTTGATACAGAAGCATTGATCGAAACTTTGCAGAATCATAAGATCGCCGGTGCCGGAATCGATGTATTTGATGTAGAACCTTTACCGGAGGATAGTCCATTTTTGAAACTAGACAATGTCACATTGACTCCGCATAACGGCGGCGGTTCATCTGAAGAGATCCGCGTGTATGCAGCAAAGATGGTCGCTAACGGAATCACCAGTATTTTAGAAGGAACACCGAATTTCCAAGTGATGAATCCACAGGTTCTTGAAAGTGAAGAATTCAAGCAATGGATCGCTAAAGCTAATAAAGATTTAGGCAGAAAGTAGAGATGAGGTGAAAAAGTACTATGTTAGTACCAATGAAAGATATTTTGATTCATGCACAGGAAAATAATTATGCCGTTGTAGCAGCAAATTGCAACAATGAAGATACAGCCCGTGCATGTATCGAAGCAGCTGTTGAAAAAAGATCGGCTATTATTCTTAATATTGGCTATGGTGCAAATTCGATGCAATATAACCATAAATTGGGAAGACTTGTCGGAGAAAATTTTGATGAAGTTCCTGAGCTGATGGTATTTTTCGGTAGAACTTGTGAGCGTTTAGCTAAAGAAGCAGATATACCGGTCGCCATCAACCTGGACCATGGAGCAAAATTTGAACATGCAATCTGGGCAATTCGTTCTGGATATACATCGATCATGATCGATCGGTCAATGCTTCCTTTTGATGAAAACGTTGCGCAGGTAAAGGAGTTAGTAAAAGTCGCACATGCAGTCAATGTTTCAGTAGAAGCTGAATTAGGCCATGTCGGATGGGGTTCACGATATGAGACAGATCGGGATGCTCATCTGACTGATCCTCAAGAAGCGGCAAAATTCGTAGAACTGACAGGATGTGATGCCTTAGCGATTGCGATCGGAACCGCTCATGGCGAATATAATCAAACCCCGTATATTGATTTTGAGCGTTTGGAAGAAATAAGAAAAGCAGTCAAAGTTCCGCTTGTTTTGCATGGAGGTTCAGGAACGGGCAAAGAAAATCTTTATAAAGCTGCCAGAAATGGCATTTGCAAGGTAAATATCGGAACAGATCTCTATAAAGCAGGAGCCAAGGCATGGAATGATGAACAATGTGAATTTGCAGGAAATGGATATATCCTCGCAAAAAAAGGATATAAAGAGTGCCTGATTTCTTATATGGAAATTTTAGGATCTTGCAATAGATACTAAGGATAGGAGAAAAATATGGTAGGATTTTTACTTTTATCTCATGGAGATTTATCAAAAGGTATATTAAGCACCTGCAATTGTATTATTGGCATTCCTGAAAAGACAAAGGCTTTGACTTTGGCCATCGAAGATGACATTACAAAGTTTGAAAATCAGATCGCTGAGACAATTGATGAGCTGGATGACGGTGATGGTGTCTTGGTCATGGTCGATGTTCTTGGCGGAACTCCATGCAATCAAAGTTCTGCTTTATTGAGAGATAAGAAAATAGAGCTGTTGACAGGATTGAATTTTCCAATGATCGTAGCTGCCTATGAATGCAGAATGCAAGGCAATGATTTACAGACGATCAAAGATTACTGTATCAAGTGGGCAAAAGAAGGAGTAGTTTCAATGAGAGAGAGACTGCACTTAGATCCATTATAAGGAGGGAATATGGCAGAAGTTGTATTAGCACGTGTAGATGCACGTATGATTCATGGAGCAGTTGTTTCAACATGGGTTCCAAATACTCAGGCAAATGTCTTGTTTGCAATCGATGATGAAACATACAAAGATGAATTCAAATGCATGATCATGAAGAATTGTGCATTGAATGTACGTTCTGAAGTTTATTCGGTTGAAAAACTGATTGAGGTCTGGAATTCAGGAAAGCTGAGAAACAGACGGGTCTTATTGGTTTTTAAATCGATTGAAATGGCACATAAGGCATTTAAAATGGGGTTTGAATTCGATGCCTTGCAGTTGGGATATATCATCCCGGATGAAAAAAAGACGATTCAGGCAGATGACCGCAAAGCGATCTTGGTTTCGCCTGAGGATATTGAGATGTTAAAAGAAATGAAAGATTCGAATATCAATATCTATATGCAATACTCACCACAATTTGTTCCCGTTGCATATACGAAATATGATATTTGATCATAAATTAGGAGGAGAAAATGGATATTACACAAGTTGAATTAATTATTCTCGCAGCTCTTGGTGCGACCTTTACTTGGGGAACAACAGCATTCTTGAGCTTAGACTGTACCTTCTTTGTTCCGTTTATTGCATCTTGGGTTTTAGGTGCAGTATTAGGGGATTATAAGACGGGATTGATCGTCGGTGCTACGATCCAAACGATTAATATGGCACCGGTAATGGTTGGTGGAATGACAGCCATGGATATCTGGGGAGCAACCGCAATATGTGTTCCGCTGGTTATCAGGGGAGGCATGGATCTATCAACTGCGTTGACGATTGCTGCTCCGATTGCAGTTTTATACAACATTTTAGGAACATTAGTCGGTGTCGTTTGGCTTGACGGTGTTTGCGTAGGTATCGTTGATAAATTCTGCCGCAAGGGTGATTGGAAGAGCATGTTTATTTTCAATACATTCATCGCAGGTATTCCTAAGTGGCTTGTATTATTTGTCACTTGCTATATCGCAATTTCATCAGGATCTGCAATTACAGCTGCAGTCAGCAGTTTCCCGGCATGGGTAACAACCGGAATCGCTACAGCTGCCGGACTTCTTCCTGCAGTCGGTTTCGCATTGTTCTTGCATGTTATCGGTAACATCAAATATTTGCCGTATTTCTTTATCGGATATTATCTCGTTTGGTTCTTTGGAATGAGTAATATGCTGGTTGGAATCTTGGGAGTTGTAGTAGGCATTATCTATCTGCAGATCCATAATGAAATTGAACAGGGAGGTTTCTAATATGTCTGAAGTTGTAAGAAGAAAACCTGAACCGATTACTAAAAAAGATATGACCATTGGATGGGTCATGTGGTGGTTTGGACGTGTCTGTATTGATACGAATACGAAAAAAGGCGGCCATGGCTTCGCTTTAGGCATGGGATATACCTGCCGTAATCTATATGATCAGGAAGGTCTTGCGGATCTGATGACCCGTCATGATGAGTATTATCTATCCGATTATGTCTTTGGTGGATGCATCAACGGTATTGCCATCGCTTTGGAAGAACAAAGAGCGAACGATCTTTATGAAAAGGGCGAATCAGAGATCACTCCACAGTTGATTTCAGAAGTAAAATCTGGTTTGATGGGACCTCTTGCCGGATTCGGTGATACGATTACACAAACAGTTCTTTATGTATTGAGTGTTTCAATTGCACAGCCATTGGCTGCAGCAGGAAATATGTTATCCGTCTTGATCGTATTCTTGACCCATGCTTGCTGGAGACCGACTGTAAGTTTCCTGACAATGTGGCCTGGATATACTCAGGGAAAAACATTCGCAGCTAAATTGACAAGTAATTCCTTTGCGAAAAACGTCATTATCGTAGCCGGTATTCTGGCAATGATGATGATGGGAGCTTTGACTGCAAGAAACGTCAACTTTGCTCCGACAATCATGGCAGGGGCCTCTTCACTAAGCGATGTTTTGGATTCGATCGTACCTGGAATCAGAGGTTTGGGACCAGTCTTTATCGTTTACTTGTTATTGAAGAAGAATTTCAAAGTGCCGGTTATCATTATTCTGATTCTGGTATTTGGTCTGGCTTGCTCATTTATTGGATTAGTATAATGCAAAAATGAAGTGGTGATTTATTTAAGGGAACATACAGGTTGTCAGGAGACTCTTTCTGACAACCTGTAATTAAACAAAGAAAATAGGAGGGTTAACATGTTCGTTGGTATTCTGATTTTCATTCTTATCAGTGTGCTTTTTGCCGGTATAAGAATTCATTCATTTAAGAAACATCAAGAGAAATGTGTTGATCCTTCTTTTATTATACCGAAGAAAACATATTTTTGGCATATTTCCGGTCCATTCTTAGTCGTTATTCTTATGTTTTTTGCACTCTATGCTGATTTTTACGGGAAACTGGCGTTAAATCTTCCACATTGGCTTTTTTCGATCATGACCGGCTTTTTGGCAGGGGTATGTTTGACGATCGCGTTGATTTATTTGCTTGCTGATGCGGGAATTTATGAAAATGGAATTCTTACACATTTTATATTTATTGAATTAAATGAAATAGAAAGTGTTGAATTTGTAAAGGAAAATACTCTTAATATCAATTCCAAGATCAAAACATTGAAGATACATCTGAAAGATCAGACATTAAAGATTCCGAGCATAGAGTATTTAGAAAAGAATGAAGCAGCGATAAGATCTGCATTAGAAAATTTGAATATTCAAGAAGGATGAAGGTTTAAAGAAAGATTATGATGAAAATGATTCTGTTTATAGGAAGTACAGTTGCAATCGGATTTTTAAAAAACTATGCGGTTTTATCCGGCAGAAAACTCTTGGGATATAAAGAATTTATTCTTTCTAAAAAGGGAAGAGAAGGGGAATTAATAAGCAGTATCTTCTGCCTGGCGATATGGTTATTTATTTTTTGTTATGATCATTTTAATAGTGTGATTACGATCATCGATTCAGAATTTGTATCCTTATTTCTGGGATGCATGTGTGGTATCAGCATCAGTACGATCTATACTTTAAAATTTATGCCAAAAGGGTTTTATGAAAAGGGGATCCTGACAGAAACGAAGGCAATTTCATATAAGAATATCAGTCGTGTGAGTAATACAGCAACGAATAATAAAAAGATTATTAAATATGTATTTCATCTGAAAGACGGAAAATCTTTGAATCTGTATGTTCATGAGCAGGATAAAGAAAAAATGTCAGAAAATTGTAAAAAACATAAATTAAAAGGATAGAAATGTGGTGAGCAAAAATGAGGAAAAACAAGATTCATTATGCATGGTGGATCCTGCTTGCATGCTGTGCGATCCAGGCCGGATCTCAAGGAACGATTTTTGATACCAGTGGTGTGTTTAATTCACCGGTATGCAAAGAATTTGGATTTGAATTGGGAAGCTTTACCTTGGCTCAAACATTCAGTGCTGTTGCAATGATGGTGACACAGCCTTTTACAAATCATTTTTATGAGCGATATGGTCTAAAGAAAGTTTTACTGGTTTCCGGATGTTTTTATTATCTTTCGTTTTTTTTCTTATCTAAAGCTTCTGTTTTATGGCATTGGTATGGGTTATTGGCAATTCAGGGAATTATGGGTGGTTTTTTCTACAGAACTTCTTACATCATTTTATTATGCCGCTGGTTTGCAAGTAAAACAGCCTTGGCTTTAGGTGTTGCCACAGCCATAGGCAGTGTTATGGGAATGATGATGAATCCACTTGCATCCTTGATCATTTCGCATCTGGGATGGAGAATGTGCTATATGATCCTGGCAGGTTTGGGAGCTTTGATCACCTTGCCGATGATTTCCTTGGTCGTTGTGGAAAATCCGTCTGATAGAGGAGTAAAACCTTATTATGTGGAAGAAGAAAAACAACAGGAAATTGAATTTACAGGAAAAGTTCATGGGAAAGAGGCAAAACGCATCAGCATGCTTCTGATAGCGGCATCATCGATCTGTTTTCTGTGCGGCGGATATTATTCTCATCTTCCGAATTACAGTTTTACGATTGGGATGGGAGCTGTAGCCGGATCGCTTTTGACATCATTTGAACTGGGAGGAACAATGGTCATGAAATTTTTGATCGGACCTCTGTATGAAAAGATCGGATTCATGAAATCAGAGATCCTTCTGTTTATTTTGTCCATTACCGGCTTTTTCGCTTATTTCATCTGCAGTGGATCTGTTCTGTATTTCACAACATCTTTATGTGGGATCTATTGTGCAACGAATGTCGTTTTGATGCCTTTGCTTGCAAGAGAAGAAATCGGTGAAATTCAATTTCAAAAAATATTGCCGTGGATGACGACAACCGGTGCTGCATTGAGCTCGATTTCAAATAACTTATATGGGATGATATACGATCGATATCAAAACTATGATTTAATGTTTGCATTATGTATCCTCAGCATCATCTGTTCGTTCGCACTCATTGTTCTTATTAAACATCTGGGAAAGAACTATACAAAGGAGAAAATGATATGAAACAGATAATCCTCATTTCAAGTACCGTATTCATTGTTATCTTTTTAATCGCAGAAAATATTTTAATCAAAAGAATTGGCAATCAATTGACTATGTATTCTTATAACCGCGAATTCGATAAGTATGATGAACTTCGTCATAAATGGTTTACCTTATATTTATTTAAACCGTTTAATTTATATTTCATGGATTTGAATGTTGCGATATTTAAAGGTGATCGGACGGCAATCGATCAATGTTTTTCTGATTTGGAAAAGATAAGAATGAGTAAAAAGCAAAAGATGCTTGTTTATAACAGAGCCTTCTATTATTACGTTTTGATTCAAGAGAAAGAAAAAGCAAAGCGTTACTACTATCTTTTATGTGATGGAAATGAAGAAACTGTTTCAAAAGATATTTTGATTTTCTACAATACATTTATTGAGGAAGGGTTTACATATCTTGAAGAAGTGCAGGAAATGTTGAAAACATGCAATCCTGAACAGCGTGCTGATTTTGAATCCCTTTTATCTAAGATCTATGAGAACAAAGGTGAATCAGAGTTATCCAGAAAATATCAAGAAAGTGCAGAAATGCATTTTACCGAAATGGAAAAAGCAAAAAACATCATTTAGATGAAATTTAATCAAGGAGGAAAAGAAATGATAAAAACTAAATATCTATATTTGACCGGTGAGAATCCGCATCAAAGTGCTGAGCTGATCATTGATGAACAGGTGCCGAAATGTTCCATCTTTGCATCGGAAGCTTTGGGCGGACCAGAGCTGAATTATAATGATCTCATTGATTGCGACAGTGCTTTGGGCTTAATGAGAGAGTTCAGAGATGAACAGGATGTGATCAATTTGATGTTCCATCATGGAAATCCATGCGGTTTGAGTGTTGATTCAGACGCTGAAAAAGGATTTTATCATGTATTGGAAGTGAGTGACGGCACATCGATTATTGAGGGAATCTATGTTACAAGCGGAATCATAACTGAAAAGATGGCAAATCACATCGTCAATCATTTATATTTGCATGTAGTCATCGCAAGAGGATATGAAGGTGAATCCGTTGAGATCTTAAAGAGTCATGAACAATTGACGATCCTGAAATTGGAAACAATGTTTGAAGATATTCCAAAGGCATCAAAAGAAATGAAGCAATTGATCGGCGGAAAGCTTATTCAAGATTATAATAATGCTTTAGTCAATAAGATTGAATATATTACCTCCCGCCAGGCAACAGAAGAAGAACTGAAGCAGCTTTTGATTGCCTGGAAAGTTGTCAAGCACACAAAAACAAATGCGATCGTACTTGTCAAAGAAAATGCTACCGTAGGAATTGCACCGGGATTAAACAATCGAATTTGGTCCGTGCAACATGCCATTGAGCGTGCCGGAGAAAAAGCAGCAGGATCGGTCTTGGCTTCCGATGCGATCATTCCTTTATGCGAAAGTGTTGAAATTGCAGGGAAAGCTCAAATTAGAGCGATTATAGAACCGGGCGGATGGTATAAGGAAGACGAAAATATCGAAGTGGCAAACAAATATGACATAGCCATGGTAACGACCGGAGTCAATCAATTCAAGCATTAGATCAATCGAAGATCTCATAGTTAAGTTTAATCGCTTAATGAGGGATCTTTTTTTGAGTTTCATGGAAATTATATTTTCAAATTCGAAGTTCAAGATTAAAGGAATATGGATTGAGGCATACTATTATCAACAAGTAAAAGTGATAATCAGAGAAGATATGACTTGAAAAAGTGAGTTTAACAGATTATGATAAAAATGGGTATAAAATAGGAGTACGATTATGTTGAAAATTACAAGAGATATTTATTATGTAGGAGTGAATGATCACAATGTTGATCTGTTTGAAGGTCAATACTCTGTGAAAAATGGAATGTCATACAATTCTTATGTAATCATGGATGAAAAAATTGCCATTATGGATACGGTTGATATTCATTTCGGCAGCGAATGGCTGAACAATATAAAAGAAGTTTTAGATGGAAGGATTCCTGATTATTTGATCGTTCAGCACATGGAACCGGATCACAGTGCGAATATAGAAAATTTTATGAATGTATATCAAGATACGCAGATCGTTGCCGGTGCTAAAGCGTTTGACATGATGAAGGATTATTTTAAAACTGATTTCAATGATAGAAAGATCATTGTAAAGGAAGGAGATTCTTTATCCTTGGGGTCGCATGATTTAAAATTTGTTGCGGCACCGATGGTGCATTGGCCGGAGGTCATCATGACTTATGATTCTTTTAATAAAGTTTTATTTTCCGCGGATGCATTTGGAAAATTTGGGGCTTTGGATATTGAAGAAGATTGGCTGGATGAAGCACGCCGCTATTATATCGGAATTGTCGGAAAATTCGGCATGCAGGTTCAGGCTCTTTTGAAAAAAGCATCAGCACTGGATATTGAAAAAATTTGTCCGCTTCACGGCCCTGTCCTTGAAAAGGATTTAGGTACTTATCTGAATTTGTATCAAACTTGGTCTTCGTATGAGGCTGAAACCGAAGGAGTGGTAATTGCGTATACTTCTGTTTATGGACATACAAAAGAAGCAGTCGAAAAGCTGACTGCAAGTTTGAAAGATCGGGGAGTTACTAATTATGTTGTTTATGATCTTGCGCGATGTGATCTGGCCGAAGCTGTTTCAAAAGCATTTCAATACAGCAAGCTGGTTTTGGCAACAACGACCTACAACAATGAAATTTTTCCTTTCATGAGAGAGTATATCCATCATTTGACTGAAAGGGGATATCAGAAGCGCCAGATCGGATTGATTGAAAACGGCTCCTGGGCTCCTATGGCTGCAAAGATCATGACAAAAATGCTTGAAAGCTGCAAGGATCTGAAATTGTTAGAGCCTGTCGTTCAGATCTGGGCATCGCTAAGTGAAAAAAATATGGAAGAGATCCAATCGCTGGCAGATGAATTATGCCAAGATCAGATCAATTCATGTCTATCAAAATAAATGTTTGAATTTTGATTTGTTGAGAAGGAGATCAATGCTCCTTCTTTTTATGCTTTCCCATAGTTAATAGAGGTTCATGAATTATGGTTTTTAATCCGTAAATAGCGGAGTCGATAAATATCGGTCTCCGGTATCCGGCAAGAGGACAACGATTGTCTTTCCTTTGTTTTGAGGACGTTTCGCTAACTGGATTGCGGCAGCTGCAGCAGCACCTGAGGAAATACCTACCAAAAAGCCTTCGGATCTTCCGATTTGTTTACCGAGTGCAAAAGCCTCTTCATTTTTGACGGCAATGATTTCATCATAGATGGCTGTATTCAATACTTCCGGAACAAACCCGGCTCCGATCCCCTGAATCATATGTGCTCCGGCTACTCCTTTGGATAAAACCGGAGAGTCAGCGGGTTCAACGGCGACGATCTGGATGTTTGGATTCATCCTCTTAAGATATTCTCCGATGCCGGTAATGGTTCCTCCGGTACCGACACCGGCAACAAAAATATCGATTTTTCCTTCGGTATCTTCCCAAATCTCCGGACCGGTAGTCGCTTTGTGGATTGCCGGATTAGCCGGATTGACAAACTGTCCCGGAATGAAACTGTTCGGTATTTCTTTGGCAAGTTCATCTGCTTTGGCAATGGCTCCGCTCATACCTTTGGCTCCTTCGGTAAGAACTAATTCGGCTCCATAGGCTTTCATGATCTGACGACGTTCAATACTCATCGTTTCCGGCATAACGATGATGATCCGATATCCTCTGGCGGCAGCAACAGAGGCTAATCCGATTCCGGTGTTTCCGGATGTCGGTTCAATGATGACAGAACCGGCGGGATTCAAATATTCCAATTTAGCTAAAACAGTCGCTTCCAAATGTTCCTGTTTTTCAATGTGAGTTAACTCCAGAAGCGGGGTATTGCCGATCAATTGATCAATGGATGTAATGATTTTACGCATAAATAATCTCCTTTTTCTTTGTGTATATTCCTTTAGTGTGATATTTTCTTTTGAAATTCAGCCTGCAGCAGTTCAATTTGTTGGCGAAGTGCTGTAAGTTCCGATTCGATGGGATTGGAAATATGGATTTGATCGATCTCATCGACAAAATGGACTTTTTGTCCGGCAATCTTGACGATGCGGGCCGGAACTCCGACTGCGGTTGAATCGGCAGGAACTTCTGCGAGCACCACGGCATTCGCTGCAATGCGTGCGTTATCTCCTACGGTAAAAGGACCTAAAATCTTGGCTCCGGCACCAATCATGACATTATTACCAATGGTTGGATGGCGCTTGCCTTTATCTTTTCCCGTTCCACCAAGAGTAACGCCTTGATATAAGAGCACATCGTCTTTCAGTTCGGCTGTTTCACCGATAACGACACCCATGCCATGGTCGATGACCAGACGCCGCCCGATAGTGGCACCCGGATGGATTTCTATCCCCGTCCACATTCGCGACCATTGAGATACCCAACGGGCTAAAAATCGAAAGTGATGTTGATGTAGAAAATGTGCGATGCGATGATAGAAGATGGCATGTACACCGGGATACAGACATAGTATTTCCCACCGCGATCGCGTTGATGGATCTTTGGCTTGATAGGCGTTGAGAAGTTCATTTAATCGTTTAAACATTTTTTTCTCCTTTATTTGACTTTCAAAAAATAAAACACCTCTTTTATCCATAGGACAAAAGAGGCGTAGTTTCCACGCGGTTCCACTCTTACTTTTTACTCAGTCCGCTAACACGGACGCTGCCTTAACGCGGCATAACATCAATCCATTGCCTGATTGCCCGCTCCCGGACGCACTTCACAAAAAATTCTGCCAAGATCGTTTTCAGCCGCTGACGATCTCTCTCTGTAACATACTTTTCCGTTACTCTTTCCGTTCATAGCGATTTACTTGATGGGGACATTATAAAATATAGCCGGCATGATTGTCAAGCAAGATGATCATATCGTTGCTGCTTACAACAGAGTCTTGAGATTTATCATGCAGTTCAAAAAGAGTATAGGTTGAAATTTTTTGATAAAAAAGGTATAGTATTAACGTTGTTTTATAGAATAAGGAAGATTAGAAATGGGAGTTTATAAACAGAAAGATCACTTGGAATATCCGGAACTGACAATGTTCCAGATGATCGAGAAAATTAAAAATCAATATCCGAATGAACCGGCTTATGAATTTTATGGACGTAAGATTCGATATGCGGATTTTATGCAGCGGATTGAAAAAACAGCTCGTGCTTTTAGAGCGATGGGCATTCAGCAAAATGATGTAGTAACATTGTGTCTGCCGAATATTCCCCAAACCTTGGATTGTTTCTACGCACTGAATCGCATCGGTGCCATAGCGAATATGATTCATCCATTATCGGCCAGAAGCGAGATCACTTTCTATCTGAATGTTTCTAAAAGTAAGATCATCGTTACGGTGGATATGTTTTATGAGAAGGTGGAAGAAGCGCTGCTGGAGGTTGAAGAGCCGGTTACGATTTTAGTTACACGCATTCAGGATGAATTGAATCCTTTCTTAAAGGCTGCTTATGTTGCCAAAGAAGGAAAGAAATACCTGAAGTTTCCGAACACCGATCATGCGCTTCTTTATAAAAATTTTTTAAAGAAGGGTGCTGCAGATATTCAGCTGCCGCCGATCGTTTTCGATAAAAATAAAACCTCAGTTATTTTATATAGCGGCGGTACCAGCGGCAAGCCGAAAGGGATCTGTTTATCCGACTATAATTTCAACGCCTGTGCTTTGCAGGCGCGTGAAGCAATGGGGGAAGAGTTCCATGTCGGATTAAAGATATTAGGCTGTATGCCATGTTTCCATGGATTCGGTTTAGGGATCAATATTCATGCCGTGCTGATTCATGGCGTCTGTTGCGTTTTAATGCCGAGTTTTAACAATAAGAGCTATGCGGATATGCTGATTAAGAAAAAACCGGATTTCATTGCCGGTGTACCAACGATCTTTGAAGCACTTTTGCATTTGCCGAGTTTAAAGGATGCCGATCTGAGTTTCTTAAAAGGAATGTATTGCGGCGGCGATTCTTTATCTGTTGAATTGAAAAAGAAAGTAGATCACTTCTTAAAGGATCATGGGGCAACTATCCAGGTGCGTGAAGGCTATGGTTTAACCGAATGTGTAACAGCCAGTTGTTTGACACCGAAAGATACTTATAAAGAAGGAAGTATTGGGATTCCTTTTCCTGATACCGAATATAAGATCGTCACTCCGGGTACGGATGAAGTTTTACCTTGCAATGAGGAAGGAGAAATCATTTTAACCGGGCCGACCTTAATGTTGGGATATTTGAATGATGAAGAGGAGACCGCTAAAACATTGCGTGTTTTTGAAGATGGGAAAACCTGGCTGTATACCGGTGATATCGGAAAGATGGATGAAGAAGGATATGTCTATTTTATTCGCCGCATGAAACGAATGATCATTACCAACGGATATAATGTTTATCCGAATCAAATTGAAAATGTGATCGATAGTATCCCGGAAGTGGCTTACAGCTGCGTGATCGGAGTTAAAGATCCGCGCCGCATACAGCGTGTCAAAGCCTATATCGTGCTTCGCGACGGAGTGAAAGGTGATGATGAATGCCGTCAAAAGATTTTGGATTATTTGCAGCATCACGTAGCCCGTTATGCATTGCCTCGGGAAATTGAATTTAAAGATGAATTGCCGAAAACTTTAGTAGGAAAAGTAGCTTACCGGATATTGGAAGAGGAAGCCAACAGGGAATAATCATCCAAAACAAGGCTTGAGTTTTAGAGAGTAGAAAAAAATTTATGCAGATTACATGGTATGGTACAGCAGCATTAGTATTAGAAGATAAATTAATTGGGATCAGTATTGATCCTTATCTGGGATATCCTTACAAAATCGACCAAGAAGAACGGCAGAAGATGATCCGGGATTTTACACAAAGAGACAGTTGGCTCATCACTCACGGACATTTCGATCATATTCAAGATATACCGCAAATGATTAAGGGAAAAACGATTCAAGTATACTGTACCAAGACTCCTAAACAGACTCTTTTGAAAAGGAAAGTTCAACCGGAACAACTTAAGGAGATAGTTGTCGATGAGAGCTTTCAGATCGGGAATTGGACGATCAAAGCAATTCAGGGACGGCATTGTCATTTTGATTTACCGTTGATCCTTAGGACCGGATGCCGGTTCGAATTCTTCATGCATCCTCTGCGTTTGGGTAAGCTGCTGAAGAACTTGATGAGCTATCCGGAGAATCGGGAAATCCTATTTTATGAAATTCAAGCGCCGGAATGCCGGATACAGATCTTAGGCAGTCTGGGATTGCAAGAGAAAGAAGTGTATCCTACCGATGCCGATATCTTGATTATGGCTTTTCAAGGACGCAGTGATCTGGATGAGACTGCTATGAAGATCGTCCGGCGCCTAAAGCCAAGACAGATCTTGCTGGATCACTATGATGATGCCTTTCCACCGGTTTCATCACAGATCGATACAACGAATTTTATAGCGAAATGTCGCGAAGCAGGAATTCCCTGTGAAGCGATGGTGAAAGGAGAAACGTGGATATGGAAAAACAAAAAAGACATTGGGGTGACAGAAAAGACGGTCGTTGGGTAAAAGATGTACCGGGATTACAAACTGTCATGGCTCATTTGATGCCGAATCGGACAGATTGTGAAGTTTATTTAAACGATACGATCGATGCTACGGAATTGGTGCGTTATTTGGAAAAAAAGAATTCGGAATTAGATTATAAAATCACATTATTCCATTGTGCTATCACCGGTTTGACAAGGATGGTCAAAGAAAGACCTTTGATGAACCGTTTTATTCAAGGCAGAAGAATGTATGAACGCAATGAAATCAGTTTAAGCTTTGTCTGCAAGCGCCGTTTCAGTGATCATGCCGAAGAAGCTTTGATGGTTCTGGTGCCAAAAGAAACAGATACGATCAATGAAATCAGTCGTAAGATCGTGGGCGATGTGATCGAGACCCGTAAGAGTGAGCATTCAACCGGTGGCGTGGATGAATTATTGGATAAATTCGCTAAGATTCCACGTCCGTTATTAATGGTAATCGTTAAGATCGTTCGCTGGCTTGATTTCTGGGGAATGAATCCGGATTTCTTAACTGACGGCGATCCTAACTATACGACCATTTTATGCAGCAATCTGGGTAGTATAAAATGTCCGAGTGTTTATCATCATTTAAATAACTATGGGACCAACAGCATCATGATCACGATCGGCACCTTGCATAAAGAAGAAATGCTGATGCCGGATGGTCATAAAGAGATAAGAGATGTCATCGATATTGGTGCAACATTGGATGAAAGAATTGCGGATGGTTTCTATTTCGCTCGAAGTTTGAAATTAATTAAACATATTTTTGCCCATCCGGAATTATTGGAAAAACCACTGAATGAAGAAAGTGGATTTGATTATAAGTAAGATATGGGTTGATTGACATCATCACTCAAGTCGTAACATTTCTTTCGTCTGTATAAAATCATCAAAGAAAACAGATCGTTAAAATAACTTAGGGAACAAAATAAGTATAATTATTGAAAAAAAGTTCCCTAAATATTGAATCTTGGGGAAAAATACTGTATGATTGATATCAAGTAATTCCCTAAGGAGATGAAAGTGATGAGTGATTTTGATAAAATAAATGAGTTTTTACATCAAAGATCTGATTTGCAAGCGAGATTGAATTTAATGCCTTATGATGGAACTCCGGAAATTAAAACTCAAAGTTATCAGAAGTATTTGTATATCAGAAAGCGTGAAAATGGAAAACTTCGTTCTATTTATGTTGGAGAATATACGGATGAACTATACAACCTCTTGTTAAGGAATAATGCCGAAGCTAAGCAAATACGCAAAGATCTACACAAAGTTGAAAAAGAGCTGCGTAATTTGGGTTATTCTGAAGAAGAACTTGATATCAGAATTCTAGATAATATTGACTTTGCAAAAGTTAATATGAAAGTGAATATATATGATCAGGCTGTTCTTGAAGGCGTTGCGACATCTTTTCCACAAACTGAAGAGATTATTGATAATGGGAAAGTAATGGGGGTTACGGCGACAGATGTTCAAAAGATCTTGAATTTGAAACACGCGTGGGAATTTATCTTAGATAAAGGAGTTGTTACAAGTAAGACGGATTATTATGTATTATCTCATATTGCGAGAATAGTAAATGAAGGTTTCTTTTCAAATGGAGGTAGAATTCGTGGTATACCGGTTACAATTGGGGGATCATCTTATGTTCCGCCTCTGCCAATTGAACCGGATATTAAGAATTGCATTGAGACAATCGTAAATAGCAATAAAGAGGATATTGATATTGCCGTTGAACTCTGTTTATATTGCATGAAAACACAAATTTTTATGGATGGAAATAAACGCGCATCAGTAATTTTTGCAAATCACTATTTAATTTCACATGGCGGAGGGCTTCTTGTGATACCTGAAACAGAAGTGCCTGAATTTAAGTCCCTGCTAATAAAATACTATGAAGGTGAGGATATATCTATCATAAGTGAATTTATGAAAGAAAAATGTTGGAAAAGTTTTTGAAATCTTCCGTTTCATTATAGCTTTGTGTATTCTTGGCATTTAATTGCCAAATTTTCCAAGAGCTTCTACAAAACAAATATATTTGTGTAGATTTGATTATAAGTGAGATACGATCCCATTGGATATGATCAATCGAGTCCGAATTTATATTGTCATATCACTTTGAAATTTTCTTTATTTTTGTAATTGGTTAACTGTTCATAAAAAGATCTATACTTTTTAGTTGATTTTGAATCTTATTGGCAGAAATTGAATATAAAAAAATAAACACAATTTTCAAAAAGTGTTTATTTTAAAGGCTGAATGGCGCCCCCAACAGGACTCGAACCTGTAGCTAGGTCTTAGGAGGACCTCGTTTTATCCCTTGAACTATAGGGGCATATTGGATATTTTAACGCAAAACAAAAGGTATGTCAATTTAACTGAAATAGACTGGGAATAGATTGGTTCAAAGACAAAAGGTATTTCGGAATAACAGATTTTCTTTACTTTGAGAAGACTAGTTGTTATGATTGAAAACAGAAATAATCAAAGGGTAGGTTAACGAATGAAAAAATTGTATTTGATCGGCGGTACGATGGGAGTCGGCAAGACTTCTGTATGTCAACGCTTGAAGAAGGAACTGAATAACAGTGTATTTTTAGATGGTGATTGGTGCTGGGATGCGGATCCGTTTCAGGTCACAGAAGAAACAAAAAGGATGGTCATGAATAATATCTGTACTTTATTGAATAATTTTATCCATTGTTCGGTCTATGAATCGATCATCTTCTGCTGGGTCATGCATGAACAGGAGATTATCAATGAAATTCTGGAACATTTGGATCTTTCATCTTGTCAGGTAGTCAAAATTTCTTTAATGGCAGAAGAAAAAGTAATACAGCAGAGACTGATGAAAGATGTTGAAAAAGGAATCCGGACGGAAGATGTCATATCAAGAAGTGTGAAGAGAATTCCGCTTTATGAAGCTTTGGATACGGTTAAGATTGATACAAACGGAAAGAGCATCGATGAGATCGTAGAAGAAATCAAGAGTATATAAAAAGGAGTTAAACTCCTTTTTTGTTTTGGATCACTTGAATTATTTTTTGAGCAGCTTGTTGATATCCACCGGAATTGACGAAACTTTCTGCGATTTTTTCAGCATTTATTTTATATTGTGGATTATTGAGGACTTCTTCAACAGCAGAGCGAATTGAATCCGGTGTATTTGATTTCAAATAGATCCCTGCTTTTAATTGCTGAACACGATTTGCGACACCTGTTTGTTCCGCTGTCTGTGGAAAAAGGATGAGCGGAACATGAAAATATAAAGCTTCACTGACACTGTTCATGCCGCAATGGGTAATAAAAACAGAGGTATGTTGCAGGATATCAAGTTGATTCACATGAGAATGGATTTCTATATTTTTATAAGGACTTTGTAAGTCTTGATATTCGCCAAC
>CAZUVT010000018.1:0-19266 GCA_964623925.1 uncultured Erysipelotrichaceae bacterium
ACCAAAGAAAAAGTAGAACACATTTTTTGTGTCTACTTTTATCTTACAACTTCAAGGAGGAATTGAATTCCTCCTTTTTTATTAAAGGATTGATTTTTGATTATGATTTCATGAATCAAAATAAAAAGTATCTTCTGCCGTTTCCCCTGCAAAAGATACTTTCTCTTTTAAAATGCACCTAAGATCTGAGTGATTGCCGAAACAAGCATGTTGAATGCCATGACCCCGACAATTGCTGTTCCGATCAAATAATTGTTACGGCTCTTCTGAAGCTGTTTTCTGAACTCTTCTACCACACAGCATTCCGGCTCATTTGGAACATAATGAATATCGCAAGTGCCGCCGATCCGATAATAACCGCTGCTTTTCTCTGCATAAGTGATCGCCGTTGTATACTCTTTGCCATTTACCACATAAGCAACAATCGGATATTCATTTGTCCATCTGAACGAACGATTCCGTCTTCTGACCTTAACAACTTCCTTGATGGAACCACGTACCATTCCTGTCATTTCTCTTTCTCTGTTTAAAATGGCATTGATGCTTTTATATTTCTTGAATAATAACCATACGATCAGCAAGAATACCAGTGCAATTACCAAGAAAACGATTCCCATTGAAAACATATCACTATCTTTCATAAAAATTCTCCTCCCTTTGCTAATCCGTTTTTTATATTAGTACATCCTTATCTTTTTTTCAAGAAACAAATCACAGTTTTTATCACTAATATTTTAATTACTTTATGAAATTTTTTTTGACCTCTTTCTATTAAAACATTCTATCTTTCTTCACTTTTAAGTTTTTTACTTCGAAATATTGAAATTCACAGATAGATATAATATTTTCATGACGATTGCTTCCCTGTTCTTTGGACAAGGAGATAAATGCCCATGAAAGAGATCATGATAACGATACGCTATTATATCTGATTTTCTCGATTTGACAATACTTCACTTTTGAAATTTAAAACGGATGATTTCTCTTCATCCGTTTAATTTTAATATCCTAGTTTTTCAAGAAAATACGGCATTTGAATAAACCACCATGGCCAGTCATGGTTAACATCCATTCCCCAGATATCAACCCACGCTTCGATTCCCTTTTGATCCAAGACCTCTTTCAGTCTCAATGTGCTTTCAAGAAGAGGTCCTTCCCAAGCTCCCTGACCACAGCAGATAACGATCTGACTTCTGCTATACAAGTCCATGTACCAGTGATCTAACGGCATATTGCTCAAATAATGAATCGGACTGTTGTTATAGATATTTTCATCCATATAATCTGTAATAAACATATCCGCATTATAAGCTCCGCTCAGTGAAATGACACCATCAAAAAGATCCGGTCTTCTAAAAAACATATTCGCTGCATGCATGCCGCCCATACTGGCTCCCGCTGCTAAAAGACCATTCGGCCATCCCTGATTTTCACTGTTGATTTCATAAACCCTCGGGCAGAATTCATCCATAATATAATGAGCCCATCTTTCCATCATTTCGCCTACAAAGCGCTTGTCCCAGGTTGGGTTGACCCAAGTTTCATCATCGATACTATCCGGACAGAAAACCTGAATCCGGCCTTGTTCAATGAAATCAGATAAAGCATCCAGCATTTTGAAATTTTCAAAGTCATAAAACCGGCCGCTTTGGCAAGCAAACCACACGATCGGTTTCCCTTTGGACCCATACACTTTAAATTCCATCTCTCTTTGAAGATGATGACTATATTCCTTATAGTAACGAATTTCCATGAATGCCTCCTATGCCTTTGTCTGCACAAATTTGACAAATTCCTCTAAATCTTTATAAGTATCAAAGTTCCCGACAAACATTTTATCTCCCATAACATGAGCAAATACTTCCGGCATCCTCAAATTCATTTTTAAATTTGCACCATATTTCTCTACAATCTCTTCTTCGCTATGAAGATAGTTTTTATTGTCCTTTCTTCCGGCATAAGTACAGAAGTAATGTTCTTTATTCAGATCCACATTGCATTGATTAAACGCAACCATATCTGCCCATATCTGATAACAGTCCACACTGTTCGCAAAGTTGATCATGTCCGGAGTATACCCTCCTGCCGGTCTCATATTGACTTCCAATGCCACATAATCTCCTACTTTTCCTAATCCCTCTTTAGCTGTATTCAAACGGAAGAATTCCAAATGGAAGAAACGGCTCTTGACCCCGAAGGCTTTGATGGTTTTTCTGCCCATTTCACTAAGTGCAGCAGGAACTTCCTTGCATGTATAGTAAGCCACATCCGTATCATCCAAAACCACATCCATGATCGGCGGAGTCACATTGCTGGCTTCAAAGATGACATTGCTTTCATTGTCACAGACACCGTCATAAGTACAGATGATTCCGTCGATGAACTCCTCCATGATATATTGAATATCCGGTAAATGATTATAAAAATTTTCAAAATCTTCATCATTTTTCAATTTATAGGTATCCGCTGCACCGACTCCGATATTCGGCTTAACAATAACCGGATATCCGACCTTCTTAATAAATGCTTTCCCTGCTTTTGCCGTTGAAACCATATGATGTCGCGCTACCGGAACACCTGCAAGTTTATAATACTTCTTCATCGCTTCTTTGCTTTTGATCGAACCGATCCGATCATTCTGATAGCCCGTCGTGATATTGAATTCTGTTCTCAAAGCAGCATCCTGCTCAAGCCAATATTCGTTATTGCTTTCAAGCCAATCAATCTTGCCGTACTTCCAAGTAAAATAACCAAGAGCACGAACCATTTCATCATAATTTTCCAGATTGCTTACCTGATAATGATCATTGATCGCACCTTTCAACTCCCAAGAAAGGTTTTCGTAACTGTTGTCGGTAATGGCCAAAACGTTCACACCGTTTTTTTTCAAACGGTCACAGAAATTCCAATATGCGGTTGGAAAATGGGGACTGATAAATACAAAATTCATAATTTTCTCTCTCTTTTCTTTTTTTGTTTTTGCTTTATTTATAAGTTTTATTCTTGTTGGCTTCATTTTATCACAGCAACTTTTCCATTTCAATGAACATCCCACTTTTCCAAATCGAATGCAACGCATTTTTTCATAATCCTATGAAAAATTTTCAGAAATATCAATAATCTTCTCTTCTCATTGCGTAAAGAAGGATCAAAATAAAGAAGGAACGGACACAACAGTTCGTTCCTCATTAATAATCAATTTGTTTTGATATCGTTATTTGTTGAAAGGTCTTGAAATATAAAGACATTCTTATTTAAAAACTTTTCCAATCCTCATCCTTCTTTTTTCTATAAAAAATATACCCTCCTAAAGAAATCAAAATGATTCCTATAATTTTCTTCATCTTTTTTCCTCCACGATCTTAATATAAGCATGTGCCGTAAATTTATAGATAACAGCGTAAATCAAGGCAAAGCATATCGTCGTTATCAAAGCACATACGAAATACTCCTGAACAGATCCCAGGGCAATTGCCGATAAGATCTTCTTAACCATCGGATAAGCAAAGCAAGTATGAATGATTGCCGTGACAAGAGGCAGGAAGAAGACCATCAGAACCTGATCATTAATCGTCTGTTTGACTTCTCTTCTATCCATTCCCACTTTCTGAAGAATCTCAAAACGTTTTTTATCCTGGAATCCTTCGGTAATCTGCTTATAATAGATAATCAGAACCGTTGCCATCATAAACAGACTTCCCAAAAAGATTCCCAAGAACAGAAATCCACCATATAATGCCATAACGTCTTCCCGATTGCTCTGCTTGCTTTCAGAATAATACCAGCTGTATTTTCCCTCAACCGCTTCAAAATTCTCTATCACATCATCCACCTGAACTCGCAGAGAATAAGGCAATTCATCGAAACTTTTCGTATCAAATCCGATAAAATAGGTCAACTCCCGATTTGTATCAATCCCCAACACAGACAGTTGACTATCCGCAACGATCACATAATATGTTTCGGTGATTTCCGCCATATCACGAGCGACAACAAACGGCGTATAACGTTCTTCTTTAACCTGATATGTCTTTCCTCTCAGGGTTAATGTCTTAAAATCCATGGATTGGTTTTTTTCATAAAACAAGATTTCATCATCTGCCAGTACAATATTCTGATCTGTCATCTTATTGAATTCAGACAATGGCAGTAAGGTGATTGAAAACATTTCATTTAAAAACTGTTCATTCAAATAGCTATGATCTGCCGCGTCCATCTGATAGTCATAAAACACATAGGAAACAAGCTTATCTGCTCCGCCGTTTTTCTGTAGTTCTTCCTTTAAACAGGAATATATCTGTTCTCTTTCTAAAGACGAGTACCCACGGAAATAGTAATCGAAATCATAAGGATAACGGTTTTTGATATTTTTATCTACTCCTAAATAAATCGTAAGCGTACTGGTTAAAATAATCAGAACCATGGTAGATAAGATACAAATATTCCCTAAACCGACAGCATTCTGTTTCATGCGGTAAATCAGACCGGAAATGGAAACAAAATGTTTGGATTTATAGTAATAATGCTTGTTTTTCTTCAGCATTTTCAAGAAATTGATACTTCCTGATGTGAAAAGACAGTAAGTTCCGATAATGACCAGAAATACCGCAACAAAGAACAACAAGACTGCATGAATGATATCTTTGACTGTGATGGCCATATAATATCCGCCACCTAAGGTCAACAAACCGATCAAGGTAATCAAAATACTGGATTTCGGTTCTTTTTCTCCGGCACTTTGAGCATGAATCAAATCAATCGGATTTTTTCTGATTACATTAATAACATTAGAGCCAATGGTAATAATCAGAATGATGACGAAAATAGTACATGTCGAGAGAATCGAACCTAGGCTGATCTGAAACTTTGCTGCCTGGGCAACCTGCATCAGTTTAAACAGCAGCATCAACAAGGCTTTATTCAGCAGAATTCCTAAAAACAGACCCAATGAAATGGAAATCAGAAACATCAGACAGCATTCCAGAATGACCATGATGCAGACATGGCTTTTCTCCATTCCCAATACCGTATAAAGGCCCAATTCCTTTTGCCTCTGATTGAGGACAAATCGGTTCGTATACAACAAAAATATTACAGAAAAGACAGCGATGACCATAAGACCGATGGTCATATAGCTTTGAACATACTGTGCTCCCCACATTCCTTCAATATTCTCACGGATGGCAGAAACATTGTATGTCATCATAATAGTTCCGATACAAGTTAAGATATACGGGAAAGTATAACGGGAATTGTTGCGGATATTCTGCCGAGCCAGCCGGAATAAAATAGGCTTATTCAATTTCCCCACCTCCGCTTGTCAGGATCGTCAGGGTATCTGAGATCTTCTGATAGAATTTTTCTGTTGTCAGCGAGCCGCGATAGAGCTGATAAAATATTTCTCCGTCTTTGATAAACATAACACGCTTTGCATGACTGGCCGCTTTGACACTGTGTGTGACCATCAGAATCGTCTGTCCGTCCTGATTCACGGTTTCAAACATTTCAAGAAGTGAATCTGTACTCTTTGAGTCCAAAGCTCCTGTCGGCTCATCAGCCAAAACCAGCTGCGGATGTGTAATCAAGGCTCTGGCGACTGCAACACGCTGCTTCTGTCCACCGGAACATTCATAAGGATATTTATTGATGATTTCTTCGATTCCCAGCTTTTTAAGCAATGGCTTGATCCGCTCATTCATCTCTTTAACGCTTTTCTTTGATAAAACCAGCGGAAGCAAAATGTTATCACGATTATTAAAGGTATCAAGCAAGTTGAAATCCTGGAAGACGAATCCCAGATTTTCCCTTCTGAATGAAGCCATATCTTTCTCTTTAAGCTTTGTCAGGTCTTCTCCATTTAAAAGGACCTCTCCTCCGCTCGGCTTGTCCAAAGTAGCCAAGATATTCAGTAGCGTTGTCTTTCCTGATCCGGATTCTCCCATAATAGCGACATATTCGCCATCTTCCACCGAAAAATTAACATTCTTTAAGGCCTGAACCTGTTGATTTCCAAAACGGGCCGTATACGTTTTCTTACATCTTTTAACTTCTAATAGACTCATTTTCTAATTCTCCTTTTTCATGACCTTATTATAAATAAACCAAAGAGGATCCTCCATCGAATCCCCTTACAGTTTTCATCTTGTTTCTTACACTTTTGTAAGCCAACTCATTCCTTGATCGTTTCCTTGTGATAGAGATTCAGCCTGATCGTTGTTCCCTGATTGACTTCCGATTCAATTTCAATTTTATTTTGCAGTCTATCTAAGATCTGCTTTACCAGATACAATCCGATCCCGGTCGCCTTTTTATCAAATCTGCCGTTATATCCGGTAAATCCTTTTTCAAATACACGCGGAAGATCCTGTGATGAAATACCGATTCCGGTATCTTTTATCGTTAAGATCTGTCTTTGATCCATATGAATGGATATTTCCCCGCTCATCGTATATTTTAAAGAATTCTGCAGGATCTGTTCAATCACAAATTGCAGATATTTTTCATCGCTCAGAACCGGCGAAGAGTGAATATCCACCTCAATTTTAATATTCTTCAGAATAAAGCTTTTTGCGTTTTTCCGAATTGCACTGCGAACAATCTTTTCCACATCGACCTGAGTGATGACTAAATCATTTTCATATTCATCCAAACGGATCATCTGCAGGATCATATCTAAATAATGTTCGATTTTCATACATTCCAAAAGAAGATTTTCTTTCTCTTCTGTCTCACTGTTTTGGGCCAACAGCTTCAAAGCTGATACCGGTGTTTTGATCTGATGGATCCAGCAGGTCAAAACTTCGCTCTTTTCTTCCTGCTTCTCATTGACCTCGCTTTGGATATCCTTCATCTGCCGATTTATTTTTTCCAAAGCTTCTTTAAACATGATTTCCTTTGGGTCATTTGAAATCGGCATGGAAGAAATATCCAATTCGTCCTGCATGATCAGATTTTCCATCAGATCCAGTTCAACAGTCACTCTCTTATAATCTATAATTGAAAGCACAGCCAGGATCCCCAAACCCAGGCATGGCATATAAATAAGCAGATCGATCGGATAAGCACAAAGCACTCCCAAAAACGTATAAACAATTAAAACCAAACAAGCAAATACAATAAAAGAAAGTCGTGCTTCCAGATAACGCTTAATCTTTCCAAACCGCATAACCGATCCCCTTTTTTGTACGAATAAAATCATTCAGTCCGAGTTGCTCGCACAATTTTCTTAAACGATTAATATTTACCGTTAAAGTATTATCATCGATATATTCATCAGATTCCCAACATTTTTCAATCAAAGTCGTTCTGCTGATTACGGTGGACGGCTGCAGCATCAAGGTCTGCAGGATCTTGAATTCATTTTTTGTCAACTCCACACTTTGATTATTATAGGAAAGAACCATTTCATTGAGATCCAAAGTTACATCTGCCACTTTCAGCTGATTTAATTCAGTCTTGAAGTCATAGGTTCTTCTCAAGATAGCCTGGATCTTAGCCGTCACGATATCCAGATCAAAAGGTTTTGTGATGAAGTCATCTCCACCCATTTGTATTGCCATAACCAAAGACATCTTATCATTGGCACTGGAAATAAAAACCAGCGGTACCCGTGAATTCTCACGAATCTGATTACACCAATAAAAGCCGTTATAATAAGGAAGGACGATATCCATACAAACCAGATCTGGTTCAAAGTCACGAAATTCTTCCATTATATCTTTAAAATTGCGTACAGTTCTGCAAGTATAATCCCATTTTTCAAGATGCTGCTTCAACCCCTCCGCAATTACCTGTTCATCTTCTACGATCAATATTTTAAACATGAGTTTCACCCTTAGTAAGTATATCATGTTTTTCTCCGTTTGGATTGGTTTTCAGGAAATCTAATTCTTAAATTTTCATTAGTAGATCTTATTCTGTTTTTCACCTATATAAAAGTTGAATAGACAATTATTATATAATGTATTACAGAAAGAGGTAAAAAATGAGTTTTTCAATCCGATTGAATAAAGAAGAAGAAAAATTGTTTAAAAGTTATGCGAGTCTTCATGGTTGTACATTAGGTGAAGCTTTTAAAAAAGCATTAATGGAAAAAATTGAAGACGAATATGATGTCGCACTTGCCGAACAAGCTCATCAGGAATTTTTAAAAGATCCTGTGACTATTTCTCATGAAGGCTTAATAAAGGATCTGGATCTATGACCTATCGGGTAGAATATTCCAAACGCGCTGGTAAACAATTCAAAAAAATGGACCCATACACAAGAGTCATGTTATTGAATTGGATCTCTAAAAATCTAATGAATTGCACTGATCCTCGAGCCTATGGAAAAGCTATTAAAGGAAATTTGGAAAATCAATGGAGAATTCGAATTGGCAATGCGCGAATATGTTGTGAGATCATGGAGGAAAGATTAATCATCTTAGTTATTAATACCGGACATAAAAAGGAAATCTACGAATAGATTTCCTTTTTATCACTCTTCTATTTTTTCTAAAACGATGACCGGAAAATTTTGAAAGATCTCTTCATTGCTCATGCCGCTGACTTCATAACCTTCTGATAGAAGATGCAGATTCCCCTCCTCATCTTCCCACCAGTGATAGACCGGAATATCTGAAAGGATCGTTCCCTCTATTCTAAAATGATTCGAATCTAAAATCTTTACATCAAAACTTCTTCCTGTTTCCTCGTGTCTGATACTTCCTGAATATTCGGACAAATACAAGGAATAGGTTTTTCCCTCATACTGATAGGTTCCTGTTTTTTCCTCGATCACTTTTTCTTTTCTTGTAAAAGTGCATGGTTTTCCATCGTTGAAATCTGCCAATGTAAAGGAATCTTCTTTAATTTCAATGAAATCATATGTCTTATCTCCTATCTTTAAATAAGGATAATCACCTATATTAGTAATTATTTCAGGTTTATGATTATTACAATTGTATATTTGCAATTTAGAACAATGTCCAAAATTCTTGTCGGAATCTTTCTGAGTAGTTTTAACCAGTTCAAAATCACTTATAAATATTAACCCTTCTCCATCATTAAAAGTCCAAATCGAATTCTTCAAGTATCGATTCAATTCTAAGCAGTCTCGCCAGTTAAAATTCACATCTGTTACCGGATTTCTTCTTTGTGAACATCCATAAGTCAAAAGTGTTACCAATACTAAGATCAACCATTTCTTTTTCATACTATTTTCGCTCCTTATTCCTGTTTCTTTAACACATAAAACGAATATTCCTCAAGAATTTCTTGATCTTCCAACGAACTTATTCTCGTTCTTTCTGAAAACAAAACAATATTCCCTTCCTCATCGATCCAAAAGTGATAGCTTGGCACCTCCGAAATAATCTGTCCATCAATATACAATCTATGATCATCTTTTTGACGAATCAAATAATGCTTATCTGCTTCTTGATGATAAAGATCTTCCCCTTCTATGGTAAGAGTCTTTCCTTTATATGTATAAGTCCCATCAAAAACAACTTTTGTCATTTCATTTTTGTGATATCTTAAAATAAAATTATGATCTGTTATGAAATATCTTAATAGATCATCAGTATTATAACTGACTAAGGTTACAAAGGAATCCTGATTCATGGCAATAAATTCTTCACTCCACTTCGAATAATCATTTAAAGAAAATATTGGATTTTGTTTTGGATGGAGGACAAGATTTCTATTCTCAAATCTATCTATAACATGAGTATTTCCTAAATTATTCAACCCATCTTCCTCCAGATATAACCTGTCTGTTGTAAAATAAAACAAATCGTCTGTCAGTTTTACAAAGACGGCTTGTTCTTCATAGAAACTTGTTCCAATATTATCTCTTTCAAATGTCCAAATACCACTTAGAAGATAATCTTTCATTTGCGGAGCGTCTGAAATATCAAAATCCACATCAATCGTACAATCAACATTTTTGGTCAATTCAACTCTACCATATATTTTAACTATAGCTGCCAATCCAACGATGCCAACAGAAATCAGTATTAACAAAACTATCTTATTTTTTATCTTTTTCATATGCTTTTCCTCTTAAAATCATTCACATTCTTTTTAGTCTATCTTTTCTAATTTAATGATTGGAAAATTTTGAAAGATCTCTTCATTGCTCATGCCGCTGACTTCATAACCTTCTGATAGAAGATACAGATTTCCCTCCTCATCTTCCCACCATCGATAAATCGGTATATCTGAAAGGATTGATTCTTTGATTTTGATTCTTTTATCATCCAACTCTGTAAGTTTATAACGTCTTCCGGTTTCTTCATGGATAATACTTCCTTCAATAGATGAATAATAAATAGTATAAGTTTTTCCATTATAAAGATACTTTCCGTTTAATTTTATAGCTCCGCTTTCTTTCTTTGTAAAAGTACAGGACTCTCCGTCATTGAAATCAGCTAAAGTAAATGAATCTTCTGTGATTTCTAAAAAATCATAGCTTTGATCACCAATTTGTAAATAGGGATAATCATAACTGCGGGCATTTCCCTTTTTCTTTATTTGATGATAACTCACATAATATTGTTGTAATCCCGAACTATGGCCCAAATTTTCAAGACAGTCAATCCCCGTCATTTTAACCATTCTCACATTTCCACCAAAACGAAGAAAGACAATTTCCTGATCTTCATTATATGTCTATACCGCTTCACTTAAAAACCAATCCATTTCATTAGGTAAATTCCACGGAACATTTTCATCGACAATTGGATTTTTTCTTTGCGAACATCCACACAGCATTATAACCAAAAAACATACACAACATTTCATTTTTATATTCATATAGGATCACCCCGCTATTTCTGTTTTTCAAGAACATAGAATGGATATTCTTCACTAATCTCTTCTTCACTTTTGTTATAAACATTTACACCGTCTGAAAACAAAATAATATTTCCTTCTTCATCAATCCAAAAGCGATAGCTTGGAATCTCAGAAATAATCTGTCCGTTTATTGTAATACGATTCTGATCTGTTTGATAAATCGTATAATGTCTATCTGATTCAACATAATAAAGATCACCTCTATCAATCACTAAAGTTTTTCCATTCAGTTTATATGTGCCATCAAAATCGATTACTGCTCTTTCATCTTTTCGATATTCTTTTATTGTACATTTGGATGATTCGCAATATTCCATCGTATAATGGTCTTCTGCAATCTCAATAAAATTATTTCCCCACTTTCCTGATTCATAGTAAGGATATCGTTTAGCAGTATCGTGATATTGAATAACACTAGCTGTGCTTAGTGATCCTGATCCATATAGTCCGATATTATTTAGTGCATCATTCAGCTCTTCGTCTTCATAAACACCTACCCAAATTGAATAAATCAGATTATCATTTATATTTACATGAACCCGTTTCCCCTTTATATATTCTGAATCACCTTGAATTTCAACCACTGTCCAAACATTATTCATCACATATTCCTTCAATCGATCGGAATCGGAAATATCAAAATCAACAGTCGTATTGCATCTGTAAAATGGTCTATTTTCAATATAATTATTTAATAAAAGAAAGCCAAAAACCACAATGATTCCTATGATTATCTTTTTCATAAGTGTTTCCTTTCAATATATGAAATTGTTTTTTGATTTGTGTCATATCTAATTTAATTATACTACAAACATAAATAATTAAAAGACTGTTTCGTTCATTTAAAGGTAGTATAATTTGGGTATAAAGAAAGAAGTAGTCATTCTCAGGAGGAACACTACTATGAAACAGGTGTTGACCATCATCTAGTCTAGGCTGCCTTTTAGGCAACACTAGAAGACAGCCATAATCAAGTTTAAAATCTAGCTAAATAAAAAAGAAAAAGAAAGGACAAAAAAGTATATTAGATTTTGAGCAAGATCAGAGCCTAATCACTTGGTATTATTTATGGCACTAGAAGTTAAAACAACACAATACAACAATGCAACAATTAGTTATGTTGAGATCGATCCAAGTTTGTATGAAATTCAATTATTGAGTCAACCAGGAGGTAGTCCTAAATCTGTAGAAAATTTTTGTAAGTCTGTCAGCAATGCAGAGGCGGCAATTAATGGCGGACTATTCAACATTTTGACCAGTCAATATTTATCAGGGAATGGTTGCATAGATAGTAGTAATACATTACGAGGAAGCTTTTCAGGAAATTCCCCTTGTATTGGTATGCAAGGTAATTCATTATTATTAAAATGGGTCAACAATGATAACGAAGCAACAGCCGTGAACAGTAAGTTTTTATTAAATAGCGCTTACTATTGTTTCTTGCGTGATGGAAAAGTAGTAGAAGATTACGAAGGTACAGACAATAAAAATATGTATGAGGCGTCTGATACCAGAGCCATGATTGGTCAAAAAGCAAATGGCGGAACTATTATCTTTGCCATTACGCAATATGGTAAAATGACTGGCGAAGAACAAGGCGAATTCTTAAAAAGCTTAGGATATAATATTGGTTTCAACTTAGATGGTGGTGGAAGCAGATGTATCTATTGTAATGGAAAAACTCCTGTGGTGGGATCAAGGAATGTATTAAATGCATTTGTTGCAGTAAAGAAAGCATCTGATCCAACACCCCCTACTCCAACCAACAATGAAATCCGATTGATTGCCAAAAACACACCATTCAGAGTTCGAGCCAGTGTTGTATCTGGCACTGAATTGGCAATGGTTCCAGTTGGTTCTTCAGCTAAAATCTTACAATTCATTTCCGGTTTCCAAAGCGATGGTTATCAATGGGCTAAAGTTGAATACAATGGAATCACAGGATATTCACAGTTGGACACAAGTAATGATTATCTTATTGAAAAACAGAGTTCCAGTCGTAAGATCTATTTGAAAGCATCAAAAATACAATTTAGAGTAAGATCTAATCCGGTTAATGGTACACAACTCGCTTTAGTACCTATTAATGGTACAGCAGAAATCTTAAGTACTCAAAGTAACTTTGCCAGTGACGGATATCAATGGGCATATGTCAATTACAACGGTACAAAAGGTTATGCTCAATTAGATTTACAAAATGCTTACAATATCATTGAATAATTCAAATTTGAATGATAAAGAATTTAGATTATAACAGAAAACCCTTCATCATGAAGGGCTTTCTGTTATTTCAGAATAACATTCCACTGATCATCTACGACTTCATAGATGAATTCATTCAATTCGTCTTTGTCAAATACAGACAATAATTCTTCAAAATCATCCACAGTCGGATATTCCGCAAGCTGACTTCGATCGACCCAGACCATTTCCCCTTCTTCGGAAGAATGAAGTGCTCCCGCAAATTCATTCGTTTTAAACAGGAAAACAAGATATCTTCCGCCATTTTTAGGAAACTGCTTAACTCCGCATAACTTAGGATGGTAGATATCTAATCCGGTTTCCTCTTTTACTTCCCGGATCACGGAATCTACAATCGATTCTCTTTTTTCTACATGCCCTCCCGGCAAAGCATAACCGCTCCATTCTTTGGCAGTTCTATTCTGCATTAAGATCAACTTTCCCTGATATACCAGGCAAAGTGTGGTCAATTCCACCTGTTCTGTTCTCTCCATCTGATCATCCCGCTTTCAAAACTTCTGTTTTTCCTATTATACACGAAATTCGACCAGAAATTGAGTCTTAATAGAAATTTTATTCAATTGGGATAATGTGGTTTTGCCTTGATTTCTCAATCACTTCGGCAGGAAATTCTACGATGAGTTCTCCATTATCAAAATGGGCCTTGATATCTTCCTGCTTTACCGATTCTCCGACGTAGAATCTCCGGGAACATGTTCCGAAGTATCGTTCTTGATGAATGATATTGCCATTCTCATCTTTTTTATCTTTATTTGTATTGCGGCTTGCTTCAACATTGAGATACCCATCTTTCAACTCTAACTTAACCTCCTCTTTTTTATATCCGGGAAGTTCCATATTCAGCATATAATTGCCATCTTTTAAGTGAATATCTGTTTTCATGAGACAATTTGCGGTACTCAATGGATTTTTGCCCCAGAAACTGTCTTGTAATTCATCATCAAATAAATTAAATCTCGGAATTAATTTCATCAAAATCACCTCTTTCTCTATTAGTATAGATTGATTTTAAGAAATTATTCAAAATGAAAAAGTCTCCATTCTTTATAAGTTCCATCTTTTGTAAAGATTATCGTTGCACTTCTTTTTCAGTTCCTATATAATAACAACTGTTGAATCGAAGTAACTGGTCATCGGAGGACTTGGCATCGCAATGCCCTTAAGTCAGAAAAGATGTCGGGTGCGCCCGGTAGATTGCAAGAAATCTTGTAATAAATCGGGTTTTTATGTTTTAAGGGAGGAAATCTTATGAAAAGTACTAGCTTTACTGAAGGAAAAATATTTTCACCTTTGATCCGGTTCGCCTTTCCGGTCTTGATTGCTTTATTCCTTCAAACCATGTATGGAGCCGTTGATCTGCTGATCGTAGGACAATTCGGAGGAGATCTTGCGGATGTCTATGTTTCAGCCGTCTCAACCGGAAGTCAGATCATGCAGGCCTTGACCGTGGTTATTACCGGGATTGCAATGGGATTAACGGTCTATGTCGGAAAAATGATTGGTGCCGGTCAAAAAGAAGAAGCCGGAAAAATCATAGGAAGCGGTATTTTTCTATTTGGCTTGATTGCCCTTATCTTAAGCGTTCTGATGGTTTTCTGTGCTCCGTTTGCCGCAGGGATCATGCAGGCACCTCTTGAAGCATTTGATCAAACCGTTTCTTATATTTTCATCTGTTCGATCGGCACGATATTTATTGTCGCTTACAATCTGATCGGCAGTATCTTTCGCGGAATCGGGGATTCAAAAATTCCGCTATTGGCAGTCATGATTGCCTGTATTTTCAATATCGGCGGTGACTTTTTCTTTGTCGCTATTTTAAATAAAGGTGCATCGGGTGCTGCTATCGCAACCGTTTTGGCTCAGGCAATCAGTGTTCTTCTTTCTTTTATCATCATTAAGCATCGTGAATTACCTTTCTCTTTTTCAATTCGCTATATTCGCTTTCATCTTCCTTATATAAAAGAAACCTTGAAACTGGGAATTCCCATTGCGCTTCAAGATCTGCTTGTAACAATCTCTTTCTTATTTATCATTGCGATTGTAAACAGTCTCGGATTGGTGGCTTCGGCCGGAGTCGGTGTCGCAGAAAAGCTATGCGGATTTTTAATGCTGGTTCCTTCTGCCTATATGCAGTCTATGTCTGCTTTTGTTGCCCAAAATATTGGAGCCCGAAAACCCGAGCGAGCCAAAAAAGCACTCCTTTATGGGATCGCCTCTTCCTTGGCAGCCGGCCTTTGTATGGCAGGTCTTACTTTCTTTCGCGGCGATCTCTTATCCGGAATCTTTGCAAAAGATCTTGATATCATTTTAGCCTCTTCAGAATATTTAAAGGCATATGCCATTGACTGTATTTTAACTTCTTTCTTATTCTGCTACATCGGTTATTTCAACGGACTCGGAGAAACGACATTTGTCATGCTGCAGGGAATCATCGGCGCCTTTGGTGTCCGCCTCCCGGTTTCCTGGATCATGAGCCGACAGATCCCCGTTTCCCTTTATCATATCGGGCTGGCAACCCCATTTTCTTCTGCCGTCCAAATTATCTTATGTATTCTTTTCTTTAAACATTGTCAGAAAAAAATGAAAACTTTAAAAATTTAAAAGTGAACGATAGCTCGTTCACTTATTATTTTGATAGATACTTCCAAACGGCTTTTTTAATGCCATGTATAATACTGCCGAAACAAAAACGCATATGACCGCATTCAGCGCTGTGACGCCACCTGTCCATGCTAGGATGATGGAAGCCGCTTCTGCATTGATGCCCAGCAGATATCTTTTGAACAAATACCCGATGACCGGATCGAAGATTACATTGAATCCCAAACCGGTTGCCGCACAAAACATACTTAGTGTCCATGCTTTTTTGCGATCCTCACATTCAGATAGTTTCAATTTCTGAGCCACTTTTCCGCTGATAAATCCGATGCAGAATTTCAGAAAAAAAGTTTTCGGTGCAGATGCCACATAGCGCGGATCCAACACATCGGCAATGGATAAACCGATCGCCCCGGCAATACCGCCTTCCATCGGTCCTAATAAAAAGGCTGAAACGACAACGATCGCATTGGCCACATGAATCGCAACCGAAGATCCTGCCGCCAAAGGAATATCGATCTTCCCATAACTGAAGACCACATAATTGACTGCTGCAAAAATGGCCATAAACGCAATTTTCTTTGTATTCCCGCTCATTTTTGATTCCTCTTTTCATATCTTATTCAAACAATGAAAATTATAGTCTCCTTGTTGCTAAAATGCAAACAATTCGCTTCGTTTATTCCAAAAATAAAAAAGCTGCTCAAACTTTCGGATAAAAGCAGCTCTTTATCAAGGATTTCTTGACTTATCCATTATAAAATACGAAAAATGAAAGTTCAAGTTAAGATTTTTCATCCAAATTTGAAGTATGGACATGTTTTGTTTTTTAGTCTAATATAACTCTGCAAGGGAAACGACGGAAATGTATCCGCCCCAGTCAAAGCCGTGTGGAACAATTTCGTTAGAAAGGTTTTATCTATGAAAATATTTCTCTTGAAAGCTTTTATTTCAATAAAACTTAGTATTCAGCTAAGATTTGGACAAATAAAAAAGGCTGCTAACCCTCCCCGGTAAAAGCAGCTAAGCCGTCAAGGTTTCCCTTGCCCATAATTATTATAAGCCCTCAATAGGAAAATTACAATAAAAAAGAATTCCTTTCGAAACATTATAATCTCAATCGGAATTCCTTTTATTTAATTTATCTTCCGTAAAAGATCTGAACAAGCGGTGAATCCTTATCCAAAACAAGAACATTGTCTTCTTCTTTAAAGGATGCTTTGGCTGCATCAAGACTTCTGACAAATTCATAAAATTCAGCTTTAGATGGATCATTATAGGCTTCAGATAAAATACGCATGTACTCTGCTTCTCCTTCAGCAATCAGCTGCTGAGCTTCAGCATTCGCTTTTGACAGCGTGATTTCAATATCCGCATCTGTTTGATTACGGATCTTCTTTGCCTCTGATTCGCCCTCTGCCACATAAGAAGCGGCGATGTTATTTCTTTCGGAAATCATGCGCTCATAAACTGCTTCTTTATTGTCATCCGGAAGATCCAGCATCTTGGTTTCTACCGCCGTAATGACAATCCCATACTCTTCTGTTGCATTACCGATGTTCTTCAAGATTGCCTCAGCTAATTCCCCATCTCTTCCACTGATGACAGCTTCCTGATTCAAACTGGAGATGACATTTTTCAGACTGTTGTAAACCAAAGTATTGATTCTGCCTTCAGCACTTTCAACCGATGCATTCAAAGAACTGATGAACTTTGTGGCATCTTCAATCCGCCATAAGACAAAACAATCGGCAACCATGGTCTTTTTATCCTTGGTGATGACATCAGAAACGGCTAAGTCATACAGCATCGTCTGCTTTGGCATTTTCTGTGTCTGCTGGATAAACGGAATCTTAAAGGATGGCCCTGCTGTTTCGATGATTTTGACAACTCGGCCAAACTGCTTGATAACAGTAAACTGATTTTCCATCGTAATGACTAAGGAATTCAGCAATAGTATGAACGCAAGAATCAAACCTGCTACTAGGGATATGCTCTTCTTCATTCTCTGTTCCCTCCCAACAAATCATTTAAAGTCATAGTCTTCAAAATTCCATTTCCATTATCGATAATGATTCTCATATTCGGTAATATCTCTTCCATGGCTTCATAAAACATTCTTTCTTTCGTTACAGCCGGATATTTTGTATATTCTTCATACATTTCATTGAAACGAGCGACCTGTCCTTTTGCTTCATTGATCCGTGCCTGTTTCTGAGCTTCAGCACTCTTTAAAATGGCATCTGCTTCTGCCTCTGCCGCCGGTATTTTTTCACTGGCATATTTATTGGCATTATTGATTGCCGTATCTGCTCCCTGCTTCGCTGTTTCAACAGATTTGAAAGCTTCGCTTACTGCTGCTGTCGGCGGTTCGGCATCTTGAATCGTTACATTCATGATCATCAGACCGATATCTTCCGATTCAATCCTCTTCGTCAATTTATCTTTGATGACTGCTTGAATTTCCGATTTCCCTGTTGTAATGACATCATCCACAGTGTAGCTTCCGACTGTGTCACGAATATAGCTTTGTGCCAAGTTCTTTAAAATGTTCAATGGATCAGAAGCATTATAAAGATATTTGATCGGATCTACAACACGATATTCAATATAGAAATCCACATTAACGAAGTTGTAATCTTTGGTAATCATCAAAGATTCCCGTTCAATCGATTCTCCTGTCTGTAGATCATATCCGATCGACATTCCTTTGATTTCTTTTGAAACTTTTCTAACCTGCTGGATCAGCGGAATTTTAAAATGCGGACCGGATTCCGTGACTGCCGAGGTTTTCCCCAATGTGATGACAACCGCGTATTCATTTTCATTTAAGGAATAATATCCGCTAAAAGAAATGAGTACAGCCAAAGCAATCACTAATAAAACTCCGAAAGTCTTTCCGATCTGACTGTTCTTTTTATTTCTGTTGTCTAATTCATCTTCCACAACAAATTCTGCATTCTGATTTTTCTTTTTGAAAAAACTATTCATGGTTTTCTCCTTTCCGAGATCTTACCTCTTCCTATAGTATATCATTTCTCACAAATCTTGTTTTTAAAACTTTTCTTAAATCCTTCTTTTTTCAACGATTTACTATCACCTGTCTAACCGTAACAGTCAAATAATGCAGATAAGGCCATAGAAAATGATCGAAAGAAACAGACTGCCTTTTCCAAAAGCACTATACTTAACTTTCTTTTCTGAAAGATCCCATCTTTTGATTTGACGATTTTCTAGTAAATATCCAATCGTTGCGCTCAAAAATCCTGCCAGTAATAACCCTCCGATTTTTAATGCTTCAAAAGAATTATTTTCGATTCCTTTACTGTTAAATACGAAAAAAGCGGTTAACATCCCAGTAAACAAATTTAAAAGATAAATTGTTGTAATGGGTATGCCAGCATACGCTCTTTTCTTATCCTCTTCTTTACGATAGATCTTGTCTATCGCTTTATAGTTGTTATAAAGGAGATTTGCACAAAATTCAAAGGAATAGGCCAGAATCAAATAAGCATCCAAGCCTTTTATGTTCAGATCCTGCAAGTTCATCATGCCAAATATAAAA
>CAZUVT010000019.1:0-19149 GCA_964623925.1 uncultured Erysipelotrichaceae bacterium
TTCAGAATTATCTGGAGAGTTCTCTGTCTTTATTAAAAGACAGATCCGATCTGGTCATATTGGCGAACAGTGCTTATGCGGGCTATAAAAGGATGTTTGAATATATTTTGCAATGTCCTGCCTATCTGGGAGAAGATCTGCTGGAAGCTTCCATGTTTGAAGTGGCGAAGTCTTTCCCTCAGCAATATTGTTTTACAACATCGGATCCAAATCAGATGAGACTTCAGATCAAAAATCGTTTTAATCAAAAAGTCATCGTTGAAGTGGCAACTCTTGAATGATCTGCTGACAGATTGATTGAAAATCTGTCAGTTTTATTTTATGATATGGCTATTATATAAAGGAGAAATGTATGATTGATTTTGAAAAGGTGAAAATAACGGAACTTCATGAATTCAATGGAGGAAAAGGAATCGTTAAAGGCAGGATCTTTCAGGATGATCACATCAAAATCATGAAAGCCGAGTTAGAGAAGGGATGTTCCATCGGTTTTCATGTTCATGCGACCAGCTGTGAAGTTGTTCATGTTTTGAGCGGGGTTGCAAAATGCATGATCAATGATCAGATCGAATATGTCAAGGCAGGAGAGTGTCATTACTGTCCGAAAGGAAATGCTCATTCCATCCTCAATGAAAATGATGTACCTTTGATCATGTTGTGCGTCGTCCCGAATCAATAAAAACAAAAAAGCTGCCGGAAATATCTCTGACAGCTTAATTTTTTTGCAATGGCGTCCACGGAGGGACTCGAACCCCCGACCGTGCGCTTAGAAGGCGCATGCTCTATCCAGCTGAGCTACGTGGACAACTTATCGTGCTTGAATATAATAACAAATCTTGAAATGAATTGCAAGTAAAATCTATAAATCGACACGTCTGACTGTTATTTTTTCATCGGTGATTTCAACAACAGCATAACAAGGATCGGAATTGTCCCGATTATAGCGTAAAGAACCCGGATTGATCAGAGTGACACCATTGATCTGATCTTGTGCAAAGCGATGCGTATGCCCGTAAAAGACAAGATCGCAATGATGATCGATTGCTTTTTTTGCCAATGACTTTTTCAGATTGAGGATGGAAAAACGATGACCGTGAACGACTAAAGCGCGATGGCTTCCAAAAGTTAAGATCAATTCGGACGGGTACAAATCAAAATAATCATTATTACCGCAAACTGCAGCATATCCCTCCAGATAAACCGGCGGGAACTCGCTGTCACCGCAATGCACGAATGCATCCGCGTCTTGATTTTCTAAAAGAATGGTATCAAGGCACATTTTTCCATGATTGTCACTGACTACTACAACTTTCATATAATATCACCGATAGATAATATATCAAATTTGACCGCAGAATAAAAGTCTAATTAAAAAGAAAATCAAAATTATTGTAAGAATTGTTTTGCAGATAATCATTTAATGAGGATAGAACAACACCATCAACTTTGACGATCGTATTGTCATTGAAGTTCATGGAAGAGAGACTCAGCATGAAGCAATCCATGGCCTCATTGATGATCCTGCTTTCATTTATCAGATTTTTGGAACATTCAATGATGGTGATATCATTTTGTTCGTTTAGACTCACTACGGTAATGCTGTTGGTAAAAAGCGGCTGATTCAAATGATTCTGAACACTGAGCTCGCTGCTGATGATTTCCATTTTTTCCAGATCAGAATGCTTCGTGGCAGTCCGGATCGTTTTTGGAACATAGAGAGTCTGATCTTCGATTTCTTTACAATAATATACGGTAATTGCTTCACTGTTATGGATCCATTTTGTAAAGGACTCAAAGTTGTTGATGCCGATTGAGGCATTAAGCGGCTGGGGAATCGGGGTATGATAGCTAGGCATGAAATTCAAGGTATCGCCATTCACTTTCAGCTTGATATCTTGGGCGTTAAACTGTCTTCCTATCTCAGCAATTGCCTCAAGGATCCGCATCTCATCCTGCGGATCATATTTTAAAAACTCTTCGTTGAAATCAAGGGTAAGAATTCCTTTCTGCATTTGAACGGAACGAATCTGGGTTGAACTTGGCAAAAGCGCGGAATATTGCCTTGATTCATAGGAGCCTTTAATCAGTTTGGACAGGGAAGAGAAAAGCTGTTGTTCAATTGTTGAATCTTCATCTATGGAAAAAGAAACCGGAATAAGTGTATTGCTTTGATCTTTTACGATCGTGATGACTTGTATTTGGTTTTTATCAAGGACACTGACAGATATTTCATCATTTTTGGGCTTGGATATCAAATAACTAAATACGGCAACCGTGGCAAACAAAAAAGAAAAAAGCGTTTTTAGTTTAGTTTTATTCATAGGAACTCCTCCTAAAACAAGATATGACGGAGCTTTTGCGGATATGAGTTAAAATCGCTTTGATAGATTGTCTTTTTTATAAAGTATGGTACACTTAACTGGGAGGTTTTTTTTATGAAAATCAACGAATATCAACAATTAGCACTCGTCACGATGAACAAGAATCTGACTAAAAAAGATCAGCTGATCAATAGTGTGATGGGACTGTGTGGAGAATCGGGAGAAGCAATCGATATCGTTAAAAAGCATTTGGCTCATGGACATGATTTAAATAGAGCGCATTTGATAGAAGAGCTGGGCGATATTGCCTGGTATCTGGCAGAGGCAGCTGATGCATTGGATATCGCTTTAGAGGATGTATTTACGCTAAATATCGAAAAACTGAAGAGACGTTATCCGGAAGGCTTTGATAAAGAAAGATCGATCCACAGAGATCGTGATTAAGCTTAGGAATACTTGAAAAAAAGGGAGTTTTATGATAAACTACCAAAGCATTTAGGAAAAGTACAGCGAAGGGTGATGAATCTGAATTACTATGATGAATGTCTTGCTGCGATTTCAGATTTGATTGCAGATCAAGAATATATTTCTGCACTGAAACTGATCGAATCGGAGCTGAGCATGCCTTATGTTCCCCAGGATGCTTTAAGAAAACTGCAGGAAGCCTATAAAGAGTGTCATGCAAAACTCAAGGAAAAAGAACAGATCCGTACACTGAGCATAGAGGAGATCGAAGCGTCGCTTCAGTCCAAGGAAGAATCTCAGATCATGGCAGTGAATGCACTTAACAAGATGAATCTTCGGGATGAGCTGGATCTGGTTCAAGACTATCTTTTAAAAGATCACAGCAAGATGGCCGGAGCACTCTTGATTGAAAGCTTGATCCGGCAGCAGATCTCTGAAGAAATCACAGTGAATACAGAGGCAGGCGAGATCACATTTATACCTCGATATACCGAGCTTCCTTATGAAAGCGATGGTTTTTTAGAGGCCCAGAAGTTCTTGGAACAATGGTTTTTAAGTGAAGATGTGGGTTTTTATCAGCTATGTATTCAGATCCTGATACAAGAAGCATATCTGGCAATGCCCATCAATTATGAACGGGATGAGGCTTTGATTTTGGCTTTGACGATCGTTCGGTATGTGTTTAAATGTATGGGAAAAGAAGACGAATTCATTCACTTCATGGAAGAAAAAGAATTAAATTGTTCATTTTTTATGGATTTAAAGAGTATTCTTCTTTAAAAGCAGGTTACTTTTTGATATAATAAACAAAGGTTTGGATTTAGGAGGTATTTAAAGTGAAATCAACAGTTCAAAACTTAGAAAAATCACAGGTAGAATTAAAGACAACAATCGATGGCGATACATGGAAAGAAGCACAGGAAAAGGCATTTAAGAAGATTGCCAAGAATATTCAGATTCCTGGATTCAGAAAAGGTACTGCGCCGAAGAATTTGGTAAAGAAACATATTTCATCTAATGAAATTTTAATGGAAGCTGTAGATGTAGTTGCTCAAAATGCATTTGCCGAAGGTTGCGAAGCAAATGATTTATTCCCGATTGCACGTCCGACATTGGATCTTGAAGCAATTGATGAAGAAGCAGTAACATTGAAATTTATCGTAACTGTAAAGCCGGCAGTAACTCTTGGCGATTATAAGGGATTGCCTTATGAGATCGAGCGTGTGCGCATCTTGAAGAAAGATGTGGATGCAGAAGTTGAAAAACTGCAGAATGAATATGCTCAGCTTGTTGTAAAAGAGGGAACTGTTGAAAACGGAGATACAGCAGTGATTGATTTTGAAGGATTCAAAGACGGTGTTGCTTTTGATGGCGGAAAAGGAGAAAACTATCCGCTTGTAATCGGATCAGGAAGTTTTATTCCGGGATTTGAAGAACAGCTCATCGGCATGGCTTCAGAAGAATCAAAGGAAATCAATGTCACTTTCCCGGAACAGTATCAATCCGCTGATCTGGCCGGTAAAGATGCCGTATTTAAAGTTACAGTACACGAAATCAAAACACGTCAGGTTCCGGAAGCAAATGATGAATTTGCCAAAGATGTTGATATTGAAGGAATCGAAACTTTGGATCAGTTAAAAGATAAGATCAAAAAAGATTTATCTGACAGCAGAAAGCAGCAGGCGGAAGTCAACGCTGATAACAAATTGGTGGAAAAAGCAGTTGAAAATGCATCTGTCGAAATTCCGGATGTCATGATCGAAGATGAAGCACAGCGCATGGTTCAAGATCAGGCCTATCGGATCCAGCAGCAGTATGGCATTCCTTTCGATCAGTTCTTGAAAATGGTCAATCAGACTGTAGAACAGGTCAAGGACAATATGAAGCCGAATGCTGAAAAGCAAGTCAGAACTCGTTTGGTATTAGATGCGATCGCAACGGCTGAAAAGCTGGAAGCCAATGAGGAAGAAGTAGAGAATGAATATGCAAAAATTGCTGAAGAATATAACATGGATGTTGCTGATGTCAAAAAGCAGATTGATGTACCGTCTATCAGTTATGACATCGTTTTGAGGAAGGCATTTAATTTCATTAAAGATTCATCAGTTAAATCAAAATAAGACGGTCTCGTCTTATTTTTGACCTTTAAAAGGAGGGTAAAAAATGAACGAATTGCGTCAAGAAGTAAGTGTTCCTGTTATTGCCACCCGCGGTATTATTATCTTTCCGAATCAGGAAATTGCAATCGAGGTGGGCAGGGAAAAGAGTATTCATGCCTTAAATGAAGCGAGAAAAAACTTTGACAGCCATGTTTTATTGGTCTGTCAGAAAGATATGATGATCGATGATCCGCAGCCGGAAGATCTGTATCGCTACGGAACATTGTGTCAGATCAAGCAGGTCAGAAAGAAAGAGGGCTTTTATCGGGTTCATTTCTATGGCTTGCAAAGAGCGAAACTCATCTCTTTAAATGACAGTGATGAGTTGATGTTTGCCGATGCGGAGATCATGGAAGATTACTGCAGCGATGAAATGGAAGAAATGGCATTGGTGAGAAGAATCGCTACCGAATTGGAATCAGCTTCTTCACAAGTGAAGAAATTTCCGCCGGAAGTGATCACACAATTGACAAGAGGAGTTTCTGCTCCGGTTCTTGCCGATCAATTTGCCCAGTATTTTCCGATTCCGTTGAATGTCAAGCAACAGCTTCTTGAAGAAACTGATATCAATCAGCGTCTTTTGATGATTCTGGAACAGCTTGAAACAGAAAAGCAGCTTTCTGAAATCGAGAATGTAATCAATGAAAAGATCAAAGATCGCATCGATGAAAACCAGAAAGAGTATTATCTCAGAGAAAAGCTTCGTGCTTTAAAAGAAGAATTAGGGGATGTCCCGTCGCAAGAGAGTGACAGCGATGAGCTCAGACGGATCATCAATGAAAATCCATATCCTGAGAATATCAAGAAGAAGGCTTTGGAAGAATTATCCCGTTATGAGACGATGCCGAGTGCGTCCGGGGAAAGCGGAGTGATCCGATCCTATCTTGATTGGCTGCTCAAGACGCCATGGTATCAGATGAGCAAGGATAATGAGGATCTGAATTTGGCTGCGGCCCGATTGGATGAAGATCATTTCGGTCTTGAAAAAGTAAAAGAAAGAATTTTGGAATATCTTGCTGTCAAGCAGATCACGAATAGTCTGAATGCTCCGATACTCTGTCTGGTCGGACCTCCGGGAGTAGGAAAAACAAGCCTGGCTAAATCCATTGCCCGTTGTCTGGACCGGGAGTTTGTCAAAGCTTCGCTGGGCGGAGTTCATGATGAGGCCGAAATCAGGGGACACAGAAGAACTTATCTGGGAAGCATGCCGGGAAGGATCATTCAAGGTCTTAAAAAAGCGGGAGTAAAAAATCCGGTATTCCTGTTGGATGAATTAGATAAGATGGCCAGTGATTACAAAGGGGATCCGTCCAGCGCCATGCTGGAAGTTCTGGACCCGGAACAGAATAAGTTTTTCAGTGACAATTATCTTGAAGAACCGTATGATCTTTCAAATGTTCTGTTTATTGCTACTGCAAATTACATGGAAAATATTCCGGCGGCATTGAAGGATCGTTTGGAGATCATTGAATTATCTTCATATACAGAAGATGAAAAAGTTCATATTGCACAGGATCACCTTGTCGCAAAACAATGCCAGATCAATGGATTGAAGCCAAATCAGTTTAAGATCTCAGATGAACTTATCCTTTATCTGATTCAGTATTACACAAGAGAAGCCGGTGTTCGTCAATTGGAAAGACTTCTTTCGTCTTTGTGCAGAAAAGCTGTTTTATCGGTAGTCAAAGAAAATAAGAAATCGATCCGGATCACGAAAAAGCTGATCAATCAATGGCTTGGCAAAGAGAGATTTGATTACGGTGTAAAGGAAAACGAAAACCAGATCGGTGTCGTTACCGGATTGGCATATACTTCTTTTGGCGGCGACGTTCTTCCTGTTGAAGTAACTTACTTTGAGGGAAAAGGGAAATTAGTCGTTACCGGACAATTGGGTGATGTCATGAAGGAATCGGCTGAAATCGCCATGGACTATGTCAAGTCGAATGCCAAGAATTTGGGAATTTCTCCGGATTTCTTTGAAAAGAATGATATTCATATCCATGTTCCGGAAGGAGCTGTACCAAAAGATGGTCCAAGTGCCGGAATCACTTTGACGACAGCACTTGTCTCTGCACTGACTAATAAAGCCGTATATTCCAATATTGCGATGACAGGAGAAGTGACGTTGAGAGGAAATGTGCTTCCGATCGGCGGATTAAAAGAAAAGAGCATGGCAGCTCATCGCAGCGGGATCGATACGATCCTGATCCCATCTAAAAATGTGAAGGATTTGGATGAGGTTCCATCCGTGGTCAAGGATTCGGTTAAGTTCATACCGGTAGAATCCATGGATCAGGTACTTCGTCATGCCTTGGTTCGATAATCATGAAAGTGATCAGCAAAGCTGAGCTTGTCTTATCTGCCGCAAAAAAAGAACAGTGGCCTGAATCACAATTGAAGGAAATCTGTTTGGCAGGACGCAGTAATGTAGGAAAATCTTCCTTGATCAATACCTTATGTTCAAGGAAGAAACTTGCCTATGTCGGAAATAAGCCGGGTAAGACCCGATTATTGAATTTCTTTAACATTGATGATGAATGGATGCTTGTCGATGTTCCGGGATACGGCTATGCGAATGCATCCAAGACAATGCTCATTCAATTTGGTCAGATGATGGAAGATTATTTCGCCAAAAGAGAACAGCTCAAAGGTATGATCCTGATCGTTGATATCCGTCATAAACCAACAGAAGATGATTGCATGATGCTTGAATTTGCACGATATCATCAAATTCCGACCTGTATCGTCGCTACAAAGGCAGATAAGCTTTCTCACAACAAACAGATCAAACAAATTGAAATCATCCGCAAAACGCTTCTAATCAACGAAAATGAGCCACTTGTCTTATTCTCTGCAGAAACAGGCAAGGGAAGGGAAGCGCTCTGGAATGAAATCGAACGTTTCTAGCAGCTTGAATAAGCTGCTTTTTTTGTATCTGAATTGACAAAATATAATCACTGAATATCCTTATTCCTTCAATCAACTAAAACTAACTAAAGAAATGCTGAATATATTCGAAAATAAGTACAAGACTAGAAAAGAGGTAAAATTATGCAGATCAAACTATTAGAAGGAATCCTGATTCCTTTTCTCGGCACGCTTTTAGGTGCGTCCTTTGTATTTTTTATGAAAAATGAACCGAATAAATCGTTGGAGAAATCCTTGATGGGATTTGCAGGTGGTGTTATGATGGCGGCTTCTATATGGAGTCTTTTGCTTCCGGCTTTAGAGCAGAGTTCTTCTTTAAAAAAACTCTCTTTTATTCCGGCTGTAATTGGTTTTTGGACGGGGATCCTGTTTCTTTTTTCTTTGGACAAAACGATTCCGCATCTTCATTTAAACAGTGCAAGTACAGAAGGCAGAAAAGGCAATTTTCAATAGACCACGATGCTTGTCCTGGCAGTTGCCCTTCATAATTTGCCGGAAGGCATGGCCATCGGGATCATTTATGCCGGATGGCTTTCAGAAAGTCATGAAATTACATTGATCAGCGCTCTGATTCTGGCAATCGGTATTGCAATACAAAATATTCCGGAAGGAGCTATCATTTCAATGCCGCTTTATTCAAACGGTCTCTCTAAACGCCGATCTTTTATATATGCCGCACTTTCAGGAATCGTCGAGCCTTTGGGGGCCTTGATAACTTTAGTTCTTGCCAAGTCGGTTTTATCGTTTCTACCTTATTTGCTGAGCTTTGTGGCAGGGGCGATGATCTATGTCATTGTTGAAGAACTGATTCCCGAAATGTCACAAGGAAAACATTCCAATCTCGGAACATTCTTTTTTGCGGTTGGATTCACATGCATGATGATCTTGGATCGGATGTTCAGTTGATTTTTTCATGGTAAAAATTGCAAATATAATTTGAATGTTTTGATTCATAATAATTTCAGGAGGCGAATAACATGCTGAAAAAATCTCTGAAGATCCTGACTTCAACACTGATCCTTCTTCTAATCATGACACCATCCGTCTTCGCTTTAGATGAAGTCGTATTGGGAGGAGATACAGTCGGGATCAATTTGAATTATGATGGGATCCTGATTACAGGAAGCTATGAATTTGATGTAAACGGAACAACGATTGATCCAGATTCAAATAATCAATTAAAATCCGGAGATCTGATTCTTGAAGTCAATAATCAAAGAGTTAGAAGCATTTCAGAATTTTATCAATGCTTGACTTTAAAAAAGGAAAGAATCAATCAATATCCGATCACGATAAAAAGAGGAAATCAGTTGATTGAAACAAATCTGAATGTATATTACCTGCCCGATGAAGATGTGTATAAGACCGGCTATTATGTGAAAGAAAAGATATCAGGAGTCGGAACGGTTACCTTTTATGATCCGATCCATGGTGTTTACGGGGCCCTCGGCCATGAGATCTTTGATAGCGATCAACAGAATATTGCATCCTTTTCTTCCGGATTTATTTCCCGATCATTAGTAACTTCAATCAAAAAAAGTGTACCAGGAAATCCCGGAGAGAAGATATCATCGATACAAAATGCTAAAATCGGTTCAATCAGCAAAAACAACGAATTCGGACTTTATGGCAAAATCATAGATATGCCCACTGATCATCCGGTCGTTGCGATAGCTTCTCAAGATGAGATTCATTTGGGGAAAGCCTTGATCTATACTGTTGTAAATCAAGACAGGATCGAAACATTTGAAATCGATATAACCAGGATTAACTATCAGTCTTCATCCGATATCAAAGGGTTGGAATTTGTTATTCACGATCCGCGATTGCTTCAATTAACAGGAGGAATTATTCAGGGAATGAGCGGATCGCCCATTGTTCAGGATGGAAAAATCATCGGGGCTATTACACATATGATCACAAGCGATCCGACAAGAGGATACGGCATTTTTATTGAATGGATGATCGAAGAATCTCTAAATTAACAAATTTCTTTTCATGCTTCGACACAAACCGCCATTATTCGGAGATTCAATTCATTATACTAGAATTGTAATTTTCGTAAGGAGGAGAAATCATGGATAAAATTAAGATAATGATTGCGGATAACAGTCTTGAATTGAAAGAAAGTCTTAAATCAGAAATCGGCCGTCACAGCAATATGGAATTGGTGGCACAATGCAGTGATGGAATGCAATGTATAAAGCAAATCAGAATAAAAAAACCGGACGTGCTGCTTTTGGATCTGATCATGCCGAATATGGATGGATTGGATGTCTTGAATGAATTAAGTAAAGAGAACATTCAGATAAGTCGTATTATCTGTACATCTCCGATCTTGAATGAGATGACAATGAGCGAGCTTCAGAAATATCAGGTTGATTATTTTTTACTGAAACCGTTTGAGCCGCGGCAGCTCGTTGATAAAATTATACAATTATGTTCTATTGTCAATAACAAAGTTCCTGTTTCTAAAGAAGAGAAGGCAGATGAAGAAATTCAAAATGAACAGTTGCAGAGACTTCATTTGGAAAGAGAAATCACTTCAATACTCCATGAAATTGGAATTCCTGCTCATATCAAAGGATACATGTATCTTCGTACTGCCATTCTTGAAACTTATCTGAATGTGGATTTTTTAGGACAGATAACAAAAGTTCTCTATCCGGAAATCGCAAGACGATATATGACGACTTCCAGTCGGGTAGAAAGAGCGATCCGTCATGCAATTGAAGTGGCATGGAATCGCGGAAACATCGACGCAATCGATGAGATCTTTGCCTATACCATCAGCGCTTCAAAAGCCAAACCGACGAATTCGGAATTTATAGCAATGATTGCAGATAAACTTCGCCTTGAACATAAGATACAAAGCGAAACCAAATCAATTACATCAAGAAGATGATCTGTCCATAGGACAGGTTTTTCTTTGCCATAAATCATGATATAATAAGCATAGAAAGGGGATCCGCTATGGGACGAGTCATTTTTCACATCGATTTGAATTCTTTTTTTGTCTCTGCTGCAGTTTTAAAAGATCCGTCGCTTAAAGATAAGCCGGTCGTTGTCAGTGGAAATACAAGAAGAAGCGTTGTATCTACTGCTTCGTATAAAGCACGGGAATATGGAATCCGTTCAGCTATGCCCCTGAATGAAGCAAAAAAGCTTTGTCCATCTTTAATTATTATCGATTCCGATTTTTCTTGGTATCATGAATGTTCCCATAAATTTATACAATGCATACGGCTTTATACGGATCAGATCGAACAGGCCAGCATTGATGAATGCTATGCCGATATGAGCGAAGCTATCAAAAAGGAAGAGTATCCATTAGATCTGGCATGGAAGCTGCAAAGACTGATTCTCGATCAATGCGGACTGCAATGTTCGATCGGGGTCGCACCGAATAAATTTCTGGCGAAAATGGCCAGCGATATGAAAAAGCCAATGGGAATTACCGTATTAAGGATACAAGAGGTTTCGACAAAGCTGTGGCCGTTGAAAATCTCTGAGATGTACGGTATTGGAAAAAAGAGCTCGGCTCAATGCATCAAGCTCGGAATCAAAACAATAGGGGATCTCGCCAATATCAAAGATCCGGAAATCGTACGAAATATATTTGGTAAAAATACTGTCCACGTAATTAATCGGGCAAATGGGATCGATGATGAGCCGATCGTTACCGAGTGGCAGGTAAAGTCAATCAGTTCTTCCACGACAATGAATGATGATTTAAGTGATTATGATGAAATCAAGCAGATCTTTTTCTCACTGTGCAATGATATACAAAAACGGTGTCAAAAAGATCAGTTAGTCGGAAATCTGATATCGATTACAGTGAAATGCTTCGATTTTGAAACTTCTGTGCGATCTAAAAAAATCGAGCATCATACCGACAATGCTTCAATGATCATGGAAGAAGTCATGAACCTGTATGATGAGATGGATAATCAAAAGCCGATTCGGCTTTTAGGTGTGGGGCTTTCAAATCTTAAAAATAAAAAGGAAGCTATTGAACAGATCAATCTGTTTACATTCCATGAAATCACAGAAGATTCTACTGACCATCTTTTAAATGATTTCAATCATAAAATAAAAAAGGGGAAGCTTGTCAAAGCTTCCAGTCTGCTCAAATAATGTCGAACACTTTTATTCCTAGATTTCATCCGCTTCTCATAAACTGCAATGAAAGCGGGTGTTTTTATGACCTCAAAAGGTATGAAAGGGAGATATTCCCAATCCTTGGAATTTGTACTGATCCTATTAATTGCAGGAATAATCGTCGGCTGTCTGTTAAGCAGGTGGATCGATTCAAAAGATATCGAATCTCTTTCATCGGCTTTTTTGGCCACAATCCTGGAATCAAGCAATATTTCTGTTTCCATCAATACACAATGCGTCAGCAATTGCCTGTTTCTTTTGATGCTTTTTGCTTTTGGTTTCTCATTATGGGGTATACCTGTTATTGCATTCATCATTTTTTCAAAAGGAGTTCAGGTCGGTTTTTCCTGTTTACTCTATCTGGCAGCGTACAATGTTAAAGGAATCGTTGGTATTCTTTGTACTCTGATGCCGCAGATCTTGCTGGATACGATCGCCATGATCCTGGTGGCAGTCATATCGATTGAGATGTCATGGAATCTTTTGCGTTGTGCATGTCTGAAAGATACGCGGATCAAGCTTTTGGATATCATGAATCAGAAGCTGAATACCTTGCTGCTTTCCCTAATAATGCTGATCATTTCTTCCTGGATAAAATCAATAATTTTATTAAAATTAATGGAATGGTTTGCACAATTGTGATAAACTAATACTGAGGAATTGCTATGAATTTATCTGAACTATTTGAGGATTATACGCTCATAATCGAAACGGTGGAAGGGAAAAGTGCCAGAACGGTCAAAAGATATAAGATCGTTTTGAAACAGTATTATGATTTTTTGATAAGTCAGGGATATACTGTGCTTGATTCGGTTCAATATGAGGATGTCAGCGCTTTTATCAGCAAGATTGAAGAGGAATCCAGTACCAAAACAGCATCGCTCAGTGCTTCGGTTCTGCGTAATTTTCATCAGTATTTAAGTGTTACTTACGGCTACAAAGATCCGACTGTGAATCTAAGTATTCAGTCCAAGAAAAAAACACTTCCGGTTTACTGCAATGAATCTGAAATTGATGAATTGTTTGCTCAGCTCAGCGATGAGGAAAGTCTGGATATTTTTCATAAGGCAATCTTGGAATTGATTTATTCCTGCGGCTTGCGAGTTTCCGAAGCGACGGAATGTCTCATCACACAGCTGGATCTGGATACAGAATACATCCGGATTCATGGCAAAAGGGATAAGACCAGAATCATTCCGATTCCAAAATCATCCATGCATGTCATCAAGCGCTATCTTGATACCGTGCGACCGACTTGGAATAAGAGAAATCTGAATTATCTGTTCATCAACCGCTATGGAAGAAAATGTACGCGGGAATATGTGGAAAGGATGCTGAATGATTTGGTATCCAATACAACGATCAACAAGCATATAACACCGCATAAGCTTCGTCATTCCTATGCTACACATCTATTGGATCATGGTGCCAATCTCAGAAGTGTGCAGGAATTATTAGGACATGAGGATATCAAGACTACGCAGATTTATACTCATGTGCAGAAAAACAGACTTTTGGAAGATTATAATCGCTATTTTCCAAAAGCGAAAGGAGAAAAAAAATGAAAAAATACAAAAGAATTTTTACTGTAGTTATTGACTCATTAGGTGTGGGGGCCATGCCGGATGCTGCCAAATACACGGATGAGGGGGCCGATACATTAGGTCACATCGCTCAGGCTGTCGGCGGATTAAATCTTCCGAATCTAAAGAAACTGGGATTAGGAAATATGCATCCGACTCAAGGTGTTGAACCGGTACAAGAGCCAAAGGGATATTATACGAAAATGCTTGAGCATTCAGTCGGAAAAGATACGATGACCGGACATTGGGAAATGATGGGTCTTTACATAGATAAGCCATTTGTTACATTCACCGATACCGGCTTTCCGGATGAACTCATGGATGAGTTGAGCCGCCAAACAGGATATGGCTATGTCGGAAATAAATCTGCAAGCGGTACGGAGATTTTGGATGAATTAGGGGAGCATCATATGAAGACAAAAGATATGATCGTCTATACTTCAGCCGATTCCGTTTTGCAGATCGCTGCGCATGAAGAAGTATTTGGCTTGGATGAATTGTATCGTTGCTGCAGCATTGCCAGAGAATTGACTATGAAAGATGAATGGAAAGTGGGGCGTGTTATTGCCAGACCTTTTGTCGGAGAAGGAAAGGGGCAGTTCGTCCGCACTTCAAACCGTCATGATTATGCAATCAAGCCTTATGGCAGAACCGTTTTAAATACATTGCAGGATCATCAATTCGATGTGATCAGTGTCGGCAAGATCGTGGATATATTTGATTCAGAAGGAATTACAGAATTCTATAAATCAAAAAGCAGCATTCACGGCATGGAACAGACGATTGAATTAGCTGATAAAGATTTTACCGGATTATGTTTTGTAAATCTTGTTGATTTTGATGCAAAATGGGGACATCGCAGAAATCCGCAGGGATATGGAAAAGAATTAGAAGATTTTGATGTATTGCTAGGAAGATTCCTTGAAAAATTAAAAGATGACGACTGCTTGATCATCACTGCCGATCATGGAAATGATCCGGTTCATCACGGTACGGATCATACAAGAGAAATGGTTCCGCTTCTTGTTTATTCGCCATCGAATCAAGGCGGGGGACTTTTACCGACCCGAACAACATTCTCGGATATCGGTGCCTCCATTGCGGATAACTTCGATGTTGAAGCACCTGAATATGGAACCTCATTCCTGGATTTAATTAAATAGAAATAAAAATCGATGAATAGACATTATGCGAAATTATTGATGCTTTATTTATACGAATGGTTTCAGTTCAATTCTAAGGAATAATATGCATCTGTACGGTCGCATTCTTCCTTTAATTTATCGATATGTTTCTTCCAATTTAATGATTTATTATTAAATGGATATGTATCTGGATCGATATATCTTATATATTGGTCCAGATTTTCATTTTCCGTTACATCCACTGTGATCTTTTTTTCTGCTATCGATCCCTGTGAGTCAATTACCTGATACTCTGTTTGATATCTTCCTATAAAGTCCGTATCAACGTTCGTTGTATAAGTTATAGCATTGTTTAGATCTCCGTCTTCGTGATCAATTGCTTTTACATATTGAATCGGATCATATTCGTCATACTGACTTAATATCAGATCTTCTGCCTCAATAACCGGTTGATAGTTTTCAGGTTCTTTTACAATAACTTGAATCTTTTTTTCATCGGAAGCCCCTTGTGAATCTGTCACTTTTAAAATAAGTTCATAATTGCCTATTTGTCCGCTATTCACCTCTCCTGTTGTTATGTGAATTAATTCACTAATTATCCCATCTTCCTGGTCATAGGCCGATACATGGTCTAATAATCTGAATTCGGTATATAATTCAATTTCAATGATTTCATCACCTATGATCTGCGGTGCATGATTGATTGCTTCTATGATGATCTGCATCATCGAGCCGGAATAATCAACAAACGGACTTGCTATCCAGATATTTTCGATCTCTGTCCCCTCTTTGATCCTTCTTCGATCTTTAAAACAGGCATCTAAATTGCCGCTTACACGATAATAACTGGTATTATTGAAAAAAACTTTCTCAAATACGGATTCAAAACCTGTATCTTTTTTAAAAAACAAGGTATTACCATAGGTAACGGAGCAGCTATTTCCCTTTTTGTGTACCGGCGCCGATTTATACGGTGCTTCTCTAGCAAATACCGTATCGGCATTAACGATGATCCGGGTATCATCCAAGCTTGAATGAATGCGGATCCTGCTGCCGGAATGTTCAGCAATAAAGTCTGTACTCATAGGACAATAAATCGGGATTTTTGTGGTCCTGCCACAGCTTTTTCCATCCACGATTAAAGATGCGACATATATTTGATCCAGATTTAATTCATTTAAATTGATTTTTGCTTCAAAACCGACATTTTTATATTCATAATTACAAATCGAGGCAGTTTTAAAATACTCATCGACCTGACAGGTTCTTGCTCCCTGATAGTTCATCAGTTCGCTTTGATCAATGTTCTTCAACTGTGTTTTATAAAGATGGGATTCATTCGGACACTTTAATTCGATCCATATTTCATGTGTTGATTCATCTAGAAAATGCTGACTCTCGCTATTAAATGCCCATCCTTCAATGCATAATTGGTTCTCTGATAAATAGAAATTTGTTATTTCATAAATAAGCTCGTTTTTACCGGTTATCGAGGCGTTTTCAATAGAATTGGTATAGTTGTTGTCCAAAGCTAAAACGATGCTTAAAATGACGGAATTGAAGTATTTAATCATGTTGGACATTTCTTCTTTGAAAAAATACGAGGACAACAAAAATAAAGATGAGTCCGATCCAAGATAAATACTGAGAATGATTTTGATTAAATGAGATCTCTGTTTCTTCAATTATTTGGCTTTCATTCTCATTAGTACAGCGATTGATCCAATTAAGATGAATGATCTGAATTATTTCGTTTTCTGAATTCATGACTTTAAGTTCTGTAAAGCTATCATTCAAACCAATCATATACCCATCTTCATCCTGATAATAATACGGAACTTCGCTTATGATGTAGCAGTCGTCTTCTAATCCTTGAACGATTACTTTTTCTTTACTGCATTCACTGAATTCAAATTCGTTCGTTTCTTCATTTTCTTCATTTAATAAAATAACCATAAAAAAACCTCCTTATTAATTAAATACGTTTGATAAGGAGATATTCCTAAAAAAAAGAAAACTCAAATGAGCTTTCTTATTTTACTGCTTCTTTTAGAGCTTTAGCAGCTTTGAATGCCGGTGCCTTGCTTGCAGGAACCGTAATCTTTTCTTTTGTTGCCGGGTTAATTCCCATTCTCTCAGGACGGACTTTAACTTCGAATTTTCCAAATCCGCTGATATCAACTTTACCACCTTCAGCAAGTGTTGCCTGCATTTCTGCGAAAATTGTATCAACAATTTCACCAGCTGCTTTCTTAGTAAAGTTAAATTTAGATGCAACAGTCTCTGTCAATAATTTCTTATTTAATAATTCAGCCATTTTTTTTACCTCCGACGTCAATATAATAGCATTTTTTTTAGTGTATTTCAAGTTTAGTTCGTATCAGATGCAGCAAGTTTTGCTAATTCTTCGATCAAAGCATCAGCTTCCTGCTGATTGTACAGCTTGATTCCGCATGCATTGGCATGTCCCCCACCATGAAATCGGCTTGCGATCTCATTTAAAACCAAACTGTGACTCCTTAAGCTGCCTACCCATTTGATATCATTTTCACCTACATATTCAGTGAACAAACACCAGATCTTAAACTCTCTTACCGAATTAAAGGCATCCACTTTGGAACGGGCCTGTGCATTGGTCAAACCAAAAGGTTCATACTCTTCTTTTGAAGCAAACGCATAGGCAAGACCTTCCGGTCGATAAACCATCTTATTCCTAAGGAAAGTGATATAATCATAAACTTTTTTATCTACATTCAGCATAGCCGAGTTGATTCTCTCCAGATCGATTCCTTTTGAAACCAGATAAGAGGCGGCATTAAATGTTGAAGATGTTGTATTGCTTGTCTTAAAGTTCAATGTATCCATGATTAATCCGGCATATAGATATTCGGCAGTTTCTTTGCTGCACGGCATGTTTAATTCTTCGAAAATAGCGGCAACGATCTCACAGGCAGCCCCTGCTTCGCTATGAATGATTTCTTGATCACAGAACTTTTTGATAAAGATATGATGATCGATTCTAAGGCTTTCTTTGGCAAGCGTATATCGCTGATCATCTACTCGCTCTTGATTGGAAGTATCAGTAATGATCGCCAGGCTTTCTTTGATCAATTCATCCGGAACCTCAGTTTTTATTGGAAAAAAACCAGGATTGATTCCATCTTCAAGACCACAGGCAATGACTTTTTTCTCAGGAAAATTCTCACGAATCCATGAGATGATCCCCCATTGAGAACCTTGCGCATCCGGATCAGGGCTGATGTGTCTGAATACCGTAATCGTATCATGTCTTTTGACTGCGTCTAAAAATATAAAGGCATCCTTATGCATGGATCAATTCGTATGTATCTCGTGCGATCATCAGCTCTTCATTGGTAGGAATCAACCAGACCTGGACCTTTGACTCCGGTTTTGTCAACAAGATTTCTTTACCGCGGCTGGCAAGATTCAATTCTTCATCCAGAACGATTCCCAGGGTTGGGGCTAAAACGTTGCAGATCTTAGAACGGAGCAAGCCATCGTTTTCACCTAAACCGGCTGTAAAGACCATTGCATCCAATCCGCCAAGCTGAGCATAATAACCGCCTACGGTATTTACAACACGATTTACATAAAGATTGGTTGTCAGAATTGCTTTTTCATTTCCCTCTTTAACAGCGGCTTCGATATCACGGGCATCACTGGAATGTTCGCTGACTTCCAGCATACCGGATTCCTTATTCAGCATCGTCACGATCTCGCTTGCTGTTTTACCGGTTTTTTCCATGACATATGGGATAATAGCCGGATCGATATCACCGGAACGAGTTCCCATCATTAAGCCGGCCAATGGTGTAAATCCCATTGAAGTATTTACGCATTTACCGCCTTTAATAGCTGATACAGAAGCACCATTTCCCAAATGACATGTAATGACCTTGAAATCTTCATCATGGCGGTCCATCAGATCAGCCGCTCTTTGGGAAACATATTTATGAGAAGTTCCATGAGCACCGTAGCGGCGTACACTGTAATCCTTGTACCATTTCAAAGGAACTGCATACATAAAGCTTTCTTCGCCCATCGTCTGATGGAAAGCGGTATCGAAAACAAAGACATGCTTGATATTCGGCATCGCATCTTTAAACGCACGATAACCGGTTAAATGCGCCGGATTATGAAGCGGAGCTAAATCACTCAGCATTTCTACTTTCTGCGCAACATCTTCATCGACGATCACGGAACGATCAAATAAGTCTCCGCCTTGTACGATACGATGTCCTGCACCTGTGATCTCATCCAAGGATTCCACGACTTTATATTCAAGAAGCGAATCCAACAACAGCTTAACTGCAACATCATGCCCTTTGATCGGCAATTCTTTAACGATTTTTTCACCATTCACTTT
>CAZUVT010000020.1:0-19117 GCA_964623925.1 uncultured Erysipelotrichaceae bacterium
ATTACACACTTTCGAAACTATTCGGAATCACACAGACAAGAATCACTTCATTAAAAGTGAAGAAAGAATTGGTTTATCCATCGGAGAATTTTGATTGGAAAGATAGATTCAAACAGATCGTAAAGAATGCCAGATATGAAGATGGAAAAATCAAATTATTGATACGAGATCAAAATGTATTTATAGAATTAAAGAATTTGATAGAGGAAATGGGAGGGTATACAGAAATCCAATTAACAAAAGGATTATTACAATGAGTCCCGGATACTTTTTAGAAATGATGGTGGAACTTTCAGATGAAAAAGACAGGGAAAAAAAGCTCGAAGATCTACAGAAAATACTCAAGGCAACTAATAAAGATATTACTGAAGATTTAGAAAGAAAATCATTTGGCGAAATATTAAGAGATCAAGCTCCTAAAGATATTATTGAGTTTATCGAAAAAAGTATCCCAATCTTTGGAGGAACCGCAAAAGCAATCCTTGAAAATCTATTTCAAGCAATAAAGCGAGAAAATAAACAACGAGGAAAAGAAAATGGAGAAGTTAATAAGAAATAGAAAAGTAGTATCGATCATCCTGCTTATCATATCTTTTTGGATGTTATTCACAAATCTGTTTAGCAGGAATGAGAGTTTGGTCGATCTGGCAAATCAGTTCGACATATTTGAGAGTCAAAAAATAAATGTATTGTTTTTTAAAGAACTGTTTGAAAAAATGAAAACTATATCTGATTGGCTAAGCATTTTTGGAGTCAAGGAATCAGTTATCAATCTATTAAATATTTGGGATGTTTTATTGTCGATCACATTCTATCTCACGATTGGATTTTTTATCTATACGATTCTTTCACATTTAATGAATCGGAAAAGCAGAGGAATAGGATACCTTGTTTGCGTAGGAATTCTTATGTTCTTGATGAGTGCACCATTTTTATATTTAAGATCTCTTAATTGGATGTTAAGCGAAGCAATCAATTTGAATCCATCTCTTAACTTGTTTATCTGTTTAGGAACAGGTATTTTTTCCTGTTACATATATAAAAAAGATGGAACAAAAATCGAATTGATTTTTAGTGATTTTATTAATTTAGATTCCTTTTTTGATGGGAAAACAAGTCCATTTATGGGAGTTTTTAAAGATTCAAAAGAAACAGAATGGATCTGTCCAAAATGCGGTAATGAAAATGAATCTGAATCTAAATATTGTGCATTTTGCGGTGGAGAAAAACCTAAGAGAGTTAATATGTATTGCCCTTTTTGTGGGTCAGAAGTAACTGAAGGAAGTAAATTTTGTGGGAATTGTGGAAAAGATCTAGGCGATTTGACTCCTTCTGAGAATCTTTCTAGGAGTATAGAAAGAGAGCATAAAAAGCTGACTATCTTTTCAAAACAAACGACTGATGGTTTAAAACAAAAATTTGAAGCGATAAAAGATAACCAAGAAAAATATTTGAAAGTTGCAAAAATTGGGATCCCTGTAGTATGTGTCGTGGTGATTTTTGGCCTTATTTTGAATAAGGTTATTATTCCAACTTATCAAACTAATAAAAGGATTGAAAAAATAAAAACTGCCAATGTCGGAGATGTCATCACTTTTGGAAATTATGAGCAGGATAATAACTCATCAAACGGGAAAGAAGAGATCGAGTGGATCGCACTTGATAAGACAGAGGACAAGATCCTAGTCATCAGTAAATATGGATTGGATGCTCAACCCTATCACCAAGAAGAGAAAAATGTTACATGGGAGACATGTGATTTAAGAAAATGGTTAAATAATACATTTGTCAATGAGGCATTTACTGAAGAAGAGAAATCAAAGATTGTAACTACAAATGTAACAGCGGATAAGAATCCGGAATGGAATACTTATGCAGGAAATGATACACAGGATAAAGTATTCTTGTTGAGTATCAATGAGGCAAAACGATATTTTTCATCGGATGAAGCAAGAATATGTGCCCTAACGGAATATGCGATTGAACAAGGGGCATATAAAGATAATAATTATACTGTGGATGGAATGGGTATTTGTTGGTGGTGGCTTCGCTCTGCAGGTAATAATCAGGATTACGCTGCAGGTGTCTATGGTATCAACGGTATTGGTACATATGGAGATCTTGTTAACATTGATTATCTTTCAGTCCGTCCCGCTTTGTGGATTGATCTGAAATCCTGAAGTGTTATTAAAATATGAATAAAGTTGTGTATCAAAACAATAAAGACAGAGATTAAGAGAGGAAAAGAAAATGGAAAAATTAATAAGAAATAGAAGAGTCGTATCAATTGCATTATTGATCTTATCGTTTTGGATGTTGTTTACCAATTTATTTAATCTAGGGGGATATTTAGGTGGTTTAGTAAAATGGTTTGGTGTATTGGACAATCAAAAATTGAATGTTTTATTTTTTAAGGAATTTTTTAAAGGTATTGAGTCAGTTTCTTGGCTGGCCAATTATTTTGGAGTAATTAAAACATCTTCGGGGACATTCAATGTGATCAACTCGTTGTTCATTGTTGCATTTTATATGACCATTGCATTTTTTGTGTATACGATCTATGCCCATTTAATGAATCGAGAAACCAGTGGGACTGGATATTTTGTGTGTTTGATCTTTCTGATGGCAGTCATTGTCCTACCTTTTATATGTATGAATTTTGACACCAATGTATCAGATAGCACATTAGGAATTATGCCATCCTTTAGTTTCTTTGTCTGTTTGGGATCTGCCTATCTTTCACAGAGGATCTATAAGAAAGATACCACAAAACCGGAGATGAGTTTAGGAAATCTGGATTCATTCTTTGATGAGAAAAACAATTCCTCTACTAAGACTTTCAATAATCCAAAAGAAAAAGAATGGATCTGTTCCTGTGGGAATAAGAATGAAGCGAAAGCAAAGTTTTGTAGTGCCTGTGGAAAAGAGAGAGTGATCCAAGCCAAGATGTGTTGTCCATCATGTCGTGCAGAGATCATAGAAGGAAGTAAATTCTGTACGAATTGCGGAAGAGATCTAAGCGATTTAGTTTCAGTTAAGAAAGTAGAAAGAAAAAATGTTGAAACACCGGTGCAAGTTGAATCGAAAGTGGAAACAAATTCTTCACAAGAGAATGAAGAGTTACCTGAACTATAAGAGGAATTAAGATGAAAAGGATAGGAATTTGTTTATTGATTTTGGCATTATTGGCAGGATGTTCTTCTTATAAAGAAGAATTCAACGAAGGAATGTCTCAAATATTAGGGGAAGTGCCTGAAGCGGCTGTAAGAGTAGAGGAAATACCGATTGATTCAGAGATTGTCATTAATGCAATGGATATTGGGTTTTATTTGAGTGGAAATATGAATGCTAGTTTTAGAGAAACAGATGTTGAAAGATTATGCTGGGCTGATAATACATGGTTTGATTATTATTTTATAAATGATCAAGTCAAGGCGGAAGAAATCCCTGACAATGTTAAGATTACAATTGCATGGCATCATATGGGTGAACCAGATGGAATAAGTGCAGAAGCGATGGAAGAGATGGTGAAAAATATATTTGGATCTTCTACAACGATTGAGCATCAAAGTGGATTTAAGTACGGGGAGCCATCTTATTATGAAGGAAGATATTATCAACCTGGACTCGGTGGTGACGGACCGTTCATATTTAATCCACACTATGTATTTTGTAAAGAAAAAGCGGAACTGGCAGGAGACAAGCTCAATGTTTATTATCGGGTAGGCTGGCTAGATGGAGATTATGGTCAGGTGTATTTATATAAAAAAGATCATGTAACTAAATTGGGAGAAGTGGGATCATATCAAGCTGTTTATACGGATTGGGGATCATATTATCATGATATGACTATTTCTAAAGATAAACTGATCGAATATATGAACCAAGCAAATCTTTATAAATTTGAATTTGTACAAGAAGGAGATCATTACTGTTTTGTCGGTTCAGAGAGAATTGACTAAAAAGTAAGAAAGTGAGGGAAAATGATGACAGAGAAAAGATATGTGGAGATTTATACATTGCCTGAAAACCTATACGTACCCCAATTACCGGTGATCATCAAATCAGGTATATTGAATTATGACATTGAGGCTAACCAGACTTTCGTAAAACTCAAGATCATGGGAATAATCAATAAAGCGATTACACGAGTAAAAGTCATGATTCAGACTAAGGATGAGAATGGAGTCAACAATGATAAGCCGATCCTTTATACCTATGAGAATTTGAATATTTATCGATATCAGGAATTCGGTTCAAAAGAAAAAATCAATATCCGTGAGACCTATACAACCAAGTCATTCAGAATGACCGTTTTGGAGGTTGGTTTTCATGATGGCAGTATCTATAAGAACTCTAATCATGATCTAAAACCAATTGTTTTTGAAGATGGGAAATATGAAGACTTATGGCAATGTTCCTGTGGGAAAATCAATTATGAGGGAGAAACAGAATGTTATTTCTGTCATCAAGATACACAGGAAAAAGTTTTAGAAAAGAAAGCAGAAACCTATCAGCGTGCTGAATTCTTAAAGGATATGAAGAATGAAGATTCTTTAAGGAAAGCATATGAATTGTTTGTTTCCCTTGAGGGATATGAAGATTCGGATAATAAAGCGGAAGAATGTGCGAAACAGATCCAAGCAATCGAACAAAAAAGGGAAGAACAGAAAAATGAAGAACTCTATCAAGAAGCAAACCGATTTGAGAACAGCGAAAAGATGGAAGATCTATCTAAAGCGATCCAACTTTATGAAGAAATTCGATCGTGGAAAGATTCGGATGAAAGATACAAAAAGCTAAATCAAAGATTAGAGGAGATCAAAGCTAGAAAAGCAGCAGAAGAAGCCGAGAGAAAACGAAAAAACAAAAAGAGAATGATGATCGGCAGTGGAATAATAGGCATTATAGTGGCTTTAGCGATTCTCATCAATACAGTAATCATTCCTTCAAACAAATATAAGCAAGCAATGAGTTTGATGAATGAAGGAAAGTATTTTGAAGCATACGAAGCATTTAATGAATTGGACGGTTATAAGGATAGTATGGAACAGTCTAAGATAGCATACGATAATTGTTTAGCTATCAAATATGAAGAAGCCATTTCGTTAATGAGTGCAGAAGAATATGAAGAAGCGATAACTATATTTGAGTTCCTTGGAGATTATAAAGATAGTGCAGATTATCTTATTGAATGTGTGAAAAACACAAGCAATTTCAAATATGCCAATATTGGAGATGTCATCACTTTTGGAAGTTATGAACAGGATAATAACTTATCAAATGGAAAAGAAGAGATCGAGTGGATCGTACTGGATAAAACAGAAGATAAGATACTAGTTATCAGTAAATACGGGCTTGATTGTCAGCAGTACCATCATGAATGGGAATATATCACATGGGAAAATTGTAGTTTAAGAGGATGGTTAAATAATACATTTATCAATGAGGCATTTAGTGAAGAAGAGAAATCAAAGATTGCGACAGTTACAGTAACAGCGGAGAGGAATCCTGATTATAATACAAGTCCTGGAAATGATACACAAGATCATGTGTTCTTATTGAGTATTAATGAAGCAAAAAAATACTTTAATTCAGATGAAGCCAGAAAATGCGGAGTAACAGAATATGCGATTGCACAGGGAGCATATATGACTGATTATTATGGTACTGTAGATGGAAAAGGCACATGCGTGTGGTGGCTGCGCTCTCCTGGCTTTGATCAGTATGACGCCGCGGGTGTCTTCGATGGTGGCGGTGTCGACTCAGTTGGCAATTATGTCTACATTGACTACATTGCGGTTCGTCCCGCTTTGTGGATCAATCTGAAATCTTGAATCTTCAAATCTTAAATCATCCAATTAGCGCCGTAGGCGCAATCTAAGCGTGCTTAGCACGCAGAATAAATATTGAAAATGTGAATTGAGGTGTTTATGGCAGAATATAAACAGAGTGAATTGACAGTTATTACGAAGACAAAAGATTTATGTTCTTATGTCATGATTGTTACACAAAAGTCTCCAAAGCAGTTTCGATATACTTTTACTAGTCGACTTCAAAATTTATCGCTTTCGATTATTGAAAATCTGTTTCGTGCTAATGATGTATTTGTATCAAAAAATGATATGATGGCACAGAAAGAACGGATTGCTTTTCAAAGAAGTGCGATGACTGATTTGAAGTTGTTAGGGTATTTTGCGCTGCTTTCAATGGAGCAAAAATGTATTCTTCCTAAGCAGTATGAACAGATTGCAAGACAAGTTACAGATTGTCAAAATTTACTCGGTGCTTGGATGAATAGTGATAGACGACGATTACTGCCTTGAATGTGGCTTTGATCTTGGGGATTCGATTGTATGGATAGTCTGCTGGTGGTGGCTGCGCTCTCCTGGCAATAATCAGAATAACGCCGCGAATGTCAACAATAATGGCAATGTCAACACAGATGGCAACAATGTCAACAATGACAACAATGCGGTTCGTCCCGCACTACCCGAATAGCGAGAAACAGATTTCAAGTGAAGCTGTCAGTGCACGGGTAAAGGAATCGGATTCCCTCTCGGCTTTTGCCGTGAAAATACATATCGGTGGCAAGGACTTATGCGGTTGCTTTTGTCCTTTATGGTTGGCAAGGATAAAAACTTGCTGACCCTGCCGATAATATTTTAATGATATATTTCTTATAAAAAAATAAGGAAAGAAAATGTAATGATATGGAGAAATAATTATGGATGCACATAAATCAATAATACAAGAAATACTTAACAGTTATACATTAATTGAAGTTCCGTTTTTTCAACGTTCATATGTATGGAAAGAGGATCTTTGGCAACGTTTTTTAAATGATATGGAATTTGTCACAAAGACAAGGAAATCGCACTTTTTGGGAACTGTTATATTGAAAATGGGGCGAAAACCAACACAAACCGACTCCTTTACTATCTGTAAGACAATTGTAGATGGCCAGCAACGATTGACAACTTTTTTAATTTTTATGAAAGTTCTTTGCCTAAAAAAAGGCGAACCATCCACATTTAATTCAAATTTTATGATTGGCGAAAAACTACTTTCATTACATCATGGTAGAAGTGATAAAGAAGACTTTGAAAAAGTGGCATTTTGTACAAATCCCGAAGAAATAGAGCGTGATGTTTCTTCCTCAAAGATTATTCAAGCCTTTAATTTCTTTATTAAAAATCTTGATGAAACAAAATTAGATATTATGACTATGATGAGAAATGTGCAATTTGTTAGAATTGATTTGGATGAGAATGAAGATGAACAACAAATTTTTGATACCATCAATTCTTTGGGTGTGAATTTAACAACATCTGAATTATTGAAGAATTATTTCTTTAATCGTGATACAATTCAAGAATATGAATCGAAATGGGAATCCGTATTTGAAAAAGATGATGATACAAAGGCTTATTGGAATACGGAATTGGAAACAGGTCGAATCAAACGAGCTATGATTGATATATTCTTTGATGCATATTTTCAGATGTTCATCCAAAATCGAGAATATAATATTGCTAATGAAGATAAACTGATGTATTCAAGAGTCGATTCTCTATCACAATCTTATCAGCATTTTATTAGTACATATTGTGGCGGTAATAAAAATATTGTACTTGGATATATGCGAGATTATGCGCTTTGCTTTATGAATACATTTAAAATAGATCAATGCGAGCGAAATATTTCTGCTGATTTTGGTGTGGAAAGGTTAAATGTTATAATATTTGGATTGAAAAATACGACGTTGATTCCATATATTCTTTTTGTTGAAAAAAATGTTGAAGATAATTTTGAAAAAAACAAGATATATGGAATTCTTGAAAGCTATATTATGAGAAGAATAATCGTACGAGCTTCTACAAAAAATTATAATAATTTGTTTAGATCGCTGATTTTAAATCGTGTATTAGATACAGATACATTATTAGCGAAACTTAAATATAACGATGATATTACAACATCGGTTCCGGATGATAATGAATTGTGTGAAGGTATTAGAAAGTCTAAATTAGTTAATCTTCAATCAAAAGGAATTATCTATCTTCTTGAAAGTAAAATGCGTCCATCTAATAGTTCAACTGCACTATTGGGATTTAACCAATATAGTTTAGAACATCTTATGCCAAAAAAATGGAGAAATAATTGGTCTTCATGTAAAACTGAGGATTTAGAAAGAAAGCGAGATTCTATTTTATTGACTCTTGGGAATTTGGCTATTATTCCACAGTCTTTGAATTCTTCCATTCGGGATGCAGCATGGAGTGTAAAGAAAAATGGGAAAGGGCAGCACTTGGGATTAAATAAATGTGCTAATGGATTACACACTTTTGATGATGTTCTTGATAAAGAGAATTGGAATGAAAATGAGATTTTGAAGCGCTCTGATTGGTTCTACGAAAAAGCAAAATCGGTTTGGAAACTTTAGCAAGTTGCTAAAAAAGCGATTTATTTGACTGTTAGAGGTAAAAAACTATTTCTATTGAATTTATTGTTGAGGTATTAACTATGACAGATTATGAGAAGATAGTTGGTTTTCAAAATTTATATAGGGCTCATACAGTGGCAAGAAGAGGGAAGCGAAATACTCGTGAAGTGATTGAGTTTGAAATGAATTTAGCTGAAAATCTAACAAATCTATCGAATTCATTGCGAAACAAAAGCTACTCCATAAGTGGTTATTATAAGTTTAAAGTATATGATCCAAAAGAAAGAGTGATACATGCTTTGCATTATCGTGATCGAGTCGTTCAGCATTGTCTATGTGATGAAGTGTTAGCACCGATTTTGGATAAAAAATTAATCTATGATAATGCGGCATGTCGAACAGGAAAAGGAACACATTTTGCACTAAAACGGTTAAATCAGTTTATGAATAAATTTTATAATCAACATGGAACCAATGGATATTTTTTGAAATGTGATGTTCGTAAATTTTTTGATAGTATTGATCATACTATTTTAAAAGAGAAGCTTGAAAAGGTGTTTACAGAAGAATCTGTTTTACACCTTTTGTTTGATATTATCGATAGCTATGAAACATCACCGAATAAAGGATTGCCACTTGGAAATCAAAGCAGCCAATGGTTTGCGATTTACTACCTTGATGGATTTGATCGATTAGTCAAAGAAAAATTAAAGATAAAATATTATACTCGATATATGGATGATTGTGTATTGATCCATCAGGATAAAGAAATCTTACAATACTGTTTAAATGAAATGAGATCTTTTGCTCAGAGTCTCGGATTGGAGTTGAATGAGAAAACAAAAATATTTCCTATTAAAAATGGTGTTGATTATCTTGGATGGCATTTTTATATGACGGAGTCGGGCAAAATCATCAGAAAAGTGAGACAAAATACTAAGTACAAATATAAACGCAAATTAATGTGGCTGCAAAAAAAGTATTCTAAGAATGAAGTTGAATTGAATGAAATCAATCAAATTCTTTCTAGTTATCATTCTCATTTGAGCTTCGGGCATACATATCTATTACAGAAGAAAATGTTGAGTAATTTCATACTCACAAAGACAAAACGAAATCAAATCACGAATGGTTCGATTGACTCGATTGACCTGATTTGATATAATATGAGTATAAATCAAGGAGGCAAGTCCATGCGTTTTCAGGAAAGTGAAACCATAGAGTTAAAAGAAATTGTCGTGGAGGATGTGAAAAAGGAAATTATTGCATTTGCAAATTGTAAAGGTGGGAAACTATATATCGGAATTCAAGATGATGGTACTGTGGTTGGAGTCACGGATCCGGATAAAATTTCTTTACAGATCAGTAATATGGTAAGAGATTCAATAAAACCAGATGTTTCGATGTTTTTGCGCTATCAAACAATTGAGATAAATAATAAAATGGTTGTTGAAGTGGATATTCAACAAGGAACAAATCGTCCTTATTATCTTGCCAAAAAAGGAATGAGACCAGATGGGGTCTATGTCAGGCAAGGATATTCATCTGTTTCTGCTACAGATGCATCGATTCGATATATGATTAAGGAATCAGATGGCGAATGCTTTGAAATGATACGTAGTTTAAATCAAGATCTTACATTTGAAGAAGCAAAAAAAGAATTTGCACACAGGGAAATCGAATTTGCTCTGCAACAGATGCATACATTGAAATTGATCGATCAAAATAATCTTTATAGTAACTTAGGCTTGCTCTTATCAGATCAATGTCCATATACAATCAAAGTTGCCGTTTTTCAAGGAAACAATCAGATAGTATTTAAGGATCGTCGAGAATTTGGTGGATCCTTGATGAAGCAAATGAATGAGATATATGACTTTATTGATTTTCATAATCAAACACATGCAACGATAGAGAAATTATGGCGGATCGATATTCGCGATTATCCGGAAATTGCAGTTAGAGAAGCACTGTTGAATATGCTGATACATCGAGATTATTCTTTCAGTGCCAGTGCATTTATCAGCATTTACAGTAATCGAATTGAATTTATATCAGTTGGCGGCTTAATGATGGGAATCGATTTGGAAGATATTATGATGGGAATTTCAATTTGCAGAAATCAGGAACTTGCAAATATATTTTATCGGTTACATTTAATTGAGGCATATGGAACAGGGATAAGAAAGATTATGGATGCATATGAAAATGCAAATAAAAAGCCATTAATTGAAACAACAAAAAATGCCTTTAAGATCATATTGCCTAATGTTAATGGCGTGTATGATGAGGATAGTATCTCTGAATCTGTTGCGGAATATCCTGCTTTTAAGATGAGGAAAGGTCTGGATGAAGATGAAATAGAAATTCTGAAGTATGTTCGATCACATGGTGTCATCACAAGAAATGAAGCAGTAAAATTACTTAAAGTAAGTATTTCTACCGCTTCTAGAATTCTCAGAAAAATGGTTAAAAATAATTTGTTAAAACAGAATGGTAAAGCAAGAAGAACAAATTATACTCTTCTAAAATAAATTATTTAAGTATATTGAAAATTTCATCTAAATTTGGATTTTCGTTTTCTTTGAATATCGGCTCAAAGCCATCCTTGTTATCATATCTGGGAATGATATGAATATGAAAATGAGGAACGCTTTGACCTGCTGCTTCGCAGTTATTATTTAAGATATTAAATCCTTTTGCCCCGGTTCTTTCAACGATTCGCTGAGCCAGAATCTTTGTGATCTTCATCATATGGGAAAGCGTTTCTTCCGGAATATCTAAAAGAGTTTCGTAATGTTCCTTGCATAAGACAAGGGTATGACCTTTTGTGGCTTGAGAGATATCTAAAATGGCTAAAACTGATTCATCTTCATAGAGTTTATAAGATGGGATCTCATTGTTGATGATTTTACAAAATATACAATTCATAGTTATGATCGTCCTTTCTTTTCTTATTGTAACTCACATAAAAAAGGGGAGTCAATAAGTATTTGTATAAAAAAGAATCTGTTTTAACTATAAGAAACAGATTCTTTCAGTATTCTTGATTTTAACTTATTTTGACTGTACCAAAAAATCAGAGAGATTTGTTTTGAACTGGTCATACATGCCTTTGTCATAAATCGTGAAGTTATATTTATCGAGATAATAGATAAGGGTTTCATTCGACATGTTTGAACCATCATTTGCGATAGCCTTGATGGCTTCTTCTTCATACTCGGCAGGATCAACGCTGACTACTTCTACTAAAAAACAAGTTGAATCAGAGCTGCTTAAGATTGCACCCGCACAGAAAGACGGTTCTTCTACACCGTTTACATAAGCGATGACATTGCTGTCGAAGAATGTATTACTTGCGGTAACGACTTGATCAAAATAAGAGGATGTAGCATGGAATGTTTCAGCTACTTCTTTAAATGTTGCACCTTTTTCAATTGCAGCATGAGCATTGCTGGCATCTTCGATTCCTCCGAAAATCAAAACATTAATCTTCTTTGGTTTATAAGCTTCCTTATATGATTCAAAATTTAAGGAGACATATTTAGTCACAAGATGCTCCATACGGACATTGAAAAGCAAACCGTTTTCATAGAAATCATCTTCATCGGCATAACCGTAATAAGTGATCATGTCTGCAAAGTAATCGCCATACATAGAAGATAGATTTTCAAGAGACTTGTTGGCTTCTTCTCTCATCTCATCAGTAGTCTCAATTTCTTTGTCTAATATATGTTTCTCAGCTTCCTGCAAGATCGTGTTCATTCCGCTGTTGTTCAACATGACATTATAAATGGAAGATTTTGTGATCTGTTTATTGCCGATCGTTACAATAACATCTTTTCCGGAACGGATCTGCGCATTTTTGTCTTTGGCAGCACATCCGGCAAGTAAAAGAATACAGCTGATTGAAATTATGAATAGTTTTTTCATGTGATTTCCTCCTATTCCTTATCCAATCCCATGTATGCTAAGATTTGGGATTGAGTTTCTTCATCAGCAAATGTGATTCCTAACTGCTGAGCTGTATTCCAGATCGCTTTTGCTGAAAGTTTAGAATCATAGTTCTGCAAGGCACTGTAGAATTCGTCATATTCTTTGAAATCATCTAAATTTCTGGAATTGATGTAAATGCGGTGATATCCGTATTCAGACATAAACCATTCGCTGATTTCTCCTTCTTCTGTCTGAAGCATCATATTTAAGAAAGAAGTAACGAAGGAAGTATGATCGTCTGCAAATCCCAAGACTCCGTTGTTGCTTGCGCTTCCATCATCTGAATGCTCATAAGCAATCTCTCCGAAATCTGTTCCTTTTGCAAGAAGTTCATCGACTTCCTGCATTCTTGCTTTTTCTTCTTCAGTCGGATTTTCCGGATCCTCCATTTTGATCAGGATATGAGAAACGATACAAGGGGTTCTTTCTTCGATATAAGAAGAAGCATATTCATCAAGATGTTCATTGATATAGTTCTTGAGGAAATCCTGACTCTTGTAATAAATGATGAAGTAATCAAGCAGATCATCAGCCGTTTCGTAACCCATTGCTTTTAATTCACGTTCCAGATATTCTGCATAATTGTCGCCATATTGGCTCTTATATTGACTGAGAACATAATCTGTCTGGATCTGAGCTTCGGCAGTCAGATCTTCTGTTGTTTCTACAGACTGATTAATGACTTCTTTTTCCAATTGCTGATAAATTGCACCGATTCCGTTTTTGCCGGATGAGAACATGGTGTCATATAAATCATCTGCAGTGATATTTGTGTCAGCAATCGAAAATACCACATCCTGATTCCCGACAGTTTTTGAAGGCAGTTTCTGCTTGTTTGTATCCACAACTACATATAGAATCATGGCAACGAAAACAACGCCGACAACGAATACTGCCCATTGTTTTTTTAAAAATTCACCCATAGTGACCTCCTATTATAAAACTAGCTAGTATATTATAGGTTATTTCAATCTTCTTTGCAAGGAAGCAACCGATAAATTCACATGAAATTCAGATAATATTTCAAACATTCAAAGGAAACTTATGTTATAATCATAGTGTTCTGGAAATATTAACTATAAAGATATAGATCAAGATAGGATTTAGAATAGGAAGGATGAATGAAATGAGTCAGTTGACAATAGAAAATCTTCATGTAAGTGTTGAAGGAAAAGAGATATTAAAGGGAGTAGATCTTGTTGTAAACGAGAATGAAATTCATGCTTTAATGGGACCAAATGGAAATGGAAAATCCACTTTGCTAGCCGCAATCATGGGTCATCCGAAATATGAAGTTACTGAAGGAAGCATTCTTTTTGATGGCAAGAATGTGCTTGAAATGAGTGTGGATGAGCGTTCTCGTGCAGGTCTCTTTTTGGGTATGCAGTATCCGCAGGAAGTGCCGGGAGTGACTAATTCCGATTTTTTGAGAGCTTGTATCAATGCCAGAAGAGAAACTCCGATTTCTTTATTTAAATTCATAAAAGAAATGGAAAAAACGATTGCCGAGATGGAAATGAAACCGGATCTGGCTCATCGGTTTTTAAATGAGGGTTTTTCCGGCGGTGAGAAAAAACGAAATGAAATCGTGCAGATGAAAATGTTGAATCCATCCCTTGCTATGCTGGATGAGATCGACAGCGGTTTGGATGTTGATGCTTTAAAGCTCGTCGCATCCAGTGTTGTTGAGTTGCAGAAAGAAACAAAGCTGGGATTGATCGTAGTATCCCATTATGAACGTTTTTATCAGCTTTTGAATCCAACGCATGCACATGTTTTGATTGATGGGAAAATAGTGAAGAGCGGATCGAGCGATTTAGTCACAAGAATTGATCAAGAAGGGTATGACTGGCTTTTGAAAGAATTGAATATTACTTTGAAAAAAGAAGAAAACAAGCCGGCTGTGAGCTTGGGAAGCTGTGCTGCTGCAGTTCGGAGTAAATAATATGGCTGTCAAGGAATATCGTTTTAAGGAAAATGCAGTACTTCATTGCGCTGACGGTGAATTTATTCGGGTTTTTCTGAGTGGGAAATCATTGAACTTGGATCTTATCTGCGAGAAAAATGCCGATGCAACGATTTATGTGCAAATGAATGAACTTCATTTTTTACGGATGAATACGAGGATATTAGAGGGTGCAAAATGTAATGTTCTGTTTTGGAATAATTGCGCTGATGAATTGGAAGTAATTGAAGAATGCCATGTGGAATCAGACGGACAGTTGCTTATTTCTTATGGCGAGCTTTCATCCGGCAATGTAAAGCGCAACTGTATGATTCATTTAGATGGAAACGGAGCTGCTGCCGATGTCTCCAGTGCGACAGTCTGCAGTTCTAAAAAATCATCCTATATTGAAATTGCTCATCATAAACCAAATACCAAAGGTGAGATGGAGCATTACGGAATCATCCTAAAGGATGGACGTTTTAAAATGGAAGCAGTCGGAAAAATCGATCGTGGAGCGACTTCCGGAAAAAGTCATCAGACGACCCGTATTTTGACATTTGATAAAAAACAGAATGCAACGGTTCTTCCAAAACTTCTGATTGATGAAAATGATGTTGAGGCAAGTCATGCAACAAGCTTGGGACAGCCGGATGAGAATCAGTTGTATTATATGCAGAGCAGAGGTCTTTCCCGCCAGATGGCGATGGAGCTGATCACGTTGGGATACCTTTTGCCGATTGCTTCAAAGATCCGGGATGAGGAACTCCGTAAGATCCTTGAGGAACAGATAGAATCGAAGGTGAAGGAATTATGGTCGATGTAAATGAAATCCGAAAAGATTTTCCAATGTTTGCCAACGATCCGGATCTGATTTATTTGGATAATGCAGCAACGACATTCAAACCGCAAAGCGTTATCGAGGCTGTGATGCATGTCTATACTCATATGACTTCCAACATTCACCGTGGCGATTATGATCTGTCTCATAAGATGTCAAAAGCTTATGATCAGACCAGGAGTCATGTGGCTTCTTTCTTAAATGCAGAGGAAGATGAAATCATTTTCACAAGTGGTGCCAGTGCGTCTTTGAACATAGCAGCCTATGGGTATGGCATCAAAAATCTTCATAAAGGAGATGTAATCCTTTCAACGGAAGCGGAACATGCGTCCGGAATTTTGCCATGGTTTAAAGTGAGTGAAATGAGCGGTGCAGCGATTGAATATGTGCCGTTGAGTGAGAAAGGCGAACTGACCGTCGAAAATTTTAAAAAGGCAATGAATGAAAATGTGAAAGTAGTTGCGATTGCCTATGTTTCCAATGTATTGGGTTATATCAATCCAATCAGAGAAATTACCGAAATTGCTCATGAATATGGAGCCGTTGTGTTTTTAGATGCCGCTCAGGCAGTTCCTCATATGAAAGTGGATGTTAAAGAATTGGATGTCGATTTTATGGCATTTTCGGGTCATAAAATGTTGGCACCGAGCGGAATCGGGATTCTTTATGGGAAAAGAGAAGTTTTAAAGAAGACAGAACCGTTTATGATGGGCGGAGGAAGCAATGCCCGCTTTGATATGTGCGGTAATCTTCTGATGCGTGAAATTCCTTATAAATTTGAATCAGGAACCCCGGCAATTGAAGCGACGGTCGGATTAGATGCCGCGATTACGTATTTAGAAAAAGTCGGCATGGACGAGATCCGTCAAAGAGAAGCAGAGCTGAAGCGCTATGCGATCGAAAGATTATCAAAGCTGGAGAATGTGATCTTGTATAATCCAGATGCGGAAAGCGGAATCATTACATTTAATATTAAAGGTGTTTTTGCTCAGGATGCAGCCGGTTATCTCAATTCGAAGCATATTGCCGTTCGTACCGGTCTTCATTGTGCCAAAATGCTGGTCGATGTACTGAAAACTTCCGATACGATTCGGGCAAGTCTATATTTTTACAACACCAAAGAGGAAATTGATCGTTTTGTTCAGGCATGCAGTGAAATCACGCTAGAGAAGTGTGTCGATATATTTTTTTAGGAGGAGTGGCTTATGAATGAGTTGTTAAAAGATCCGGCTGTTTTAAGGGAAATTATTATGGATCATTATCAATATCCAAGAAATCATAAATTGACGGAAGATGATTCTTATTATACACGCCATATGGCTTCCGACTCCTGCATTGATGATATCACTGTGCAATCGAAAATCGAAGGCGGGATCGTCAAGGATATTCGTTTTGATGGCGTAGCGTGTACGATTGCGACTTCTTCAACCTCGATCATGAGCGAGATGCTGATGGGGAAAAGTACAGAAGAAGCAATGCGTCTTGTTGAAAACTATTTCAATATGGTAGAAGAAAAAGAATATGATGAAGATATGCTGGAAGAAGCAATAGCCTTTCAAAATGTGTCCAAGCAGGCCAATCGTATTAAATGTGCAACGATCGGATGGAAGGCTATTTCAGAGATGCTGAAAGAAAGTGAGGGAAAATCGAATGAATGAAAAAGATATCCTTCATAATCAGGAAGAATATAAATATGGATTCCAGGATAAAGATATCAGTATTTATAAGACAAATAAAGGATTGACCAGAGAGACGATCGTTGAAATATCCAGAATCAAGAAAGAACCGGAGTGGATGCTTGAATTTCGTTTAAAGGCATTTGAACAGTTTGAAAGGATGCCGATGCCATCCTGGGGACCGAATCTGGACGAAGTTAATTTCGATGATTATACCTATTATATCAGACCGAGTGATAGAACTGAGAAAAGTTGGGAAGAAGTTCCGGAAACAATCAAAAATACTTTTGATAAATTAGGAATTCCCGAAGCAGAACAGAAGTATCTTGCCGGAGTAACGACACAATATGATTCAGAAGCTGTTTATCACAATATGCTCAAAGAAGTCGAAGAAAAGGGAATCATATTTTTAGATACAGATAGTGCTTTGAAGCAGTATCCTGAGTTATTTAAAGAATATTTTGCCACAGTCGTTCCGATTTCTGACAACAAGTTTTCGGCTTTAAACAGTGCTGTCTGGTCAGGCGGAAGCTTTATCTATGTACCGAAAGGGGTTCATTTGGATAAACCGCTTCAATCCTATTTCAGAATTAATTCTGAGCAGATGGGACAGTTTGAAAGAACACTGATCATTGTCGATGAAGGAGCCGATGTGCATTACATTGAAGGCTGTACGGCACCGACTTATTCAAAGGATTCTTTGCATGCGGCTGTTGTTGAAATCATCATCAAAGAAGGCGGTAAATGCCGCTATTCGACCGTTCAGAACTGGAGTAGCAATATTTTGAATCTTGTCACAAAAAGAGCCAAGGTTGAAGCTCATGGCGCGATGGAATGGATCGATGGAAATGTCGGCAGCCATATCAATATGAAATATCCAGCATGTGTTCTTGTCGGAGAATATGCAAGAGGTATGTGTATTTCTATTGCCGTTGCCAACAAGACTCAAGTTCAGGATGCCGGAGCCAAGATGATCCATTTGGCGCCGCATACAAATTCCACGATTATTTCTAAATCAGTGTCAAGAAACGGTGGAGAAGTCAATTATCGGGGAATCGTTCATCATGGACCGAATGCTCAGTATGCCAAGTCTAAAGTGGAATGCGATACTTTGATTTTGGATAAGATTTCAAGAAGTGATACGATACCGACCAATATCAATGAAACGAATACTTCTACCATTGAGCATGAAGCAACGGTTTCAAAGATTTCGGAAGAACAGCTGTTCTATTTGATGAGTAGGGGACTGACCAAAGGACAGGCAACAGAAATGATCGTTATGGGATTCCTTGAACCTTTCACAAGAGAATTGCCGATGGAATATGCTGTTGAATTAAATCAATTGTTAAAATTAGATATGGAAGGATCCATTGGATAAAAAAGTTTGGCTTTAAAGGAAGTCGAAAGTAATTTCAAATTGGTGAAAAATCTATAGAAGGATAAAAATGATGACATCTGCTATGTCATCATTTTTGATTTCTATTGTATTCAAGATCTTCTTTTACATAGAATGCAGATCGACCGCGGCCGTGCATGGATATTTCACCGGTACTACACAGCTTCTTTAAACTACGTTCAACGCTGGAGGCACTGATAGAAGGACAAAGCTCGAGGATTTCAATCTTTTTAAACTTACCTATTCTTGTTGAAACGGCGGAGCGTACTATATCAATTGTCGTTTGTTTGTGGCTCATGCTTACAAGTTCGGCTCGTTCTTCAAAATCTCGATAAGCATTGATAATCGTGCTGAGAATATATTTGACAAAAGGAATAGGGTCGTCTTTTCCTTCATGCCAATTTATTTGTGACAGAGAAAGTGCATCATAATAGAGGTCTTTACTATCGGCAATTTTTTTCTCTAAGGAAATGTATCTCCCTACATAGTACCCACTGCGATAAAGTAACAATGTTGTCAATAGACGAGACATTCTGCCATTTCCATCGATAAAAGGGTGGATACAGAGAAAGTCATGAATGAAGATCGGAATCAGAATGAGGGGATCAATGATTCCATCACTGATAGCTTTGTTATAGGTATCGCAAATCTGAGTAATCGCCTCCATTGTTTCCCATGGGGCAAGCGGGGTAAAGATCGTATGAACTCTGCCTGATTCATCCGATGCGCTGATATAGTTTTGGACATTCTTAAATTGACCGCCAATGGAAAAATCTGAATAACTGAACATGATTTTGTGAAGCTGAAGAATGTAGTT
>CAZUVT010000021.1:0-18574 GCA_964623925.1 uncultured Erysipelotrichaceae bacterium
CGTAGATCCAATTCAATCCGCAGCTGGGACTTTTACTTTTAAAAACAGCGGTTTTACAATGATTTTCTAAAGCGATCCGCAATGCTTTTTCAGCCCCCTCTTTAAATTGTTCAGTGCGATCGATTCCATCAATACTGATTACCTTTTCATTTAAGATCTCCGACGCTGTTCTCGGAACAGCCAAGCCGCCTAAACACTCAGGACAAACGGCAATGGCGCGACCTGTTAAGACGAGATCCCGGATTTCTTTATTTAAGCAGGCACTGCCGTCATATCGACAGGCCTTTCCTGCAAGACAAGCGCTGACTATGATCATAAAAACCTCTTTTCTGTCTTGTATTTGTTATTTAATCTGTCTATAATAGCATTTAGAAAGGATTCATCATTTATGGAAACTATTTATCAAACTACCGTCATCGCCTGTCTGGCTATTCTTTGCGCATGTGCAATTACTTTTCCGATCCTATTTCTTGTTCAATTCAAAAAATTCCGGCATGAATTAATTGATGCTTTAGACAATCGCAAACAGTGATTGTTTTTTATTTCCATTTCATTTTCACTAAATCTTTTAATGTTACTTGGATGACTTCTTCGCTCTCAAAGAGTTCTTTCTCTTTAAATTCGCCTTGTACAAAATCAGATACACTGAATAATTCGAAACTGAATGTATCTCCCTTTTTATCCAAGCCGCTCATACTCGCACTTGAACACATATAAGTTCTGTGATCCAATTCAAATGTACATGTGGCATTCATCACAAAGTAAGATGCCCCGTTTTCCTGATATAAATGACGAACTGCACTGACAAGCGTACTGCCTTCTGTATCAAGAATTCCCTCGCTTCTAAAATTCAGGATATAATTTCCATTCTCTTCACAAACATTTTCCAAAATGATCTTTCCGTATTCATTTTCATAAATCACTTTATTTGAATTATCATAAAAATTTTTTATATTCAATTGAAAAGAAATCTCGTCTTTCAAAACTTCATACTCCTGAATAACAGCGCCATTTCGCTGAAGATAGAGAAAACCATCCTTTCTGATTTGATAAAAATCAGTATAAGAAATCCACATAAATAGAAGAGCTGCCAATAGGATCAATACCATCCATCCATTGAGAAAGCGCTCACTTCGCTTCATTTTCAATCTTTCATCAAGAGAAAAACTCTTACTCTCTATCAATAATGTCAAATAAAATTCTTCCTTGCTTCCGCCATATAGATCCTGCAAGGATACGCCTTCTTTCTGAGCTGAGACAAAAAGATTGAGAAGTCCCAGATCAACTTCCTGCATCTTGTCATTCTCCGCCATATCCTGTACAAGCAGTCTTAAAAGAGACTTATATTCTTTTTTATATAGGCCTTTTAACTGCTTGCGCATTTTTTTTCTTTCTGAGTATAGATCTTTATCCATGTTTTTCTCCTAATTTTCTTTATTTTATGATAAAATAGCTTATCATTCAAGAAAAAAACACATTTAAGACCCGCTCTCATCCTCACAAACGAATAGTTCCATGGATTCTGAAACCGATTTATGCTTCTTTCGAAACGATCTTTCAAGTTCGATTTTATAAGATTCATCCACGATTTTCTTGATGATTCTCTGCAAATCTTTTGAACATGTATGATACTTGGATAAAAGATTACTATCTCCGTTTACCAATCTGTAATCATTACCCTTCCGTCGGTTTTCAGAATAATTAAATAAATAATTAATATCCACATTGTAGTAGTTTGCCAGGTTATACAACACATCCATATCCGGTTCTGCCTGATCATTTTCATACCTTGATAAAGCTTGAACACTGATTCCGATCTGCTTACATACCTTTGCCTGTGTGACGTGCTTATTATTGCGCAGCATCTTCAACTTTTCACCAATAGTAATCATATATTCGTACCCCTTCGAAATAATGATACATTATTTTACCAAAAAAGTATCGCAACTCCCTAAATACGGGAATTTATTTTTTTCTCAATCAACGAGAATTTATTAGCACTCTTGACTTGACAGTGCCAACAACATGCGCTATACTATTAGCAAGCATCGATTCAGAGTGCTAAAAGGAGATGAACAAGTATGGCAAAAAAACAATTTAAAGCCGAATCAAAAAGACTTTTGGACCTGATGATCCACTCTATTTATACAAATCGTGAAATCTTCTTAAGAGAACTGATTTCCAATGCATCGGATGCATTGGATAAGAGATATTACTGTTCTTTAACCGATGAAAATCATCGTGTGGACAAAGAAGATTTAAAGATTCAATTAGAAATCGATAAAGAAAATCGACGTCTCATTCTAAGCGATACCGGTATCGGCATGAATGAAAGCGAATTGGAAACAAACTTGGGAACGATTGCCAAAAGCGGATCATTGGAATTCAAGAAACACCTTGAAGAAAACAATGAGCTCGATATTATCGGACAGTTTGGTGTCGGATTCTATTCTGCATTCATGGTCGCAAAGAAAATCATCGTTGAAACCCGTTCGATCAATAGTGATCAGGGATATGCATGGACCTCTTTTGGAGAAGACGGTTATCAGATCTCGCCAATTATGAAAGATGATTTTGGCACAAAGATCATTCTTGATCTGAAGGATAATTCCGAAGAAGAAAATTTTGATGAATTCTTAGAAGAATATAGAATCAAACAACTTGTCAAAAAATATTCCGATTATGTCCGCTATCCGATCATGATGAATTGTGAAGTTTCAAAGCCGGATGAAAATTCAGAAGACGAAAACGCAATGATCACCGTTACGGAAACACAGACATTGAACTCAATGATTCCGCTTTGGAAAAGAAACAAATCCGAAATCAAAGATGAAGAATACCATGAATTTTACAAAAATAAATTTATGGATTGGAATGATCCGTTGAAGGTCATTCATTATTCTGTGGAAGGAACGACAAGCTATCGGGCTTTGCTGTATATTCCGTCAAAAACTCCTTACAACTTCTATTCAGCTGAATATGAAAGCGGTCTGCAGCTATATTCCAAAGGGGTATTCATTATGGATAAGGCAAAAGATCTGATTCCTGATTATTTCCGTTTCGTAAAGGGACTGATCGACAGTGATGATTTAAATCTGAATATCTCGCGTGAAATCCTTCAACAAGACAGACAGGTCAAAGCATTGGCCAAAAATATTGAGAAGAAAATCAAGAATTCTCTGGAAGACTTGCTGAAAAATGAAAGAGAAAAATATGAAGAATTCTACAAGAACTTCGGATTATCATTAAAATATGGCATTTACAGCGACTATGGCATGCATAAAGAACAGCTGCAGGATCTGATCATGTTTGTTTCCAGCAAAGAAGATAAGCTTGTAACCTTGAAAGAATATGTGGAAAGAATGAAAGAAGATCAGCAATCCATCTATTACGCATGCGGTGAAAATATCGAACAGGTCAAAAAACTGCCGCAAATAGAACGCTTGATGGATAAGGACTATGAAGTCTTATTCTTTACAGATGATGTGGATGAATTCGCCGTGCAAGTCATGCAACAGTATAACGAAAAGCAATTCAAATCCATTAATCAGGGTGAATTGGATCTGGACAGTGAAGAGGAAAAGAAACAGAAAGAAGAAACCACAAAGCAGAATGCTTCTATGTTGGAAGCCATGAAAAATGCATTGTCCTCAAAGGTTAAAGATGTCAAGATTTCTTCCCGATTAAAAAAACATCCAGTCTGTTTGAGTAGCGACGAAGGAGTTTCATTAGAAATGGAAAAAGTTCTTTCCCAGCTTCCTAATGCTAATGAGATCAAAGCCTCAAGAATTCTGGAAATCAATCCGGAGCATGAGATCTTCTTTACAATGCAGAAAGTTTATGAAAACTCACCGGAATTAATGAATGAATATGCAGATCTTCTCTATACTCAGGCATTATTGATCGAAGGATTTAAAGTTGAAGATCCGATCCAGTATGCAAATGAAATCTGCAATTTAATGATTAAAGCTAATAAATAATCTCTTCCAAGAAGGCGCAATTTGCGCTTTTCTTTTTAGGATAAAAATGAGATAATGAATATACATTTAAAATTCAGAGGTTACTTATGAGCAAATACATATTTATAGATATAGACGGAACTCTTCATGATGATATTTACGGAATTCCGGAATCTGCGGCCTACGCAATCCAACATGCCCGGGAAAACGGACATAAGATTTTTTTATCCACCGGCCGGGGCAAATATGAGGTCGGCAAGGAATTTCACGATATCGGTTTTGACGGAGCTATTTATTATGCCGGAGGCTTAATGGAGCTTTCAGATCATCCATTAAAAGCCATCACCTTTACTCAAGAAGAGATCAATTATTTCCTGAATCTTTTTGATCGGGAAGATATCGGATACAATCTTGAAGGATTAAACGGAAGCTATATGAATCCATTTGGCAAAGAATGTATCATTCATTTTTATTTCGAAGCGGTGATGAGCTATGAAGACAGCCTCGAATATCTAAAACAATCCAATATGATTTCGATCGAAGAGATCGGAGATGAAATACACAACATCAGCAAGATCACGCTCTTTTCAAGAAATCATGAACTCATTCGCAAATGGCAGCATGAATTTCAAGACCGATACAAGCTCACCCTCTTTGAACAGGCAAACAGCGATATTGCATATTGCGAACTGACTTACAAAGATATCAGTAAAGCGAGTGCTGTCGATACGATCCTTCAGGCATGCCACGGCGATTTAAAAGATACGATTGCCTTTGGCGACAGCATGAATGACTATGAGATCCTGCAATACTGCAATTGGGGAATTGCCATGGGAAATGGTGTCCAGGCATTGAAAGAAGTCGCCGATGAAGTGACCGATCCGATTATGGAAAACGGATTATATAACAGCTTTGTAAAGCATCATTTAATTGAACCGAAAAAGTGATTCGGTTCTTTTTTTATCGTCAACTCATTGTATAAGATTCCGACCAGTGTACAACAAATGATCGGAATAAAGATTTCACCGCAAAGAATAAACAGTGACATTGCCCCATTTCCTTTCATAGTAGAATAAACAAAATGATCTAAAACTTCATGTGGTATTATAAAAATCAAAACACAGATGATCAGAAAAAAGGTTCCGGTATATTTCAATAAACTTCGACTTTCACTTTCCCCATTGCATAGCAGGATCAAAAGTCCGCTTTCTATCAAAGACTGAGATAATGCCAATTTCAGAATAAGATTCCTCAATTCATTATTCAAAAGCTCATTTCCTAAAAAGAAGATGGCCATATTCAAAATCAAAGAAAATCCAAAACTGGTCAAAAGCTGTTTTCCACTCGACTTTTTGTTCATCTCCATTGAGATCATAAAGGCTATTGCCATACAGGCCAGCGATGGAAGCATATAATCGGATATCAGATAATTCACTCCTGCCATCTGAAACCCAAAAATCATCAATACTTTATACTTGTTTGTCATCAATCATCCCTCATTTCTAAACAGGCACAGTATACCATATCAAGCTTGAACCATTGTCCCATAAATGGTACAATAACAAAAAGAGGAAAAATTTATGGCAAAAAGTGAAAACAGCAAGCTGAAATGTCTGATGATCTTAAAGATCCTGTGTAAATATTCCAATTCGGATCATCCTTTGAATGCCACTAAAATTAACGACTATTTATCTGAATTCAATTTAGAAAGCGAGCGCAAGTCCATTTACCGTGATATCGAAGTCTTGAAAAATGCCGGATTCAATATTGAAAGCACAAGAGAAGGATTTTATGCAGGTGATCTTTTATTTGAACTTCCTGAATTAAAGCTATTGGTTGATGCTGTCCAATCCAGCTCTTTTATTACCGCAAAAAAGACTAAAGAGATCGTTCAAAAACTAACGACACTGACGAATGATTATGATGCACTCCAACTTAACCGTCAACTCTTTCTGTCTAAGAAAAAAACAGAAAATGAAAAAATATTTTATCTTGTCGACAAGCTTCAGCAGGCCATTAGTCAAAATAAACCGGTCACATTCAAATATTTCGATTATACGATCCGAAAAGAAAAAAAATACCGGCGCAATTCGAGTCGGTATCACCTGTTGCCCTATGCCCTTTTATGGGAAAATCAACAGTATTACTGCATCGGTTATTCTGAAAAATATCAAAATTTTTCTCATTATCGGGTAGATCGAATGGATGATATTGAAGTCTTAAACGATCCTCAAGATAAAATCGACTTGGATTTGGATGAATACACCTCAAAGGTCTTTGGCATGTTCACCGGGCAGGATGAGACAGTAACGCTTTCTGTGGATCAGAGTCTTGCCAATGTGATCTTCGACACATTTTCTAAAGATGTCCTGATCTCGCAAAGTGATGAGAAATCCTTTACGATCCATGTAAAAGTCAGCATATCTGAACCTTTTATTGCCTGGATCATGCAATTTCAAGGGAAAATAAAAGTTCTCTCTCCACTCTCTCTGATAGAGAAGATCAAAAAACAAGCTCAAGATCTGCTTAGCCAATATAGCTGATTGCTGCTTCATAACATAAGATCAAAGAAATGAACAGATCACAATAGATCACAGCTTTAAAAGGTCCCTTTCTTGTCTTGTGATGAAATAAGTGCATGCCAAGCAGAATCAAAAAGGCTCCGCCGATAAATCCAAGAAAGAAAAAAACTGCTTCCGGTATCCGATCTTGATGATGAATGGCCCTTTGCTTATCAAGATAGCACAAGATCAATCCCGTCACATTAGCCAAACAAATCATGATGATCATAATATCTTTTCCTTTTTCAAAAATCTTGCATGGGCTGTCACCATTGTCATTTTTTTCACTTCATCCAACGGAACCCAAAACCAGAAATCATGATCGAATGCAGAGGCAGCAGCTGAATAAAATTCCATATTCCAGATGCGATGAGAAAACACGTGCTTGCTCTTACTGATAAACTCAATCTGCTTAAAAGGTACTTCACTTCCTTTTAATACCATCGGCAGACGAACATAATCAATCATTAATCCGTCTGTCCAATCTTTCGAAAGCAAGATCTTTCCGTTCTCTATAACCAAATAAACATCATATTGCAGCACCTGGGCCTTTTTTGCCTTCGTTTTGATCGGATATTGCATCATCGTCTGATTCTTGAATCCCTGACATTGATGATTGAGCGGGCAAAGAGAACAAGATGGCGATGTCGGTGTACAGACCATAGCCCCCAATTCCATCATTGCCTGAGTAAAATCAGATGGATCTGTTTCCCTCATCTGATTTTGAACCCAATCAAATACCCATTCCACCGTCTTCTTTTTAGCAATATCTTCATCCAGTTCCAACAGTCGTGAAACGACACGCAAAACATTTCCGTCTACAGCCGGAAATCTCTTGCCAAAAGCAATGCTACTGATAGCTCCCGCTGTATAAAACCCTATTCCGGGAATCTTTTGAAGTTCTTCAAATTCATCTGGCATCTGTCCGCCATAATTCGAAACAATAACTTGAGCTCCTTCATGGAGCTTTCTTGCCCGATTATAATAACCCAAGCCCTGCCACATCTTCAAGACATCTTCTATTTTTGCTTCAGATAAGTCTTGAATCGTCGGCCATTGTTCGATCCATTTTAGATAATACGGAATCATTGAATCAATCCTGGTTTGCTGAGCCATGATTTCACTCACCCATATGCAGTATGGATCTTTGGTCTTTCTAAAGGGCAGATCCCGCTTCTCTTTGAGATACCAATCTACGATTTCTTTTTCAAGTTCCATGATTTATCACCGAAGATAGTATATAATACTTTATAGAAGTTTTCAAATTGAGGTGAATAGAAATGGAACAGCTTTTAAAATTACAGGAAATCATCGACAATAGTGAACGCCTTGTCTTTTTTACAGGTGCCGGGATCTCTACAGAAAGCAATATCCCCGATTTCAGAAGTACCGATGGGCTTTACAATCAAGCCTATCAATTTCCTCCCGAAATCATCTTAAGTGCAACTTTCTTTAAAAATAATCCGGAAGAATTCTATCGCTTCTATCGTGACAAAATGCTCTACCCGGACGCTTTGCCGAATCGTGCCCATCAGTTTATCTCAGAAATCGAAAAAAGCGGACGGGAAGTAACCGTCATCACCCAGAATATCGACGATCTTCACCAAAAGGCCGGAAGTTCTCATGTCATTACACTTCACGGATCAGTTTATAAAAATCACTGCATTCGTTGCAAAAAATCATTTGAAATCAACGCGATCCTATCAAGCAGATCTATCCCGAGATGCTCCTGCGGCGGCATCATCAAACCGGATGTCGTTTTATATGAAGAAAACTTAAACGATCAAGATATCAGGGATGCCATCAATGCAATAAGCAATGCCGATACCATGATTATCTGCGGCACTTCCCTTACTGTCTACCCGGCCGCCGGAATGATTCAATATTTTAAGGGCAAGAATCTAATTATCATAAACAAAACCGTTACTCAATTCGATCAAAAAGCTGACCTATGTATTAAAGGATCAATCGGAGAAACTTTATCTTCAATCCAGATCAATTCACTCAAAAAATAAATTTGATCTCTTCTTTCTATTAGGCTTGACAGTTTCTATGCAATTTATTATTATATCTATATAGAATTATTTTGGAAAGGACCTGTAATTATGATCAAAAGCACAGAGGAAATAATTGAATTTATTCAGAAACAAAAAATCGCTATTGTCACAGCAATTGATGAAGATGGCTATCCAAGTCAAAAAGCAATGTTTGCTCCGCGGAGAATCGATGGAAATACAGAATTTTATTTTTCTACTAATACTTCTTCACAAAAAGTCGAATATTTTTCAAAAAATCCAAAAGCAAGCATTTATTTTTATCATCAGGGCAAATTCAAATATACCGGCATTCTGTTAAAAGGTACAATGGAAATTCTGACAGATCTGGAGTCAAAAAAATCAATTTGGAAAAGTACAGATACGCTTTATTATCATTTGGGTGTAACAGATCCTGATTACTGTGTTCTCAAATTCACCGCAAAATCAGGACGAATCTACGAGGACCTGAAAACCGAAGATTTTCTTTTAGAGGAAATCTGATATGAAAAGGATCACCCCAGCCCGATTAACAGTAAAGGACAAAATCGCAATTGTTTCTCCCTGTTCCTTTGCCCCTTATAGACGTTATCAGCGATTTATCTCAGGAATTGAAAAACTCGGATTTGAAGTTTGTACCGCTAAAAACTGTTTTATGGAAGATCCTGATTATATTACCGATTCAAAATTCCGCTATCAGGACTTTATGGAAGCAGTAAGTGATGATTCAATCAAAATGATCCTCTTCGGCGGCGGAGAAATAGGGAATGATTTCATCGATCAATTGGATTACAAACTGATTCGTTCTCATCCGAAGATTTATTGCAGCTACAGCAATGGGACATCCCTATTAAATGCAATCATGCTGAATAGCAATATCGAAACCTATTATGGCCAATTCCCGGGTGTATTCGATCAAATCACCGATTATGATCTCATTCAATTTAACAGAAATCTATTAAATTCATCTAATCCGGCTTTTTTTAATCAAGATCCTTTGAAAGTCCTCCATTCAGGAATAGCAGAAGGAATCCTCATTGGCGGATACAGTGAAGTCATGGCTTCCATGTGTACTCACTCTCTTTTCACATATGACTCCAGCCAAAATTATATCCTAATTCTGGAAAACAAGGATCGTTTTGCTTCCGCTGCAACAGTTCTCTCACAAATTGTCTGGATCACACAGAGTCCTTTCTTCAAATCGGTCAAGGGAATTCTTTTCGGTTCTTATTCTGAACAAGAAGATCCGCTTTTGGTTCGGGGATTATCACAAATCGGAAATAAATACAACATTCCGATTGCAATGAGTGATGAGTTCGGACATGGATCCAAACACGGGATCCTTATTTTGGGAAAAGAAGCCGTACTAGATTTAGAAAAGAAAAAACTATTCTATAAATGAAAACTCACATCTGATTGAATAAATCAAATATGAGTCTTTTTTAATGCAATCAATTCATCCGCACTACGATCATCTAACTTTTGCAGGATATTTAAGACCCTTAACAGATAAGCTTCAAATTCATCCTGTTCCTCTTTTGAGAAGCCTTCATAAAAAAGCTGTCCCATCAGCTCAGAGACAAGCTCATACTTGTATCTCATCTCATTTGTTTTTTCAGTGAAATCTACCCAAGTCTTGCGCTTATCATGCTCATCCTGTCTTTTATTTACAATTCCTTTTTCAGCCATGCCGTCCACAATAATGGATACTGTATTTTTTGCCAAGGAAGTCTGCTTACTGATCTCCCCTACTGTCATCGGTTCTTGATTTTTCCATAAAACGAATAAGATCCGTCCCTGACCTCCTGATATATTCAATTCATATGCATTGAGTAGCTTTTCAAATATTCTCTCCTGCAAATACTTGATTTGCGTAATATAGAATCCGCCTCTTGTTTCCATAGCCCGATCTCCTGTATTTATCTTAATAATTATTTATTCATAGAATACCCTTCTCATTCTTATTTGTCAATCATCTTTCATTTCCCACAGGTTCAGAAGTATTCTTTGCTTTTAGAAAATTTTTTTAGTATAATAGAGCATATAAAGAAGGAGATTAAATATGAAATATAATTTTGAAAAATATCCATTCCCGAAATGTGATCTTCATTTTCATCTTGATGGATCCATGATTCCGGAAGTAACATGGCAATTGGCAAAAGAAAGAAACATTAAGCTTCCTGCCGAAACACTTGATGAATTCAAAGAGTTTTTGATCCGTACAGCGGATTGTGGCGATGTAAGTGAATTTTTGGCTCGATTTGAGCTTTCTTCATCCATTTTACAAGATAAAGACGCTTTATACAGAACTACTTATACGACGATTCAAAATTTGGCAGAAGGAGGCATGGCTTATGTAGAAATTCGTTTTGCCCCTCAGCTTCACATCTTGAAAGGACTTACTCAAAAAGAAGTCATCGACACCGTTTTAGAAGCTAAATTTAAAGCAGATCAGGATTTCCCTTCCTTAAAAACAGGAATCATCCTATGTGCCATGATTGCACCAAACAATAACAATCGCGAATTGAACTTTGAAACAGCACGACTTTTTGAAGAATATGTCGGAAAAGGTGTGGTCGCCATGGATCTGGCAGGATTTGAAGATTCAGTTCCGATGAAAGAATATGCAGAAATCTTTGAAAGCGCTAAAAACAAAGGTCTTCCATTGACGATCCATGCCGGAGATAACGGCATTCCGCAAAATGTTGCTACCGTCATTGACTATGGTGCAAGCCGAGTTGGACATGGACACCGCTGCTATTTCGATGAAGCTGTAACCAAAAAGGTTATCGAAACGGGTACTGCCTTGGAAATCTGCCTTTCAAGCAACATTCAGTGTAAGACCGAGCCTTCATTCCAAGAACACCCGGCAAAGAAATTACTGGACATGGGGGTAAAGGTCACCCTAAATACAGACAATATGGTCTTCTCAAATGTAACAGTCGATGATGAATATGATCACGCCTTGAATGATTGCGGATTTACTTACAATGATTTGATTCAGTGTAACATCAATTCCATTGAATCTTCCTTCATGCCGGAAGAAGACAAGCCTGCTTATATTGAGAAACTAAAAACATTTTTCAGATAAGAGTTTAACTTGAAAGCACATGATTCCATGTGCTTTTTTATTCGATTCAAAGTAAAACTCTCCCTTTCAGGAGAGTCTTACTGTTTAATACCAGAGAAAAGGTGTAGATTTAGAGCAAACACTCATTACTACACCTATATAATATTACATTTGTCAATCGGATTTCCCAAGACATATTATGAAGATGTCAGAATACACCTATCTATTGTTTATCAATCGGCTCTTTTTCCTTTTTCAAATACAGCAATCGGTTGACTTTTCTTTTGACTCGGTTTATATTATGAAGCCCTTTATTATAAAGTGCTGTTTTTTTCGGATCCAAGATCATATCAAACTGACCGATCTGCTCAACAAACCGGCTACCAAAAGACCGCTTGTAATCATATAAACCATAATATGGATCGCTCTTTTCAACAGAACCGGAAAATCCGCACATATCATAAAATGTCACACCATGATTCTTCATATCTTCAATAACAAAAGCATGTAAGGAATCAATTGCTTTTAAGAAAATCAATTCTGTATTTTTATAGGTATAGAGGTCCCACGATTTGGACTGAAAACGAATGAATAACCCGGCTGCCAAAACAACATGATCTCCATATTGCTGCTTCAGTTTTTTGAATTTTTCTAATTCCTTCACCTTGGAATCATAAGCATCTTTATCCTTGGCATATTTTTTTGAGTGAATTTCTTCATCTAAAGATTGAATAATATGATTTAAACTGCATTCTGTGATATAGATAACAGCATGTTCTTTAAAATCATCTAAGATCTTCTCAAAAAATTCCGGCTTCTTCGGCTTGAATCCCTGTGTTTCGGTCAATTGCTTTTCAAACTTGCATAAATATTTGATATCTTCTTTCGTCCCGATCCGTGTCGTAATCCCCATCTGTCTATGACGCTTCAGATTATTCTGCCTGGTCTTCGTAAAATTCCTGATGATCTCATCCATGGAAGGACTCGTATCAATAACCAGCGTATAGCGATTGACCCAAGTCCCGCTATATCCATATTTATAACCGAAATGAGTAAATCCCTCTTTTTTTAACAGCTCCGTTACAAATTCGTTATTTTCCCCATTTTCTATTTCATTGCCATGAATATCTCTTTCCATTCTCAAAACATTGGGATCCATACGAATAAACATCACTTTTTTTCTGGCTGCAATTTCCCTGATGTGATGTATAAACTCACTCACCAGATCTGTTTCACGATAATCAATGCAGAATCCCCATGGAATATAGAAATAAGAGGACATCACAAACGGATTTTTCTTTTCAAGAACCAGAGCTGTTGCTCGGATCTGACCCTCTTTTTCCATGGCATAAAAATGTGGAATGAATCCTTCCCTTTCTTTATGCCTTGCCCAATTCGATGTCTTCATATAATGACTGGATGGATGATTGATCACAAATTCATCAAATTTATTTATTTCACAATTTTCTAACAATTTCATACTTTTCCTCTTTTTTTGAGCTGCTGTTGCTTTCTGAGTCGGATTGCCATAGTCAGCATCGGATATAACAACTGATTACAATTAAGATCAAATTCTCCTATGTAGACATTGATCTTAGGATCAAATGAAGATTTGAACGTAAACAATCCATCATCGAGACGGCCCTCTACTCCCCCGAAATTAAAGAAACTGCATCCTTGGTCATGTGCCCACTCAATGGCTTTGTAACGCAATGAATAAGCAGATAGATATCGACGGTATTTCTCATTTAAACCGGAATAAAGAAGTTCACATGTTTTTCCATCATGCACAAGCAATAAAGCACTGACCAGAACTTCCCTGCCATCTTCCTCTTTCTGTAACTTTACTTTTTCAATCTCTTTTTCTGTATCTTCAAACAATTTTGAAATCTGCTTCATTTTCTTAGGTGCACCGACTTTAAATTCTTCCAACTGCTTGGAATACTCATCTTTTCTTTTATACAGGTTTTCCAAAACTTCATCATGATTCAATTTGGCAACCAACACTGTGGAAGCCCCCTCAAATTGATGCAGCATCGTTGAAAAGTATTCTTCATTTCTCAGTGCAATCCCTTTTCTTTTTTCTGTATAGGAAATCATTTGCGCAAGGTGCTTTGCACCATCAATTCCCTCATCAAAAATCTGAATGCCTTTTTTAAAGCTGGTATTAATCTTCTCCAGCGTTTTTTTAGGGAATCTTGTATTCCAATTTTCATCAATTTCAAAGCAGCACTGAAATCTCGGCTGTACTGCTTCGTTCAAATCAAGATTATATCCATGGTGGATCGCTCCGTTTTTAATAAGAAGTTCCGCCAATTTCTCATCCGTTACACTTTGTGCATCTTCTTTCTGTGAAATCTCATAACTTCCGATTATAATATTCGGATCAAATTTACACTCGATCGCGTGTTTTTTCTTACAGAATTTACGAATTGAATCTAATGTAAATTTCACCAATTCATCATTCCCATAATCCATGATCGGCCCTCTTGGAATATAAGCCATGGCCAAATTCAAAGGAAGAGGTCTGAAAAGAATCATCGCTGTCGCAACGATTTCATCCTCTTTTTTTACTGCCACATACTCATGCTTCCAGTCTTTCTTCACAAACGACCAAAAGCTGGTCTGATATATATTATTCAATGAATGCTTTCGACAGAAATCATTCATCTCTTCCGCTTTACAGTTTTCAATAAATCGATAAGGCATACAAAATCCTCCGGTTATTATTATATCATAAACTGCACGGTAATATCCCTTTAAACTTATTTTTTCGTAAGATCGACAAGCTCTAATCCATCCGTATCGTAGCATACCTTTGCATGATTCTCCCGGATCAGTTCTTTTACCACATGTTTACCCGTAACACAATCAATTTTCTCCCGATATACTTCCCCATTTCTATAAACACCCTCATTTTCTTTAGAAAAGAAAGTATTTTCAGCCTGAATATGATATTTATAGTTTTGTTTACCATTCGCTCTTAATTCACCACATAAATACTCATCTGTAGTATATATTATTAATTGATATGTTAAATCGGTCGTATTTTTAAATCTATAATCCAAATAATTATACATTATCGATGTTCCGGTTCCAAATGGAACTGCTCTTTTGAAATCCGGAAAAAGATCTAGCTGATCGTGATGATGATGTTCGGTTATTTGCATATCCGAATGCAAGATCATCCAATGAATAAGATTAGATAATTGGCATAATCCGCCGCCAATTCCTGAAGATGTCTTATCAGAAGATATCGTTAATCCTTCCTTATATCCTTTCCGTTCCGAGCATTTCCCTACAAGCCTCCATAAAGAAAATGTTTCTCCCGGCTTAATGATGATTCCATTGATTTTTAAAGAAGCAATTGATAAATTTACCGCTTTGTTTTCCTGGAGCCTCATATCAACATTTCCTAATTTACGCCGGATAAGAGAATTGTGCTTATAAATACAAACCGGCAGTTTTTCATCCGTTTTTTCCTTAGCAAATTGATTATTTGAAAATAAATCCTGAATTTTTCTAACTAATATACATTTATTTACTGAAATTTTATAAGTCAATGGTGATATTTCACAAAAAAGCTTTCTTTCCATATAGTTAACCTTTCTATTTTCCCTTACTCTAACCAGTTTAATTGTATCACATTTCTCTTCCAATATTTGAAAAAGTATGATAGAATAAATTTATGGATGTTTAGCTCAGTTGGGAGAGCACTTCCTTGACGTGGAAGGGGTCAGGGGTTCGAGTCCCTTAACATCCACCATTTTTTTATAAGTATTTTTATGAAACACAAAAAGTCTTTGAAAAAGACTTTTTTTATTCGAATAGATATGATGAGATTTCAAAGAATGGGACAGGCAGTCAACACTCCTTGTTAGGAAATATGGGAATGTCACACCATCCAAGCCTCATATGTAAAAAGTACTTCATTTGAAGTACTTTTCCTTTTGTATCTAACTAATGAATTTGGAAAGATGATTCAAGCTCTTACACTAAAAATCCCATTGAAGATAAGACAAAGATCCAAAGGATCATCGAGATAACAGAAGCAATCGTTGTCACGATGACAGCCTGTGCAGCCAACTCTTCATCACACTTCATCGCAACAGCCATCGGATAAGAAGAAACGGCAACCGGTGATCCGAACATAACAAGCAAACTGATCAATTCAACATTACGGTATCCGAAGACAACAGCCAAGCTGATAAATATAGCAGGGATCAAGACCAATCTGACTAATGTGATCAAGCTCAAGATCTTGGCATTTTTAGAAACAGACTGAAGTTCAAAGGTTCCTCCCAAAATCAACAGCGCAAGCGGAGTTGCCATTTTACTGATATCCGAAATCGCATTGTTTATAAATACCGGAAATTCTATATGCAGAAGCAGAACGGCAAATCCGGCAAAGGTTCCGATCAGCATCGGATTTGTAAAGATGCCCACAACGACTTTCTTAAAATCAACACGATCCATTCCATGTATCTGCAAGACGATCACAGACATCATATTAAAGAAAGGAACAACAAAAGCAATCAATAGGCTTGTCACGCCTACATTCTCCATCCCATACATATTACCGGAAATTGCCAGACCAAATAAGACAAAATTACTTCTGAACATGGCTTGGATGATTGCTCCTGCCCTTCTTTTGTCTTTCACAAAGCAATCAGTCAGGATCCAGACCACGGCAATCATCACAATAACACTGACCATCGCAAAGAAAAGAAAATCCAACTTAAACGTCGATTCAATATCTGTTTCCATGATATTTTTCATCAGAACGACCGGAATCAAAACATTGAAGACGATTTGATTGACCTGCTTGAAAGCATCTTTTGAAACCATTTTTCTTTCTTTGGCAATATAACCGATCAAAATTAAAATACATAAAGGTAATACTACATTAATTGCCACCATAAAATTTTCCATAACAATACTCCCGATCTTTCAATAACCTTTTTAATTATATGTAAACTCGCCGATTTTGTCGAGTTATATGCAAAAAGAGAAAGAAAATAACGCGATTAAACTCTTCATTTGTGAAAAATCGCTTGTAAGAAAGAACCACTTGGGGTACAATAAAATAGCATTTAAAGGAGAGATAGTAAATGAAAAAAGTACGCACAAGATTTGCGCCCAGCCCTACCGGCTACATGCATATCGGTAATTTAAGAACAGCCTTATATGAGTACCTCATCGCCAAAAAAGAAGATGGTACTTTTATCCTTCGTATTGAAGATACCGATCAGGAAAGACAAGTCGAAGGCGCTGTTGATATTATCTATGATGTCATCCATTCTGTAGGAATGGATTATGATGAGGGTCCGGACAAACCGGGAGATTGCGGCCCTTACATTCAATCACAAAGATTGCCGATGTATAAAGATTATGCAGATAAGCTGGTTGATTTAGGCGGTGCTCATTACTGCTTCTGCTCAGAAGAAGATATTGAGAATCAGCGTGAAGATTCCAAAGGAAGCGGTGTCGCATTCAAATTTGACGATCCTTGCCACAGCATTTCAATTGAAGAAGCTCGCAAGCGCATTGCCAATGGTGAAAGATATGTCGTCCGTCAGACGATCCCGCTAGATGGCACTACTTCATTTGATGATGAAGTCTACGGTCATATCACTGTTGAAAACAGCACATTGGATGAAGGAGTTCTCTTGAAATCCGACGGATATCCAACCTACAACTTCGCTAATATCATCGATGATCATCACATGAGGATCACTCATGTTGTCAGAGGAAACGAATATTTGTCAAGTACACCGAAGTATAATCTGATCTATCAGGCATTTGGCTGGGATATTCCGACCTATGTCCATGTACCGCCTGTCATGAAAGACGAACACCACAAGCTTTCAAAACGGAACGGCGATGCAAGCTTCCAGGATCTTGTTAAACAAGGTTATCTGAAAGAAGCAATCGTCAACTATATCGCCCTGCTTGGATGGTCACCTGAAACAGAACAGGAAATATTCACAATGGAAGAGTTGAAGAAAGCCTTCTCCATCGAAAGAATTTCCAAGAGCCCTTCAATTTTCGATATTGAGAAATTAAAATGGATGAATGGTGAATATATCCGCAGAATGAGTGTAGAACAATTCAACGAATTGGCTATGCCCTATTATCAACAAGTCATCCATCGTGATGTTGACTTGATGGAAGTATCAAAGGCTATTCAGCCGAGAACATTCTTATTGAATGATATTCTTGAATCAGTTGATTTCATTGATGAAGTTCCTGAATATGATGTCAGTCTTTATACATCCAAGAAAATGAAAACAACGCCTGAAAATTCACTCGAAGCCCTTAAAATTTCGCTTCCGTATCTTGAAGAATTCAATGAATATGAAAATGATGAAGCTTTGATGAACCTGATGAGTGATATTGCCGCACAGCACGAAGTCAAAAACGGTCGTATTTTCTGGCCTATCCGTGTAGCACTAAGCGGAAAAGCATTTACACCGGGAGGAGCTGTGGAAATCGCTCATATCTTAGGCAAAGAAGAAACCCTGAAACGTATAAAAGAAGCCATTGCCAAATTGGAAGCTTCACTTTAATATTAAAAAAGAGGTTTAATGAACCTCTTTTTTGTTTACCTGATTTTATTCATTTTCATCCGTTATCTCTTTTGCGATTACAACGAATCTTCCGTTTTCTTTATGATAGCTGCAGGTGGAAAGAGTTAAGATCTTTTCTCCATACTCTGCCATGACTCCTGTATCATAAAGTGATGAGCTTTTAGCGGCTGCAATGTAATAACTGAATATGCTCGGATCACTCAAATCCGTATATTGATAATAGCGGAACACATTCTTTTCATTGACTGCGAAAACCTCGGTATAGAAAACCGCAAGGATCGCATATTTTCCTTGATGATTCAGAGTATCATACTGGATATATGGATGCGTTTCAAAATAATCAAAACTGTCATAATTCATC
>CAZUVT010000022.1:0-18505 GCA_964623925.1 uncultured Erysipelotrichaceae bacterium
GCGTTCGTACTAAAGTCAGCGGAACTGCTGAATGCCCACGTCTGTGCGTATTCCGCTCAAATGCACACATTCATGCACAGATCATTGACGATGTCAATAAAACGACTCTTGTTGCAGCAAGCAGCGTTGATATGAAACTGGCTAACGGTGGAAATGTTGAAGCAGCAAAAGCTGTAGGAGCAGAACTTGCAAAACGCGCAGGTGAAAAGAATATTAAGAAAGTTGTATTTGACCGTGGTGGTTATGTTTATCACGGACGTATCCAGGCTTTGGCTGAAGCAGCCAGAGAAGCCGGATTGGAATTCTAGGAGGGCACAAAATGGAACGCAAACCAAGAAGATTTGAACGTGAAAAAGAATTTGAAGAGCGCGTAGTTGTCATTAACCGTGTTTCTAAAACTGTTAAGGGCGGACGCCGCATGCGTTTTGCAGCTCTTGTCGTCATCGGTGATAAAAAAGGTCGTGTAGGTTTTGGAACAGGTAAGGCTAACGAAGTACCTGATGCAATCAAAAAGGCAGTTGAAAATGCAAAGAGAAGCGTCTTCCGCGTTAAGACTGTCAATAACGGAACAACGATTCCTCATGAGGTAGTCGGTGTTTACGGAGCCGGAGAAATCGTTCTTCGTCCTGCAACAGAAGGTACCGGAGTTATTGCCGGTGGTCCGGTTCGTGCCGTATTGGAGCTTGCCGGAATTACTGATGTTTTGTCAAAATGCATCGGAAGCCGTACACCAATCAACTGTGTTCGTGCAACTGTAAGTGCGCTTCAGAACTTGAAGACAGTTGAAGAAGTTGCTGAACTTCGCGGTAAGAAAGTCAGCGAGATTCGCTACTAGGAAACGGAGGAGACAACAGTATGAAATTACATGAAATGAAATATACAGAAGGTGCTCGCCGTGATCGTTTCAGAGTCGGACGTGGAGTCGGCTCCGGTAACGGTAAAACTTCCGGTAGAGGACAGAAAGGTCAGAACGCACGCAGCGGCGGCGGAGTAGGCCTTGGATTTGAAGGTGGTCAGACACCTTTATACAGACGTTTGCCAAAGCGTGGATTTACAAATTTCACACGTAAAGAATTTGCAATCGTCAATGTTTCTACTTTGAATAGCTTCGAAGAAGGAACCGTTGTTACTCCTGAATTGCTTCTTGCAACAGGAATCATTAAGAAAACATTAGATGGAGTCAAAGTATTGGGCGATGGTGAATTGGAGAAGAAATTGACTGTTAAGGCTAATAAATTCTCTAAGTCTGCTCAAGCTGCTATTGAAAAAGTAGGCGGAACTGTTGAGGTGATCTAGTATGATCCGGACTTTCATTAACATGTTTAAGAATAAAGATATCCGTAAAAAGATACTCTTTACTTTGGCAATGTTATTTGTTTATCGTTTAGGATGCGCCATTCCGGTGCCGGGGGTCGATGCGACGAAGATATCTGCATCGATTTCCGATAATTCCATTCTGGGTATGATGAACTTGCTTGGTGGCGGATCTTTGCAGAACTTCTCTGTATTGGCATTGGGAATTGGACCTTACATCAACTCAAGTATCATTATCCAGTTGTTAAGCATGGATGTCATTCCATATCTGACTGAATTGGCAAAATCCGGTCAGACAGGCAGAACAAAGTTGGATAAGATCACTCGCTATCTCGCATTGGTGTTGGCTTTCTTGCAAGCATTCACAATGACCTATGCATTTAACGTAAATAATGGTATACTTTCTAATGCAAGTGTATCCGGATATATTTACACGGCTGTCATTTTGACAGCAGGAACGATGTTCTTGCTGTGGCTTGCAGACAGGATCTCATCATTCGGTATCGGTAATGGTGTCTCTATGATCATTTTTGCCGGTATCGTAGCAAATATTCCGTTTACATTCTATCAGGTATTTGTTACTTTGGTAGATACATCCAATTCGACATCGGCTTTCAATGGAATGTTGGGTTTCTTTACCTATTTGGTTATGTATTTTGCTATTATCGGTCTGGTTATCTTTATGGAAACAGCAGAACGTAAGATCCCAATTCAATATACATCCAGCTCACTCCAGAGAAACAAGAAAGATATTACTTATCTGCCGTTGAAGATCAACTCAGCAAGCGTTATTCCTGTCATCTTTGCTTCTGCAGTCATGACAGCTCCGACGATCATTGCAAGTTTCTTCAAACCGAATGGATTTACAAATGTTCTGAATACAGTTTTGAACATGAGAAAACCATGGGGATTGGCACTATATGGGGTTCTGATCGTCTTATTTACATTCTTCTACACCAATTTACAGGTTGATCCTGATAAAATTGCAGAGAATTTAAGTAAATCAGGAACTTATATTCCGGGAATTCGTCCGGGATCAGAAACAAAAGAATATTTAGCTAAGGTATTAAACAGAATCACTGTACTGGGTGCAGCATTCTTGTTATTTATCGCCTTACTTCCTTATATCGTTTCTAATCTGACAAGTCTTGGAACAAGTGCTGCACTGGGCGGAACCGGTATTATTATCGTTGTCGGTGTGGCAATGGAAACAATGAATAATCTGGAAGGTCAGATGACTCAAAAAGCCTACAGAGGATTCATTAAAAAGTAATTGATAGGGAGATCGGTATGAATGTTCTAATCATGGGTGTTGCCGGAAGCGGCAAGGGTACAATGTCCGAAAGGATCAGTGAGAATTTCGGATTGAAGCACATCTCTACAGGGGATATGTTTAGAGCGGCCATCAAGAGTCAAACTGAACTTGGCTTAGAAGCTAAGAAATATATTGACAAAGGTTTGCTTGTCCCAGATGAACTGACGATAGCTATGGTAAAAGATCGTTTATCGCAGGATGACTGCAAGAACGGCTATTTACTTGATGGCTTTCCGCGCACATTGCCTCAGGCAAAGGCGCTTGAAGAAATTGCCGTGGAAATCGGAAAACCTATCAATTGTGTCTTAAATCTTGTGATGCCATTTGACACGTTGGCAGAAAGAATCACAGGAAGAAGAACATGTCCGAAGTGCAGAGCGATTTATCACATCAAATTCTCGCCAAGTAAAGTGGAGGGAATTTGTGATGAATGCCAGACACCTTTGGTTCATCGCGCTGATGACAGTGTCGAGCAGCTGAAGGTCCGCATTGCGGAGCATGAAAAGAATACCCGTCCTGCTTTAGAATTCTATGGCGGAATGGGCTTGGTAAAAGATATCAATGCCGCTCAATCGATTGATGAGGTATGGCATGATATAAAGAGCGTTTTGGAGAGTGTAGAATGATCACGACGAAATCTGAACGCGAAATTGAACGTATGAGACATGCCGGTTTGATTGTTGCATTAGCCCGCGAGGCTGTTGCGGAAGCAATCAGACCGGGTGTTACAACCAAACAGCTCGATGCGATTGCAGAGAGGGTCATCCGTTCACATGGAGCAACTCCTTCTTTTAAAGGGTATAATGGTTTTCCTGCTTCGATCTGTACATCGATCAATGATGTACTTGTGCATGGAATTCCGGATCATACGGTTTTAAAAGACGGGGACATTATTTCGATTGATCTGGGAGCCTGTTATCAAGGATATCACGGCGATAGTGCTTGGACTTATGCAGTCGGTGAAATTTCGGAAGATGCGAAGAAGCTGATGCAGGTCACAAAGGATTCGCTGTTTATCGGATTAAAGCAGGCAAAGCCGGGAAATCGGTTAGGCGATATCAGTCATGCAATCGGCGCATATGCTGAAAGCTTCGGCTATTCACTGCCGCTTGATTATACCGGACATGGCATCGGGACTCATTTACATGAAGAACCGCCGATTCCTAACGTAGGAACACCGGGCAAAGGAATTGTTTTGAAAGAAGGCATGACTTTAGCGATTGAACCCATGGTTCATGCCGGGAAACCTTTTACAAGAGTACTCAGTGATGACTGGACGGTTGTTACAAAAGACAGTTCACTGGCTGCTCATTATGAACATACCATTCTGATAACAAAGGATGGATATGAGATTCTAACTATAAATCGGGAGGATACGCAATCAATCTATGGCTAAACAAGATGTTATTGAAATAGATGGTGTCATCGAAGAAACACTGCCAGACGCAAAATTTAAGGTGAAGCTGGCAAACGGACACGTAATTCTGGCTCACGTTTCTGGTAAAATCCGTATGCATTACATCCGCATTTTACCAGGGGATCGTGTCACAGTTGAAATTTCACCTTATGATCTAACACGTGGGCGTATTACATTTAGACATAAGTAAGTCTTAGGAGGGAAAACGCATGAAAGTAAGACCATCTGTCAAACCAATTTGCGATAAGTGTCGCGTCATTAAGCGCAAAGGCCGCGTAATGGTAATTTGTGAAAACCCTAAACACAAACAACGTCAAGGAAATTAGGAGGATTTAAACACATATGGCTCGTATTGCAGGTGTAGATATTCCACAGAATAAGCGCGTGGTTATATCTCTAACTTATATTTATGGTATTGGACTAACAACATCAAAAAAGATCCTTGCAGCTTGCGGCATCAGTGAAGATGTTCGTGTAAAGGATCTTGATGATAATCAATTGACAGCAATCCGTCAACAGATCGATCAGATCAAAGTTGAAGGTGATTTGCGTCGTGAAACACAGTTGAACATCAAGCGTCTGATGGAAATCGGATGCTATCGTGGTACTCGTCACAGAAAAGGTTTACCTGTTCGTGGACAGCGTACTAAAACAAATGCTCGTACACGTAAGGGACCTCGTCGTACAGTAGCTAATAAGAAGAAATAAGCGATAGGAGGGTAATAGATAATGGCAAAAGCAAAAACAGTTACACGTAAAAAACGTGTTCGTAAAAATGTCGCAAAAGGCGTTGCACATATTCATTCAACATTTAATAACACTATCGTTACAATTACAGATGAAGCAGGCAATGCAATCTCATGGTCAAGTGCCGGTGCTTTAGGATTCAAAGGTTCTCGTAAATCCACACCATTTGCAGCTCAGATGACTGCAGAAGCAGCTGGTAAGGCTGCTGTTGATCAGGGCATGAAAACAATTGAAGTTAACGTTAAGGGTCCAGGTCCGGGACGTGAAGCAGCAGTTCGTTCTTTACAGACAGCAGGACTTGAGATTACAGTTATTAATGATGTAACTCCAATTCCGCATAACGGATGCCGTCCACCAAAACGGCCACGTGGTTAGTCATTTGACCAAGGAGGAAATAGTAAATGCAAAAATTTGAACGTGCCAATTTTGAAGTAAAAGAATATGTAGAATCAGAACATTACGGAAAATTTGTCATCGAACCATTGGAAAGAGGGTTCGGTACAACGATTGGAAACGCATTAAGACGTGTATTACTCTCCTCTTTGCCGGGAGCAGCCGTTTATTCAATCAAGATCGATGGTGTTTATCATGAATTTACTTCTATTCCGGGAGTAGAGGAAGATGTAACAACGATGATCTTAAACATCAAAGATTTGATCATGAAGATCAAAGATGATGAGGTTTATACACTTCGTATTTCTGCAAAAGGACCAATGACCGTCACAGCCGGAGACATTCTTGTTCCGGAAGGGGTTGAAATCTTGAATAAAGATCTTGTCATTGCCAATCTGGAAGCAGGAGCTGTCTTAGAGATGGATATGAAGGCACGCAATGGCCGCGGCTATGTCAGTGCTGATGGAAATAAAGCCTTGTATCAGGGATCCAGTCAGGGAATCGGAACAGTTTATACTGATTCCATCTATACTCCGATTGAAAAGATCTCTTACAATGTAGAACCGACACGTGTTGGTCAGGATGCTAAGTATGACCGACTTGTATTTGAAATCTGGACAGATGGTTCAATCAGTCCGGAAATGAGCTTGTCATTGGGTTCTAAAATCTTAATTGATCATCTCCAGCTATTGTCTGAAATTCAGGAAGTGGTTCCGACAATGGATTCATGTATGAAAGATGCAAACGGCGAAGTTATCAACAAGGGATTGGTTATGATGATTGAAGATCTTGATCTTTCAGTCAGATCTTACAATTGTTTGAAGCGTGCTGGAATTCAGTCAGTTGAAGAATTGACACAGCGCACGGAAGATGAACTGATGAGAGTTCGTAACTTAGGTAAGAAATCTCTTAAAGAAGTTAAAGATAAGATCTACGAATTGGGTTTGAATTTCAAATCGTATGATTAAGAGAATTACAAGGAGGATATATTTATGTGGAATCGTAAATTAGGACGCACTGCTGATCATCGTAAAGCTTTGTTGCGTAATATGGCTACAAGCGTAATCATTTATGGTAAGATCGAAACGACTGAAATGAAGGCAAAAGAACTTCGTACTGTTGTAGACGGTTTGATCACACTTGCTAAGAAGGGTGATTTACATTCTCGTCGTCAGGCAGCTGCTATCGTTCGCAATGTAGTTGCTGATGAAAAGACAGGAAAGACAGCACTTCAGAAGTTGTTTGATGAAATCGGTCCTAAATATGCAGATCGTAACGGTGGATATACTCGTGTCGTTAAGACAGGAATCCGCCACGGTGACAGCGCTCCGATGGCAATCATCGAATTAGTTTAATTCAAAATTAAAATAAAAGAGCTTGTAATGAATTAATATTACAAGTTCTTTTTTTATATACTATAAAATATCAGTTCCATCGGCAAGATCTTTAGCTATGAAAGGGATTAAATAAAAGGGGACTGTTAAAAGCTTCTGATCGGCATTATATCCGTAATTGTTTTTAGAAACTTTAATCGCAAGATCAAATTTATTATGATTTGAAAATTTTTCTAAAGAGTTAAGTGTTCCTTTTCCTTTTTTTACATCAATCGGATATAGCTTATTGTTCGATTCAACAATAAATTCAATCTCAGCAGATGCTTTCCCACGCCAATAGAACAATTTGAGTTCTTTTGCAATCAATTCATTTGCCACAAAATTTTCAAAGAAAATTCCTGATAAAGTATTTTCCCTGTCTGTTGATATAAATGATGCAGCATTAATACCACTTTGATAGGAAAACATCCCAATATCCCCGAGGAACAGACGAAAACTACTTTCGTTATCTGCTAAAAGCGGCATTGTGATATGTTCTTTCAACTGGGAAGATTGATTAAGAATATGGGCCATGGTAAGCCACTGGATAGAAGTTGTAAAATCTCTGGTTTTGGAGTTCTTTTCAATCATTCCCGGAGAAAAGTTTTTAGACTCTTTATTAAGCTCCTTATAGATATTTTGAAATAAGGATCGTGAACGTAGGATGGATTCTTGACTGGCCTGATATAAATTCATGTCAGCAAGATAATTGTCGTATAAAGTTTTAAGAATTTCTCGTGATTCTAAAAGGTTTTTATCATCAAGATATGCAGCGACAGCTTCAGGCATACCTCCTACAAGCAGATATCGGTAAACTTGATCCATTGCAAGTTCATGGATCTTATTATCTAAACTTGTTTTATTGTTATAAGCCTCTTTCACAGCGGTATAAAGTATTTTGTTGCTGTTTTTTAGAAATTCATCAAAAGTCATTGGGTATAGAGTGATTTGATTTATTTTTCCTACCGGGAAAAGAAACTTATTGTTTTCTTTGGATCCTCTTTTATTAGTTTCTCTTTGGAGTTTAATACGTACCATTGAACCGGTTACGATAACAGGAATTTGCCGGAAATCTTGGCAGAAATATTTGAGCGAGGATATGATATTGGGACATTCTTGAACTTCATCAAAAATCAAAAGAGTTTTATCAGATATTTGTTTTCCGTTTAAAAGAGATAAATATTCTATGATTTTTACTGCATTAGCTGTTTGGGAACAGAATGAGCGAATCTCGTCATCTTTTTTGCAATCAATATAAATATAATTGTTTTTATAGTAGGTATCAGCAAAAATATTTTTGACAAGATAAGTTTTTCCAACTTGTCGTGCACCCCAAACAATAAGAGGCTTTCTTTTCTTGTTATTATTCCAATCTAATAGATTTTGTAAAGCGTTACGCTCCATATTTGATCCTCCACAACATTGAATAAGCATATTATATTGTAATCTGCACCATTTTACAAGTTAATTTGACCATTTCTTGCACCTTTTTGAATGTTTTGGAACGCGTTATTTGCACTATTTTGTTGATTGCTTTAAAAATCGGTTTTTCTGCATTCAATTAATGATTTAAAAACGAGATCATGTTTTGGTTGGGATTCTATGATGTGCTTCATAAATAATTTTGACTTCATCCCTTATTCCTCTAAAATATACATTTGGAGGAATTAAACATGAAAAGAATTATCATTGAAGAGGAAATTACTATTCCTTTTATATGATGCTATGGAAATCAGAATTCTCGATTCGTTTAATGACATTATATTGATATAGTTCTGAATTGCAGTATCTTTTTTGATAATCAAAGACTTTTCCATCTGCTAAATGAGTTGTCATTTCCACACGAAGAATCGGCTGTGTAGGAAGTATTTTCAAAGTATCTGCGATGTAATCTGTCGGAAATACCGGACTGACTTTCTGATAAGAGTATTGGATGTTGAAATTGTGATTTTTGGCATATTTATATTTAGATCCTTCTAAATATTTAATCGAGATTTCAGGATGCATTTCTACTGACATATAACTCTTTTCAAAGATGATGGGCTGTTCTTCGAGATAAATAACTCTTTCTATATAATAGATGTTGTCTCCTTGTTTTACGCCGAGGATCTCAGCATTTTTTTTATTTGCTTTAACGATATTGAAAGCGATGACTTTTTTTGTTGTTGCTTTACCATGATCGATCAGATTTTGTGAAGTGCTTTTGATAGAAGGACTATCTTGCATCAGGCTTTTATTTCTTATGAAAGACCCACTGCCTTGAACTTTATAAATATAACCTTTGTACTCTAAATTTCTTAGTGCTTGTCTTATCGTTACTCTTGAACAGTTATATTTGTTTACTAATTCTGCTTCGGTAGGAAGCATGTTTGTATCTGAGTAAATTCCTTGTGTGATATTGTCAATTAAATCTGTTTCGATGATCTGATATTTCGGTATTTCTCTGTTCATTTGAATTCTCCTTATCAATATGTGATACTAACATTACAACTTAATATATTATAATACAAATTATAAAAAATGTATAATACAAATCTATAATTAGTATTGAATTATTTTTGATATATTATAAAATTGAATTGTAGAAAGAAAAAGGATAACCGTATATGAATAAAAAACCGAATATTTTGTTTTATGTGGGCGATCACTTTCGCAGTGAATCGCTTGGATATATGGGAAATGAATGCGGGGCAACGCCGAATTTAGATCTGTTCTCCGATGAGACAGTCAACTTTAGTAATGCGTTTTGCCAGATCCCGATTTGTTGTCCGAGCAGATGTAGTTTTTATTCCGGAAGATATCCTCATAACGGAGGATATAGAACGATGCATCATTTGCAGAATGAAAATGATGTGAATATGTTGAAAATATTAAAAGAAAATGGGTATGTTGTGTATTTTGGTGGAAAAAATGATATATATAATGAAGATGTGCCGTTTGATACCTATTGTGATTACAGGTCCAATGCCTATAAAGAATTTGATTTGCGTCTTAATGGGCAACCTATTCCACAATTTGTTTCGCCAACGCTTTCAAAGTATAGCGATGAAGAGCTAAGGAAAGCTGCAGATGATAAATATCTTGCTCAGATGAAAGATGGTGAAAAATCAATACATAGTTTCTATCAGGGAATTGTAGATAAAGAGGAGCTGTTATCAGCCGGAAATGTCGGACTGGAGGATGCTCAGGTTGAGGATGCGATTCGATTCTTAAATGAGTATGACGGAGATAAACCTATCTGTATGTTCTTGTCCTTATTGCTGCCGCATCCGCCTTATGCAATATCCCAGGAAGAATTTGATCTGATTGATAGAAATAAAATAGCTGAACCGATAAGGCTGACGGAAGAGCAGTTAAGCAAAAAGCCTTCAATCATGCAAAAGATGAGAGAAAACTATAACATCTGTTCATGGTCGGATGAAGAGCTGCTGGATTTTAAACAGACATTCTATGCGTCTATTCATCATTTGGATGAGAATTTCAAAAAGGTTGTGGATGCTTTCAAGGAAAAAGGAATCTATGATGATACGGCAATGTTTGTTTTTTCAGATCATGGAGCTTATGCAAGCGAATATGAGTGTGCAGAAATCAATGCCAATACATTTGAAGATTTTCTGACAAAAGTTCCTTTGATGATCAAGCCACAGAAAGGGGTAGAAATAAAGCCGAGAGTATGCGATTCTTTAGTTGAACTGGTCGATATATCTGCCACAGTTTCAGAATTGTGTGATGTAGATTTTAAAGAGACAACTTTCGGGAAATCTTTGGTTCCGCTTTTGACTGAAAATAAGGAAGTCAGAGATGCGGTTTTCTGTGAAGGGGGAAGATTAGAATCAGAAACACATTGTACGGATGACGGTCATGCATATACCAATATGTATTGGGCAAGAACGTCTGTTCAGGAAAGCATGCCTGAACATACAAAAGCGGTGATGTGCAGGACACATGAGTATAAGTATATTTACCGCTTATATGAACAGGATGAATTCTACGATTTGGTAAATGATCCATTTGAGAAAGAAAATGAGATCAATAATCCAAAGTTTAAAGGAATTATCAATGAGCTGCGTTTGAGAATGTTGGATTTTTTTGTAGAGACAGGAGATACTGTTCCTACACATTATGATATTAGAAATATATAAGGGTGATTTATGTTCGGAATTATTATTTGTTCACATGCGGACTTATGTACAGGTCTCAAATCATCAGTTGAGATGATTGTCGGAAAACAGGAGCTGCTGGCGGCATGTCCATTCTATGAGGATACATCATTGGAGGAATATTCACTTCAGATAAAGGATGAGATTGATAAAATGTCACCGTCTCAATGTGTGATCGTGACAGATCTGCCTAATGCAACACCCTACAATTGTGCATTAAGTCAAATCTATCATACGAATCATGTTATTTTATCCGGAGCATCTCTTCCGATGTTATTGATTCTTGTTACGAAAAGGCAAGATGATCAGGTATTGTTAGAAGAGGTATGCAATGAGATACTGGCGAGTTCAAAAGAATTTGTCAGCAAGACAAGTTCAATTGAGTTCTTTGGAGAATAGGGAGGAATGAAAAAATATGATTAAATTAATTCGATGTGATGAAAGATTGATTCATGGGCAGACAATGCAATATGTTATGCCGGAGAATCAGATTCAAGCAGTCTATATCATTGATGACACCATAGCGACAAACAAGATACTGGCGATGATATACACAAAAGCAGTAGGATCCAACATTCAATGTGAGGTGTATTCCTTGCAGGGATTCAGTGAAATCGCTCAAGGTGTGATTGAAGATGATCAACGATCATTAATCATCATGAAATATCCTCGTGTGGCAAATGAATTGTTTAAGAAGGTGAGCGGATTGCCGCAAGCGCTAAACATAGGTGCACAAGTTGGGGCAACAGCTAAAGAAAAAATCACAAAAATTCCAGGAGCGGATTATGTCATGATGCGCGAAACAGATTTTGAAGCAGTGAAAGAGATGGATTCAAATGGCATTAGGGTGTACTTTAATGCGGCGGGGTCAATCAGTTCTACTGTTGAATATGCATCTGTAAAGAAAGATTTACTATAGGATTTAACTCACTTGTTGTATTTACCCGGGCAGCAACAAAGTGAATGAATCAATATCAAGGATTTAATTGAAAGGAGATTTATATGAATTTAATTCAAGCAGTACTTATCGCACTGTTGGGATATTTGGGTGCGAAATGGTCAATTTCTCCTATGGGGGATATGGGAGGATATTGGACGATCGGTCGTCCGCTTGTTGCCGGTGCACTTATCGGTGCGATTTTGGGGGATGTTCAGCAAGGTGTTATTCTTGGATGTGCTATCAATGCATTATTTATCGGTACAGTTAATGTTGGCGGTGTTACCGCTAATGATATTAACTTTGGTACATTCATCGGAATTCCGCTGGCTATAGTCGCAAAGGCGTCGGTTGAAGAGGCATGTGTACTTGCAGCACTACTCGGTCAGCTGGGGTTATTTATTTGGAATTTTACAAAGATCATCAATGTCACCTGGATCCGTGTAATTGATAAAAAATTGGAAGCAGGCGATCTGGATGCGGCAGCCAATGCGCCGATTTACGGTCAGATTTTCCATTTCTTGTTGAGATTCATCCCGATTTTTGTCACATGCTATTTTGGATCCACTTTAATGGAAGGCATTATGACTGCAATTCCTGCATGGTTGACCGGCATTGTCGGAATTTTAGGAGGAATGTTACCGATTATCGGATTTGTGCTGATTATCAAAACATGTATTAAAAAGAGTATTCACTGGTTATATTTTGTTTTAGGCTTTATGTTGTTTACAAACTTCGGAATCAATATTCTTACTGTTTTGGTGATAGGACTTGTTCTTGCCTACATCGATTTTAATTATTCAAAGAAGGATGGGTTGACACATGAGTAATGAAAGATTATTAACAAAGAAAGATGTATTTGTTGCATGGCGCAGCTGGGAATGGTTTGCAGACCAGATCCAAAATATGGAAAGACAGATGTCTCCTTCACTTGCAAGAATGATGTGGCATGTAAAAGATAAGCTCTATCCGAATAACCCTGAGATGCAAAAAGATCTGATGTACAGAAATGTATCGGAGTACTTCAGTACGGAGCCTGTCTGGGGAGGATGTATTGTCGGTGTGATGCTGGCAATGGAAGAAGAGAAGGCAAAGAATCCGGATGCGATGCCGGACGAATTGCTGAGCAGTATTAAGGTGGCGCTGATGGGACCTGCGGCAGGAATATTCGATTCACTGTTCCAAGGAACGGCGGTACCGATTATTACGGCTATATGTATTGGCTTATCACAAGAAACCGGTTCCTTGATCGGACCGATCCTTTATGTACTCTTATTCTGGGGATTGATCGGTACGGTCAGCTGGCTGTTATTTTACAACGGATATAAGATCGGTATTGAAGGGGTTGAAAAAATCCTGAATTCAGATGTCAAGGATCGATTAATCAATGCTGCCAATATCGTAGGACTTGTGGTTATCGGAGCCATGACAGCGTCTTCTTGTAAGATCAACAGCGGAATAACCTTTAGTTCAGGAGATCTGACGATTGATATCAATGGCATACTTAATAGTATCCAGCCTAAATTATTAGTATTATTAGGAACCTATCTTACCTATTATCTGATCGTAAAAAAACAGACCAAGGTTACCAAGATCATGCTTTATATGCTTTTGGTAGCGGTAATTGGTTATTTCACGACTATTTTGGCATAATTGCTAAAGGACAAGCTAGCACTTTGTGCTAGCTTGTGTTCAATATGGAGATAAATGATGAGTTATAAATATAGATATTCATTAAATAAAGAATGCATGCAAGATTTACAGTTGGAAGCAGCTTATGCAGATAAGAGTTTAAAAAAGAAAATGATGATCTATTTGATCAATTTTTTGTGCATACCATCTGTTCTAATAATCATTCTGATGGATCGTAAAGTTTTCGCTTTATTAATTGCAGGACTTTATTTCTTTCTTTGTTTGATTCTCTTTCCTTCTGTTTATTGGAACAGAATCAGAAAAGTCATCAAAAGGGAGCTAGATCGGACTGATTTTAAATTTGAAGAACTTTTTGTCGAATTTACCGAACAACATGTATCCATCATGCAGAAGAATCAACGATTCTTGATATCCTACAGTCAGGTAGAAGGCTATAAAATAACAAATCATAATTTTATGATGTATTATCGCAAAGAGGACAGAAATGATTGTTTGATTATTCCTTATTCGATTATCGAAAAGGAATTGGATTCAATCATTGGATTGATTAAATCTAAAGCTAAAATGCAGGAGGGTTAAAAATGAAAGTTGGAATTTTGGGATCGGGTTTTGTGGTTTCCTTGTTTTTGGAAGCGGTGACAAAAATAGAGGATATGGAATTGACTGCGATATGCGGTCATAAGTCTGTTGAAAAAGTGGAGAGGATTGCCAAAGAAAATAACATCCCCTTTGTTTATTTTGATTATCAAAAAATGCTGGATAATCCACAAGTGGATACGATTTATGTGGCGACCCCGAATCATCTGCATTATGAAAATGCAAAACAAGCCTTATTGAATCATAAAAATGTCATTTTGGAAAAACCGTTTACGCGTTCCTTGAAGCAGGCAGAGGAGCTGGTTGAGATCGCTAAGCGTAATAAGCTTTTCTTATTTGAAGCCATTACCGTTGTGAATACGCCTAATTTTGAAAAAACAAAAGAATTAGTAAAGGGATTTGAAAAAATCAAAATCGTACAGCTGAATTATGTCCAATATTCATCGAGATATGATAATTTCAAAAAAGGAATCATCCATCCTGTTTTTGATTATCAAAAGGAAGGCGGAACCTTGCGCGATCTGGGTGTCTATAATGTCCATTTTGCAGTAGGCCTGTTTGGTGAACCGATCCAATATCAGTATTATCCAAACATCGAAAGAAAAGTGGATGTTTCCGGAACACTGGTGTTGAGCTATGATGATTTTTCTTGTATTTTAACCAATGCAAAAGATTGCAGCAATTACTTTGATATAAGAATACAGGGAGAAAAGAAAACGATTCATTCTACTTCACCGATTGATCTATATGACTCTTTTACCTTGATTGATGATGGGAAAGAAGAAAGATTTGAATTGAATGATCATAAAGAAATGTTCTATGCTGAACTTTCAAATTTCATTCAGATTTTTAATTCAAATGATGTTGAGAAGTGTTATCAGAAACTACAGGATTCATTAACAGTAATCAAAATTATAGAAAATGTATACAAAGAAATGAATGAAAAATTGAAAATAGAATCCAATCAGACAGGGGTATCTGAGAATGTATAATCTGGTTTACATTCATACACATGACAGCGGCAGATTATTTAGTCCCTACGGATTTGATGTCCCATCTGATCATCTTAAAGAGTTTGCCACCGATTCCATTACCTTTAATCATATGTATTGCGTTAATCCGACATGTTCTCCAAGCAGGGCATCTCTGCTTACGGGGATGTATCCTCATCAAAACGGGATGCTGGGGTTGGCACAACGGGGTTTTTCTTTAAATGATATGGATAAGCATTTGTGCCGATTTTTGAAAAGAAATCATTATCATACCGTATTAAGCGGGGTACAGCATGAAACAGGATTTTATCTCAATGTTGAGGATTCAAATGAACTGGGATATGATGAAGTCATTACCGAAGATATAAACGGATATAAAAAAAGTGAATTATTTTTATGGGATAAAAAAAATGCCGAACATGTGTGCGAGTGGTTAAGCAAATCTGATCATAAAAACCGGAAATTTTTCATTTCTTATGGATTAAACTGTACCCATAGACCTTTTCCGGATCACATTGATGATTCGATCAATGAAAATTATGTCAGACCCTGTTCGCCTATTTATAACAATGAAGCGAACAGAAGAGATTATGCAAAGTATCTGACATCGGCAAAATATGCAGATGAATGTTTTCAAATGGTCATTGACATGCTGAAGAAAACAAACCATTATGATGATACGATCATATTTTTCACTACTGATCATGGTGTGGCAATGCCTTTTAATAAATGCACTTTATCGGATAAGGGGATCGGTGTAAGCATGCTGATGCGTGTCCCGAATTCAATAAAAAAAGGGTATGTAACGGATATGTTATTATCGCAGATCGATATCTATCCAACCTTGTGTGATTTGATGCATTTAGAAAAACCGGATTATTTGGAAGGAAAATCGTTTGCGAGACTGTTCACAGAAGGGATAGAAGAGTCAGATGAGGAAGTGTTTTCTGAAATCAATTATCATACATCTTATGAACCAGCACGATCTATTAGGACGGATCGCTATAAATATATCAGGTATTACGATGAATATTTGAATATTAATTTCAGTAATATTGATTCCTCAGAGGTAAAGGAATTTTATATGAAAAACGATTTGCGAGAAGTAAAAAAAGAGAAGGAAGCATTATATGACTTATATTATGATCCGGATGAACAGCATAATTTGATTGATAATGAAAACTATCGTGAAATTGTCAGAGATATGAAGAAGAGATTGTTGGATTTTCAAGAAAAAACAGCGGATCCCCTGTTGCATGGAGAGATTCCTGTTCTGAGCCATTATAAAGTGAATAAAAAGGAATGTATCGATGCATCCAGCAAGAATCCGGATGATTATGAAGAGAGTGGATGTTTTTATTAATTTTTATGGAGGATCTTATGAATAAAAAAATATTAATATGCGGTGGCGGAAGTACTTATACAACAGGAATTGTAAAAAGCTTGCTGTTGGAGAAGGATAAACTTCATTTTTCGGAAATATGTCTTTATGATATCGAGGAAGAAAGACAGAATAAAATGTCGATCTTAGTCAAAGCAATCATAAACAAGTTGAGACCTGAGACCAAGCTGACCGTCACATGTGACTCGAAAATTGCCTTTACAGATGCAGATTACATTCTTATTCAAATCCGCTCCGGCATGTTGAAGATGCGGGCAATGGATGAAAAGATATGCATAGAAAATGGTGTGATCGGTCAGGAAACAGTCGGACCTGCCGGATTATCTTATGGTTTAAGAACGATCTATCCGATGCTTGAGATCGTTGAATGTGCTGAAAAATATGCGAAAAAGAACTATTGGATCATCAACTATGCCAATCCGGCTGCAATCGTATCCAAGGCAATAAATCAACGATATCCAAATGCCAGGATCATTAATGTATGCGATATGCCGATCGAGATTTTAGAAAGATTTTCTGAAATACTGGAATGTGATTTAGATGAGTTGGAAGCGGATTATTTTGGACTGAATCATTTCGGATGGTTTACAAAGGTCAGAAGGAATGGGTTAGATGTTACAGATGAACTGATCCAATATTCAAAATCAAACGGATATCTGCCTAGAAAAAAAATAAGCGGCGGTTTATTGAATGATCCGGATTGGCTCCATACTTTTGAATGTACAAAGAATATCCTATCCGTATTTGATGACTGTTTGCCAAATACCTATATGCAGTACTACTATTATCCGGAAGAATCATGCAAATTGATGAATAAAGATAATACCAGAGGAATGCAGGTCATAAATGGCAGAGAAAAAAGAGTCTTTGATGCCGCAGAAAACTATACAGAAGGAGTAGAACTTGATTTTGATCAGTTTGATGTCGGAATCGGCGCTGATATGTTGATTGATGTAATGAATTCCATTGAAAATGATTTGAGAAAAAGAATGATCGTCATCGTAAGAAATGGTGGAATCATTCCTAATTTGGCGGAAGATGCCATGGTCGAGGTGCCAGGATATATCACAGCTCATGGTGTAGAAGCAACCTATGTCGGAGCGATTCCGAGATATTATAAAGGCTTGATCGAACAAGAGGACGCATGTGAAGGCTTGGTAGTTGAAGCAGCGCTTGAGCATTCCTATAAAAAATTTGTGATGGCACTTCATATGAACAGGACAGTTCCGTCCTTGGCTAAAGCGGAAGTATTGGCGGAAAAATTGAAAGAAGCAAACAAAGAATATTGGCCGCTGCTGAAATAGAAGGAAAGAGAGATTTTCTTAAAAAGGTTTGATAAAACAGTATATCCGGACCGGAAGATGTACTTATTAAAGAAACGGTTAGAAAGGATTTTTTATTGGTGTAGTTTTCCAATATTAATAAGGTGAAATATAATGCTATATACCAGTGTGATGATTAAACCGTCTTCTTCGAACTGCAATTTGGATTGCAAATATTGTTTTTACAAAGTTTTGAGTTCTAACAGAGAAGAATATGATATGGGCTTTATGAAGGAAAACGATCTTGAAGCAACTCTGAGAAACGCAATTGATTCAACAGAAAGACAATTGATCGTTTCCTTTCAGGGAGGAGAGCCGATGCTGATTGGCTTGGATTATTATAAGAAAGTAATCGAGATCGAGAGAAGACTGAATACCAAGAAAATACAGATACAGAATTCTATACAAACCAATGGCATTTTGATTGATGATGAATGGGCAGAATTTTTCCGCGACAATCATTTTCTTGTTGGAATTTCTCTGGATGGTCCTGAAGAAATACATGATATGTATCGCAGAGATTTAAAAAACAGGGGAACCTATGAAATGGTAATGAAATCCATTGATTGTTTAAAAAATCACGGTGTGGAATTCAATATTCTTACTGTAATAACCGGTGAATCTTACAGATATGCCGAGAAAATCTACAATTATTTTAAAGAACAACAGTTTTATTACATCCAGATCATTCCTTGCATTGATGATTTCCATCAAGAATATTCGATAAGCGGGAAACAATATGGGCAGTTTCTATGCGAGATCTTTGAACTGTGGTATCGGGATTTTCTAAATGGAACAGCCCTTGATATCAGAATATTTTCAAATTAGAATTATATAATAAGCTTTTTTCATTATGCCACTTTACAGAGTCTCAGTAAAGCAG
>CAZUVT010000023.1:0-18275 GCA_964623925.1 uncultured Erysipelotrichaceae bacterium
GTTCGATCAAAGTACTCATGACACGCTGAGAAAAAATAACTCCGTTTGTCAATTGTATGTTTTGAAGCATGTTTTCTTCGAAAACATTAAGATTCTTCACAATTCTCCTAAATCTGTTCAACATGTAATCCAGCAGAGTTGTCGCATCCGGCATGATGATTCGCTCTGCCGAACTATGAGAAATATCCCTTTCATGCCATAATGGAATATCCTCGAATGCACTCATCATATAACCTCTCATTACTCTTGCACATCCCGCCATATTTTCCGAAGAGATCGGATTTCTTTTATGCGGCATAGCACTGGAACCTTTTTGTCCTTTCGCAAAAGCTTCTTCTACTTCGCGAACCTCGGTTCGCTGCAAATGCCGGATCTCAATTCCCATTTTTTCAATAGAAGAGGCAATCAAGGCAAGCGTTGAAACATAAAATGCATGACGATCACGCTGCAGTGTCTGGGTGGAAATACGGCTTGAATGGATCTGTAAATGCTCGCAAACATAATCCTGAACTTCCGGAGGTGTATTCGCAAAAGTTCCCACTGCCCCGGAAATCTTACCGGCTTCAATTTGGCTGCAAGCCAAATCAAATCGTTGCATCTGCCGTTTCATTTCCTCATACCATAAGGCAAATTTCAACCCAAAGCATGTAATATCCGCATGGACCCCATGAGTTCTCCCAATACACGGAGTCATCTTATATTGAAGCGCCTTTTCCTTCAAAACTTCCATCAAGTCATTCAGATCTTTTCGCAAGATCTCATTTGCCTGCTTGTAAAGATATCCATAGGCTGTATCCACTACATCGGTACTTGTCAGTCCGTAATGGATCCATTTTTTTTCTTCACCTAAAGACTCAGAAACACATCGCGTAAAAGCAACTACATCATGTCTTGTTTCCTGTTCGATTTCAAGTATCCGTTCAACATTAAAAGATGCCTTTTCACGAATCTTTTCAACATCTTCTTTTGGAATGACTCCAAGCTTGCTCCATGCTTCGGCAGCTAAGATCTCCACTTCCAACCAAGCCTTGAACCGATTTTCATCACTCCAAATATCGGCCATTTCTTTTCTCGTATAGCGTGATATCATAAATTCAACCTCTTTTTTCTGATTTTACATGGAAATAATATCACAATCGGAGTATAAATTAAATATCTTCATTCAAAAAAGAAGTGCTCCGGCACTTCTTTACTCTTCTTCAGCTTTTTCCAGCTTTTCTACCTTAATTTCGTTTACTTTTCTAACACCGGTCTTACTGACTGTAAAACGATAATCCATAAACTCAAATGTATCTCCGACTACCGGCATTTTATCAAGCTGATGGATCACCCAGCCGCCGACTGAAATGATATCGTACTCTTCCTTTGTTTCAATATTTAAGAATTCAAACATATCATCTAAGTCCGTATCACAGGAAATCGCATATGTATTCTCATCCACTTTATGAAAATGTTCAACGATTTCATCATGTTCATCCCAGATTTCTCCAACCAGCTCTTCAAGAATATCTTCCAGCGTAATGATACCTGATGTTCCGCCATATTCATCGATAACAACAGCCATGTGCATTTTAGCACTTTGAAGCTGTCTGAGCAAAGTTGAGATCTTAAAATGCGGATTGGTATACACAACACTTGTTACAATGCTTTTTAAAGTTCCCTTTTTCGTATAAAACAAGTGAAAGAAATCCTTTTCATGGATAACACCAACAATGTTGTCAATCGTATTTTCATAAACAGGCAAACGAGAATATCCGCTTTCTTTAAATATTGCATCAATTTCATTCAAAGACATTTTTATATCGATTGCGACCACGTCCACACGCGGTGTCAGAACATCTCGTACATCTAAATCATTAAACTCAATGGCTGCACAGATCAAATCACTTTCATGTTCTTCCAGATCCCCTTCCTGCTCAGCCTCTTCAACAATAGTCAAGAGTTCTTCCTGAGTCATGGAATCATCATTTTCAAATTTGAAGATCTTTACCAAAAGTTTCTTCAATAAAGTAAACAAGGCATTTATCGGAGCGAAAATAAACATCAGGATCGAGATAAAAGATGTGGCAAACATCGCAAATGTTTCCGGTATTTCTTTAGCAATGCTCTTTGGGATGACTTCACCGAAGATCAGCACGATGCAGGTCATCACAGCCGTTGAGATGCTGGCACCATAAATTGGAAAAAAAGTCACGCAAATGACCGTCATTAAAGATGCAGACATAATATTAACGATATTATTCCCGATTAAAATCGTAGACAGAAGACGGTCATAGGCCTCCGCAAGTTCCAATGTTTTTTCTGCTTTTGTGTTTCCGTTATTTGCCAGCGTTTTCAATCTCGTTTTATTCAAACTTGAAAATGCAGTTTCCGTAGCAGAAAAAAATGCCGACAAAAGAACCAGGATAACGATAAAAATGATATCTCTATTTAAATCACTCATACATCATCCATCCAATCCAATTAGAATTATAAATAACTAAGATACTGGGTAACGGCGAATCAGCCATGTAAACAACACTCCTTTTCAAATATGAAGAATTATATCACAATTTCATTTTTTTTAAATATTTAATGACTCAAAAAAAGCACTTTTTTATGTTTTTATCACGTTTTATTCAAAATCATTCTTTATTTTAGTTCTGTTACATCGATTTTAAAATACTTTTTAATTTTTTCAGGATTGGTGTTTACAACCAATTCCATTGGGAAATCAACAGCTTGAACAGCTCTTTCACAATTTTCAAAGTTGCCGATCAATTCACAATAATGTGCATCCGAGCCAAAAATCACATCGACTTCATACTGCTTGCATAACTCTAAAAGATGGCATGCATTTTCAAATGTTCCGACACGGAAAGTAGTCGGTGCCAAAGATGAATTATTGATTTCCGGCAAGACGCCATGCTCTTTGCATGCCAATACAAATCTTTCCATTTCAACAGGAATGCTACTGTCATCCGGATGGCCGATCACCTTTACATAGGGATGCTTCATTACATTAATATAAGCATTGGTATTTATTTTGGCATCAGAAGATTTAAAACAAGGCCAATGCAATGAAGCGATACAGTAATCCAGTTCATTGCAAATCCGCTCATTTAAATCAACCGAGCCATCCTCTCCCATAATATTTAATTCTATACCCTTTAATAATCGCTGTTCCTCCACATAGGGTGGAACGATTCGCAGATTTGAAAAATAATATTCAGTGCATGTTCCGGGCATGGACGGAGCATGTTCACTTGTTCCCAATACAGCCAATCCGATTTTCTTGGCCTGACGACAGTTTTCGGTCAAGGTAGAGTAAGCATGACCGCTCACAAGCGTATGTGTATGTAAATCTAGATAATACTTCATTTGTTTTCCTCCATCATTGTAATCGTTGCTTTAGCGCCATTTTCACCTAAAAAGCCAATATAATAACCTGCAGTTATTTCCGGAAGGCGTTTAGAGAGATCGCTGTCAAACAAAACCTCCTCGCGATCATTCACAATAAAACAACGGATCCTGCCATCAAATCGAAGCGTATCGATCTCGTCTTCAATGTGATACCAGTCAATTTCCTTATTTCTGAAATAGATCTCTTTATTCCCAAGTTTCGGAATCGAACTCAGTTTCACATAGATACGTTGTCCGATCTGAATGGCTTCCTGATTTAATTTTTCAAGACTATCCATTTCTCTTCCATCGTTTCCTGTTACCTCAATAAACGGAACTGCGTGCTGATCATTGAGAATGCGCAGCGGATGAGGTGATAAAATCGTGCTTGAATAACCTGTTTCCATTTCGATCTTTAAAAAAATCGGAGCGATCCCAAATCTGCGGCAATCAATTGATTCACTGATACAAATGAATCTTTCATCCTTCAGATTTTCCCAATTACTGGTTTGATAGCTCTTTTGCAATTTCTGAGCCAAAATTTTTCTCTGACGGATCCCTTCAAATACGGCATCGTCATATTCAACAAGCAGCAATACTTTTTTTCCGCATGTAACAAACTTAAACTGCGGATTTTTATACGAACAGAATCCACCTTTTACATAATCTGCATATTCCCCATTTACTCTTATTTTAAGATCTTTCCCAAAAGGATCTTCCACTTTATAGATTCGGTTATTTCCGCCATATAATCCGATCACATCGGATGCCGTCTCAAATTCTTTTAAACTATTCTTCTTATATTCTGGTTCATTTAAAAAGAAATAAGCAATCTTTTTAGCAATCGCTTCAGCACTTGAATATTCGCTGCCCATTAAAACAGTTACCACAAGTTCTTCATCATAAAATACCATCGATGAGGAACAGAAGCCGTAAGTAGAGCCATTTTTCCGCCAGACACGCTGATTCATGCTTTTGAATGGCTGGATCTCAACTTCATCCCATCCCAGACCATACCGATCGACCGTATTCAGATCATGATCATAGGGGCTTGCCATATGGAGCTTTCCCATATTCAAAATACTTTCTTTGCTGATCAGCTGATTCGTTATGAATGTATTCATAAATTTAGAAGCATCTTCAGCGGTAGACACGATACCCCCGGATCCGATCCCGTTTACAAATTCCTGTGGGTAGTCACCGCCAAAATCATTTTCAGCCATCACCAACCGCTGATTTCGTAACTCATGCACCTGGAAATCAGTATTATTCAGCCCGCAAGGAATACAGATATTTTCATAAACAAAACCCGCATAGCTCATTTTGGAAATCTGCTCAATAATCAATTCAACCAGCCCATAAGCATCATTGCAATAACAAGAAAGCTTTCCCGGCAAATGATTCAGATACAGATCAGAATAAAACTCCATGGTTTCTCTCAGAAACTGCCTATTCGCTTTATTCGTATATTTTCCCATTTTAGAAGTAGACGGGAGTCCGCTACTGTGATTCAAAAGCATTTCAACCGTGATTTTCTGATAATTTTTGTCTTTCATTTTAAACTGCGGCAATATTTTATATACAGGTGTATCCAAGGTCAGTTTTCCGCTTTCGACCAACATCATGATAGAAACTGCAGAAAACATCTTACTGATCGATCCGATTGAGAATAAGGTATCTTTTTCAACCGGACTGTTTGATTCTTTACTTTTTATTCCCTCTTTATAGGCAAATATTTCTTTACCATGCTGAAAAACAGAAACATCTATTGCCCGACAATGTTCCTCTTTCAGTGCTTGAATGCATATTTCCTTCGGATCCAGTTTTTTCATACTCTCCCTCTTTTCCTACTTTAATTTTCTTTAAACCAGTACATGACGATCCCAGATGCTACCGCCACATTCAAACTTTCAAATGAATTCATTTCGATTTTGCAGCTGACATCAGCTAATTCAATTAAATCCGGATGGACCCCCTGCCCTTCATTGCCGAATATGAAAGCCATCTTTTCAACAGGATCGATCGTTTTAAGCGGCACACTGTTTTTTAAAGCCGTGGCAACGATCCGGTATCCTCCCTTTTTCAAAGAATCGATTGACTTTCTCAAATCATTTCTTTCGATATCCAAGGAAAAAATAGCCCCTTGGGTAGAACGAATGCACTTTTCATTGTACACATCGCAGCAATCCATCGATAAAATCACCTTATCATAGTTGAAACTTACCGCAGTACGGAGAATCGTACCCAAATTCCCCGGATCTTGTACATTATCTAATAGAAGAATGCGATTGCTTCTTTTTTCAATCCGCCTCTTGCGGCATATTGCCAAACAAGTGCAGTCAGAAACATGACTGCTGAGTTTATTTAAAACTTCTTGAGAAGCTGTGATCACATTTTCTTTTTCAAACAGAGACTTCTTCTCTTCCAGGCATAAGATCACTTCGATACAATCTGAAGAAATAGCCTCTGTGATCAAATGCTCTTCTTCAATAATGAATTTTCCTTCCTGATCCCGATATTTTTTTTGAAGAAGCTTCATCCACTCCTTCACCCGACTATTATGAACTGAATTTATCTCTGCCATATCACTCACCTAAATATTCAAACCGAGGCATTTGAACACCCTTGATTTCCACTTTCTCCATAAACATTTCTTTAGGTCTGATCCACCATTCCCGACTGCCATAAAGTGCCTGATAAACAACATACTCCTCACCTGTTTCAGAATGCTTCGCTATCGCAATCACTTCATATAAATTTCCTTTAAAATGTCTATACTTTCCCATCTTCACATCCATCAGTTGAATTTCCTTTCACTTTTCCTCTTGCTCTTTTTTAAAAGTTCATCAATCTGGCGATCGATTTCTTCTTCTAAACCGGAAATCTTTTCTTCCTCGTAATGAAGAAGCAATTCCATGCAGATATATTGCGAATTCACTTTCCCCTCAAGAACATTTATTGAATTCAAGCATCTGGATAGAGGCATGATCTCTTTTTCTTCAACAACCAAATAAGCTTCTTTTAATTCACACTTAATTCCATTTATTTCAATCTTACCATTCTTATTAAACAAAATTACAGAATCGTGCTCTAAAAGTTCTGCCAACCTCGCTCGCAAAGAATCATCTTTATCTCCACTGATAAAAAGGCAATCAATCAAATGATCACGGCAATACAAGACAAGTCTTTTCAACAATTCCTTATCTTTAAAAGAATGTGCCTCACAATATCCAAAACGCATCTATTTTCACCTCAATCATTATATATGATACCAAAATAACAAAAAAAAGAATAGAGCATTTGCTCCATTCTTTATCTAAATCTAAAGAAATCAGGGATGGACCCGTCTTCGACATCACTTGTCGTTTCAACCGCTTTTTCCTTAACTGCACCTTCATTGGAAGAAGCTTTGATAACGGTCGCAGAAGCATCTTCTGCTTCGCTATTGAAGTCAAATCCTGTTGCAATAACGGTAACGATGATTGCATCGCCGATCTTTTCATTAATCGCAACACCGAAGATAATATCAATATTTCCTCCTGCTGCTTCACGAATATATTCAATTGCATCGTTAGCATCATAAATGCTGATATTAGCACCACCGGTAACATTGACGATAGCGTTCTTCGCACCTGCGATCTGAGCTTCCAACAATGGACTCTGAATTGCCTTTTGTGCAGCCTCCTGAGCTTTATTATCTCCTTGAGCCATACCGATTCCAATCAAGGCAGATCCCTGACCTTTCATAACGGACTTCACATCAGCAAAATCCAAATTGATCAAAGCCGGTACTGCAATCAGATCCGTAATTGTCTGGACACCTTGGCGAAGGACATTATCCGCTTCTTTAAATGCTTCCATAAATGGAATTCGTCCAATCACTTTTAACAACTGATTATTAGAAACTATAATCAAACTATCGACATATTCTTTCAGATTTTCAAGTCCGGAAAGAGCCTGTGTCGTTCTCTTCTTGCCTTCAAAATCAAATGGCTTTGTAACGATTCCAACTGTTAAACAACCCATCTCTTTTGCAAGTTTAGCAAATACCGGAGCAGCTCCTGTTCCTGTACCGCCGCCAAGTCCGGCTGTAATGAAGACCATGTCAGCTCCTGCCATCGCTTCCTTGATTTCTGCTTCGCTCTCCATCGCGGCTTTTCTTCCGACTTCCGGATCCGCTCCAGCTCCTAAACCACCGGTTGTTTCCCTTCCAAGAATAATTTTCTTTTCAACAGGAGAAACATTCAATACCTGCAGATCAGTATTGCATACGTAGAAATCAACTCCTTGTACTCCTTCTTCAACCATGCGTCCAACTGCATTGCATCCGGCACCGCCAATTCCAAACACTTTGATTTTAGCTACCTGATTATACTGTAAATCATTCATAAATTCCTCCTATTGCTTTTTATCAAAAAGCATGCCTTTCAATTTCTTGGTAATCGTTTCTTCTGTTCTCTTTTCAGGACGTTTAATATAAATCGTATTTTCAAATTCCTGCATATTGATGCTGCTTAAATTGCTGTTAAGGATCGCCTGAAGATCCTTATATGCATAAAATGCACCCAAACATGTCACTAATGAACTATCTCTTCCACCCACCGTTTCCGGATAATATATGGACACTTCCATATGCAACGTTTCTTTCATCAATTCTGCAATTCCCTGCAGTTCTCCCCCATCACCGCAAAGTACAAATTTTACAGGATCTTTTGTGATGATCGGCTCACATAAATGTGAAATCTCTTCAACCCAGCCTTTGGCTTTCGGGAAAATCGTTTCATATAATTCCTTTTCGCTGAGAGTCTTCGTTTTTCCTCCCGCAGCCCAAATATATACCGGAGTCGTTTCAAAATTTGTCAGATTCAGACGAGTATTATATTTAAGCAGTTTCATTGCTTCCTCCCGCTTGATTGCTGTTTTTTCCAAAAGCGGTGCAATGAAATCCTTCAGCCCTGTATTCATCACGATGCTGCTCGCCAGTCGGCCATCCGCAAAATAAGATAGTGTAGTCGACTGTTCCTGAAGATTGATCATAATAGTAGGATGATTCAATGCCTGTTCAAACAATACAGCTTCTTTAGCAATAGCATAAGAATCCAAACAAATATCCAAAATCGATAACCCTGCTTTTTCCACACAAGATACATAATCAAATGTTATTCCTCGATCAGCGCAGAGCAGATCCACATCTACAATTAATTCGTCACATTCCTCATTCAATGGCATTCGCCTTGTTGTTATTCCATTGCATGTATATTTAACACAGACAACATTAATCAATGCAAGACCGTCTTTTGGCTTGATCTGAGAAGCGGTTTTCATTGCCCGACTGATATCATTGACCGAAACACGCTTATCCACTTCCACCGATACCCTTTTGGAAACTCTCTGTGAATTCACAGACGGAATACATAGAAGAACTCTCTCGATACTTGCGCCGATCTGTTTAGAAGCATTGGCAACTGCTTTTTTAATGTTTTCAATTACAGCTTCTTTTTTTACAATTTTCTGTCCAAGTATTCCGGTCGTATGGACTCTTTCGATCTTCAATATATTAAACCGGGTGTTGAAGAATTCCCCAACAATCAATCGTATTTCATGGTCAGCGATTTCTAAAGCTACATATAATTGTTTTTCAGCCATTTCGCTACCCTCCATTACTTCTTCATAATCATACCATAAATATTGTTAATTAAAAAGTTTTTTTGTTGTGTTTTTTAAGAAAATTCTTGCAATTTAATTTTCGCTATGTTATGCTATACAAGCAATTGCTATGAACACGAAAGGGGGTTTACGGTATGTCAAAAGTTTGTGCAATCACCGGTAAAAAGCCTTTGTCTGGAAATAAGCGTTCTCATTCACTTCGCGCAACACGCCGCAAATGGAACGTGAACTTACAAAAAGTTAAAGTCATGGTAGACGGAAAACCACAGAAACTCCGTATTTCTGCCCGTGCCTTAAAGACATTGAAAGCTCAGCAAAACGGTTAATAAATTAGGATCAGTTGATCCTTTTTTATTTCGAATCAAAAAAAGCATCATCTTAGGAATTTGATTTACAAGAATCCCGGATGGTGCTTTTTATGTACATTTAAAATTCAATTTGTTTTGCCTTCAGTCGTGCATCAAGCCATTCTTTAACCAATGTATAGATGACCGCAAACAGCGGCACCCCTAAAAACATTCCGGTTATGCCAAACAATCCCCCGCCGACAATGATTGCAAACATTGTCCAAAAACTCGGAAGACCGGTAGAGTTTCCCAGAATGAGCGGCCCTAAAATATTTCCATCAAACTGCTGAAGAAGCAAAATGAAGATCAAGAACCAAATTGCCTGAACCGGATCCACGATGAACAAGATGAAAACAGATGGAATCGCACCGATAAACGGACCGAAGAAAGGAATGATGTTGGTTATTCCGATAATGCAGCTTATCAACACAGAATAATCCATTTTCAGCAAGCTCATGCCGATAAAGCATAAGATTCCGATTATGAACGAATCGATAGCTTTTCCCACGATAAAATTATTGAGCATATCCCCGGTCAATTTGAAGATTGAAAGAATCCTCTCAACAGCTTTGACGCTTAACAGCGCATAAAGCACCTTTTTAAACTGATGTGCAAATTTCTCCTTGCCAAGCAAAATGTAGATTGCAACAATAATGCTGACAAAAACATCGATAATAAATGAAAGCAAACGCACTGAATTATCGATAACCTGCGGTAAATAATTGATGATCAAGGTGATCCCTCTTTGTAGAAGATCTTCCGAAGTGTCCAAAAAACTGGTCAAATAAGTTGAATCCAGATTATTCTCCATCATCATATCTTCAATAAAGCTGCTCGTCAGCGTTATGTAGCCATGCAATTGATTGGCTAGTGTAACAATGCTTGATATGATCTGCGGAACGACCAGAAGCAACAAAATATAAATAACGATAAACATGAGAATCACAGAAGAAAATGCCGAGATCTTGCGTTTGACAGAAAAAGAAAGCTTTACTTTTCCAAGCAATTTTTCTTCTATCAGTTTCATGATCGGCATCAACAAAAAGGCAATCGCAAATCCTAAAATGAAAGGGAATAAAATTCCATTTAGAAACGAAAAGAATTGTTTCAAGACACTGAAATGCTTAACAATGAAATAAAATGTCAACAAAATAATTCCAGATAAGACAAGCGAGAGAACATTCTCACGTACTTTTGAGGAAAAATTAATTTTCATAAACTCACCTCTCTTTTTATTTTAGCATAGAATACCTTGTTTTACATCTTTAAATTTCTTAAGAATGTCTTATCATTTTCTTTATTTCTATGTTATAATGATTGAAAAGAAAGAGGAGCATTTATGTTTGACAAACTTGCATTAAATCAATTTGGCAGTCTTGTTATGGCTGTTTTAGGTATTTATATCATTTATAAAAGATTCACGGAACACGCTCAAATCAACCGTGATCTTAAGCAATTGGATGCTGAAAAGCGTTTTATGAAGATCGACAATACCGGTGTCGTCCAGCTATACTATGGTACCGGAGCTGTTTTGGCTGCGATCGGATTAGCCGCAGGATATTATGTCAAAGATACGATTATCTTGACATTGGCTTTCGTTTTGGCCTGTACCTCCGCTGCTGAACTTTTGACTATGAAATCTCATCATCGTCTATACTATAATAAATCCGGATTCATTTTAAACGGAAAAGTTATTCGATACAAAAGCATCAAAACGATTCACCAACCTACTAAATTTGGCGGAGCCACAAGAAAGATTGAAACATTCGGAGGCGAAAAATACAAGCTTCCCAAAAAATATGTCAATGTCATCGAACAGATGAAAGATAAAAAATTTGATGATTAAAAAAGCAGGATCCCCTGCTTTTTAATTTGCATCATGATAAATATGCCCCGGTTCCAATTCAATTCCTTTCGCATCGAACAGTTCAGAAATCGTAACACATTGATATCCCCTTTTGATCAATTCAGGAACCAGGATTTCTGTTGCAGTTGCAGTGGAATCATACATATCATGCATCAGAATGATCGATCCATCTTTTACTTCTTTCAATACTTTTTCTATAACATAATCACTGTTTTTCTTGGACCAGTCCAAAGTATCGATCGACCAAAGAATGAGTGGATAGGATGTATTTTTTACCACAAAGTCATTTGTTGCCCCATAAGTCGGACGAATCAGTTTCATCTCATAAGTGGCATCTACTTCTTTTAAAGCATCCTGCCATGCACTGATCTGATCATCAAGCTGTGCTTTATCCAATTTGCGCATATCCTGATGTCCGAATGTATGATTTCCTATTTCACTTCCTTCTTTGATCATTCTCTCAATCAAAGAATGGTGAGAAGCAATACGGCTTCCTAAAACAAAGAAAGTCGCTGCAGAATTATTTTCTTTCAATACATTTAAAATTCTCTCTGTCACCTCAGGATGCGGTCCATCATCATAAGTGAGTGCCACCATCGGTTTTGTCGGATCAATCACTCTCACATCTGAATCATTCAGTAAAAGATAGCTAAAGGAGGATTGGATCCAAGGTTCCAATAAAGCAAGTGAAATCACAACTTTTTTTTCTTCCGCATGCTTAAAAAATAAAACAAGTTCATTCTTAAGGAGATAATAATTTTCTAATCCATCCAAAGAGGAACCTGCATTTTCTCCCTCATATTCAATCAATGCTTCCAATTTTGATAAAACATCGGCCGAAAATATGTCATGCATGGTAATCACAGTATCTTCTTCAAGGTCAAACACCCAGGCCCTATGCGTTACTACGCCGTTTTTATCAATAGTCAAAAGAACACTGCAATAGGTTTCCTTTAAATCATAGCTTGAATAGTCCACAAAAAGTCTGCCTTTTTCATGTCTGAATTCTTCTACAAGCTCATCAACTGCTGCATGAATGGAAGAATCAATATTTGTATGAAAGAATTTAGGATAATAAATCGAAATAAACGTTTCTTTTTTAACGGAGATGCGATGCATCTGCTTTCCGGCTTCTTTTTCACTGATTGACGGTCTTTTCATATATTGTGGAAGTTTTGAACACTGCCAGTAATAATTCCCACCAAAGATTGCCGCAATCAAGACGATCAATAAACCGGATCCAAATAAAAATTTCTTCATAGAGTTCCCTCTTTCAAGGCTATTCTATGAAGAAATCACATCATCTATGCTAATCTTTAATAATCAATTCCAGCAGTCCTTCAGCCGCTTTTTTCAATCCTTCTTCTTTATCCGCCAAAGAAAGATTGGTATAAATTTCACCAATGAATACACCGTTTTTACGACATGAATCAAAATAATCATCAATCAGTTTCATGCAAGATTCCTTTTTCTGCATCGGACCGAATGGATTGGCAAAGAAAGTTGAAGAATAGCCTTTTTCCTGAGTCGTACTCATCGCAAAGCGCTTCCCTTGAATAAAGACTTCTTTTCCTGCATCCAAATCATCAAAGCGGTGTACACCATGCGCTTCTGTATAGTTGTTGGCATAAAGGAAAATATCCACCGGATGCTTTGCCGAAACCAATTCAATCGTTGAAACCGGAACCACGACACGGGCATTTGTTTTTTCCGGATTAAAGAAAATACTTCGATCCAGATCCCGATAACTTGTCGACTTATCCAAATCATCCAATCGGACAAAAGCGCCGATTTCGGTTCCGACAGCACATACCTGTCCGGATTCATAGCACATGGCCCCCATATCATCAAAAACCACTTCCAATTTTTGAATATTGGCATTTTTCATATTTTTTAAGGTTTCCAATGTTTCCGATTTTCCGGCTCCGGAATCTCCCATTAATACGACTCCTTTTTTTCTGCCATCCTTTAAGGTGATATTGACCATGGCGCCGTGAATCGGAAGCCAGCCTTTTTTCATTGCAGATAAATTATGAAGAGTTAAGATCATTTTTTTCAAATAACCGAAATAACTGAATTTCTCCTGCAAGGAGATTTTACCGATCCAGCAGTCTTCCTCCTCGTCATAATAAAAGACGGTGTCCTTTTTTCCATCCGGATTTCCATAAAGTACGATACAATCCGGTTTTCTTTTTCTGCACTCGCTTTCCAAAGCCAGTTCAAACAGATTCGCCAATCCTAAGACATTAAATGTGAAATCGCGATGGAAATAAACATGACAAAGCAAATTTCCTACCTTTAATGGATAGCACATCCAATTCTCCGCATCTTTAAATTCCGCAATCGGATTTTCCATTACTTCTGTAAACATTCCCTCACGGGTATTGGTTTTTGTATGAAGGATAAGCGGCGTTCTCAACATGATCATATTGACAAACGGGATAGAAACAAGCTCGCTGTATTTTTCACTCAGATTGAATTTATATTTTCTCAATGCAATAGAAGCATTCGTTCCCGATTGAAGCTGCCGGTAGACATTATTTGATCTTCCTTGAACTTTCTGCTGTACTGTTCGATAGAAATTCAAGACGATTTGATTAAAATGGCTGTCTGCCTCAATAAAATTCGCTCTTAAAAAATCTTTTCGATTCTGCATGTAGATCAAGGAACAGCGATTAAGACTACGCCAATATTGATAAAAATCTTCAACAAGAATCAAAAAAGTTTCAGGACTCTTCAAATACGGATGATCGATTTCGTCCATTTCAAAATTCATTAAAAGCTTTAAACAAAAAATCATATCCTGAAGAATATCTTCTTTGCTTCTGCTGCTTTTTAAAAGATACTGGTAAAGTTCCTCTTTTCTCAGCTGCAAATTATCCAAATAGGTAGATAAAACCGCCTTGAAATGACGACTTGAAATCAATTCGCTTTCCGATTGATAATAAGTCATTGAATAATTGATCAATGCCATATTCTCTTTCAAATAAAATGCATCCATGTCATATCCTCCTTTGACGCACTACTTCAAATGCAATTGCTGCAACCGCACTGGATGCATTCAATGCATTTTTAAAATCATTTGCATACGGAATCATAATGTTCTGATCTGAATGATCTAAAACATCATGAGACAATCCTCTTTTTTCACCGCCGATAGCCATAATGAAAGGGCTGCTATAATTCACATCATACATTTCTACGGCATCTTTCCGCATTGCACAATAAACGCAGCATCCCTTTTCCTTGCAGATCTTGATCGTTTCTGCTAAATCGGAACAATCTACCAGACGAATATATTCGCTGGCACCGGCACTCGATTTTGCTATCAAACTATCTTGCATCGTCCAATTTCTTCCGCTTACCAGAACCCCGCTACATCCGGCCGCATAAAGAGTCCTTAATGCATAGGCAAAGTTAAACGGATCTTCGATTCCTTCCAAGATTGCAAGAAACGGCTGGGAATCTTTGAAACAGTCTTCAAGATGATCATAGACACGCTCAGAAGCCGTACATAAAATCCCGCCGTGTGTCTTTCCACTGGCCAAATTCTCAATTTCCTCACGCGGCATACGCTTTACCAAAATTCCTCTTTCCTGGGCCTTTCGAATGATAAAAGCAGTATCCCTGTCTTTTTTACGATCATCGATCATGACACAGGAAACATTTCTTTTACCAGCCAAGATAACGGCTTTAACACTCAGTGCCCCTTCAAATAGAATTTCCATTCAATCCACCTCGCCTTATCATATCATGCGCATGAACCGGAAACGGAACTTTGCAATAAAGGATTTCTGTCGGCTTGTTCGCAACAGCCACTTCATTCCCTTCCTTATCAAACAATTGTTCGACAAGAAAGCACCGGTTATCAATTTCCGGGCCGAAAACTTCCAGTATGTTTCCAACCTCAAAGCGATTCCGCACTTCCAGTTTCATCATTTGAGTCGCTTTATCATACTCCAAGATATAAGCTAAATAATCATGAGTAACACCGGCTCCGTTTATTCCGTATAAATGCAGACTTTCATCAGGAAGTCCCCCTAAAAAGCCGATCCCGGTCGGTCGATTTTCCGCTTTGACAAACTCCCTGCAATAATAATTTATGCGATCTTCACTCAAGCCCTCGGGCGTTTTTAACCATTCATCGATCAACATGCGATAAGTTTTTACAACAGTCGCAATATATTAGGCAGACTTCATTCTCCCTTCAATCTTCAAGGAAGTAACGCCGGCCTTGATCATACGCCCCACATATTCCACCGCTAAAAGGTCTTTTGAACTCATGGAAAAAAGGCATTCCAGATCACTAATCAACTTATCCTTTTCATAAACATGGTATTTCCATCGGCATGACTGCGCACAGCCACCGCGATTCGCATCCCGAAGTGTCATCCAATTAGAAAGCGTACATCTGCCTGAATAGTTGACACACATCCCTCCATGAATAAAGGCTTCAATATCAACATTGGAATGCCGGACGATCTGCTCAATCTGATCCATTGAACATTCTCTTGCCAATACAACGCGATCTACACCCAATTGTTCATAAAATGCAACCGCCGCTGAGTTTGTAGAGGACTGCTGTGTAGAAACATGGACTTCCAGTTTCGGGGCCACCCGCTTCGCTATTTCCATAATTGAGACAGAAGCGACGATGATTGCCGTGACTCCTATTTCTTCAAGCTGCTTCAGATATTCTTCAACCCCTGCCAGATCCTCATCATGAGGAACGATATTCACAGTCACATGGATCTTTGCGCCATACTGATTCGCAAATTCTACCCCTTCTCTGATTTCCTTCAAATCAAAATTGCTGGCTCTGGAGCGAAGTGAAAACTGCTTTCCTCCCAGATATACAGCATCTGCACCATAGCGGATTGCTGTCTTTAATCTTTCCAGATCCCCTGCCGGAGCTAAAAGTTCAATCTTTTTCATCTTCTCACTCCTTTGTCAAATTCGTTTTCTTATAGTAATAACCATCAGAATAATTCTGATGACGATATTTTTTCTTCATTTCTTCCAAAGCCTGATCTGCAGTTTTCATATTGCAGAGAATTTCATGATAATTTTTTACCGTATCTAAAAGTTCATCTTCATTCAAAAACTGTCCATCGATCCTAAATGCTTCTACCCCGGCATCCGCCATCATTTTGACTTGAGAATAGCTAGACAAAACATAAGGTGTATAAATAGAAGTACCGTATTTGCTCTCAACGATCGGCATCTTCTCATTCCGGGTACTTTCCATCAAAGACAAATCTTCCCGATCTTCTACCGGAATTTCTTTTTGGATATACCGGAAATAATTGCTCAACAATTTCCTTTTCGAATAGCTCATACAGGCATGGCCATGAATCATGACTTCAAGTTGAGGACATGATGCGCTCATCGCTAAGATCTCATCCAAAGTAATCTCTTTCGCTACGACAACTCTGCCACATCCAAGCCGTATCATTTCATTGGCATCCATGCCATTTGTCATCATTGTTTCAGGATCGTAGATACACCGCTCTTCCATTTCCAATTTCTCAGCTATGGCAAAAACGGCCATATCAGAAAAATAGATGCCATCCACCTGAAGCATTTTCAATGATAACAAGTGATGAACCAAATCCTCAAGTTCTTCCTCTTCAAACATTCTGTTCACAAAAACATTCAATTTGATATTTGCCTGCTGACACCATAATGAAAGATCTGAAAGTTCACTCATGGTATATTGATTATAATGACGATCTGTAAACTCAGGTGTACCTACAGCAAAGGCAGTAGCCCCTGCTTCCTTTAATTTAGTTAAATCCGATTCTTTAGTCGGGGTCACACATAGTTCTGCCATGGTACGCCTCCTTTTCACACCTTAATAGTTTACATTATTTTTTTAGGGAAATAAAGAAAAATCATTCTTCACCCATATCAAAACAAACACTTAAAAAAATGTTTGCGCTTACATCTATTTTATTATAGGAATATATAAAGTTTAAATTTGCAGAGAAATCATTCTCACATTCCACGTCTTATATGACTTTCCAACTCAGTAACAACATTCCAATATTCTTCAAAAATCTCTTCATGATTTTTAAGAATCGAATCATCAATCAAATCAAAGGTATACAATTTAAAATCAGTCCAATGAGAACTATACGATGTAAACAACAGATCCGCCCTCAAATTATTCAATTCAATTTCTACTTCATCCTGATCTTTAATCATTTTAATATCGATTCCGACCATCAACCCGATATTGCGCGGAAGCTGATCCTGTGCCGAGATCATATTGCCGCATGAATAAACCACCAATGTATCATCGATCCACTCGATCGACTGAATGACATGAGGATGATTTCCGATGATGATATCAACTCCTTCCTCGGCAAGAAGTTTTGCCAGTCTTTGCTGCTCCATGGTCGGCTCATGTGTGTATTCATTTCCCCAATGCATGGCAACGATTACCAAATCACTTTTGTGCCGTGCCTCTTGAACATCCTTTTTAAGCATTTCATCATCGTAAATATTAACCAGATAATCCATTCCTTCCGGTCTTGTCAATCCATTGCAGCCATACGTATAAGATAAAAATGTATAGCGGATCCCATTGCATTCATAGACCGGAATGGCATCCCGCTCTTCTTGTGAAAGATAAGTTCCGGCAGTCACAACATGTTCTTGCGCATTCCAAAAATTCATAGAATTCTCGATTCCTTTCAAATTTCGATCTAGACTGTGATTATTTGCCAAGGAAACAAGATTGAATCCCAGATTCACCATATCTCTGCCAAATTCCTGAGGAGAATTAAACATCGGATAACCGGATAATTCCAACTCTACTCCACCTAAGATCGTTTCCTGATTATAATAGGCAAGATCATATTTCTCAACGATCGGGCCAAGAATTTCCAGCTGCTTTGAAAAATCATATCCCTCTCCATTATATGCATCTTTATACACCGCACCATGAAGCAAGCCATCGCCCGTCAACAATAAGCTCATCTCAAAAATCTCAGGCTCTTTCACTTCTT
>CAZUVT010000024.1:0-17849 GCA_964623925.1 uncultured Erysipelotrichaceae bacterium
ATCTTTTTCATTAAAAACATCACCAAGTTGCATGTGAGAAAGGGCATCTTTGCCAAAGGAAAGAGCGGTGTTTTCCAAATCGCATTTCATTGGAACATGTTCATTGGCTTCCAATTGGAATTTAGCAACTAATATTTTCATGAGGTGCCCCATTAAATGTTGTCAAGCGGATAGATCGGTCTGGATACATTTTTGTATGGTAAACGCTCTGTTCTTTGCATGCAGGCGCCATCGGTCAAAGACATAACGAAATGCTTAGCCATTGCCTTTAACTCCGGATAGAGATAACCCTGTTTGACAATGATCAGATCATAGGCGTCAAGATCCACATTGCACCATTCATATTGAATTCTTTCTGCGAAAGAAACGGCTTTGTCACCCACAATAACTGTGATCGGAAGATCATCCAGTTTGATCGTATAGCCGGTACCGACAACCTTTGCTTCGTGATAATGATTATGCAAGTCGCCTTTTGAAATCAAAGTTCCTTTTAATGTAACTTTTTCTTTAAACCAGTTGTTAGGACCGCCGATTTCAAATTCGACATAATCATTGATCTTCTTATCTTTTAATACATTGAGACAGACATCTTTATCAGTAATCATAGCAAATAGGATCTTCTTGTTGTTGAAATCCTTTAAATTTAGAACCTGTTTCAAAACATAGGTATTTTCACCCGGAGCACCGGCAGTCACATTATCCCCGGAATCTGTCAGGAAACATGGAGAACCATCAAAGCTCAACATCGCATCCAAGGCAATATCCGGTTCATCGGCATAGCCGGTAAAGTGGAATTCCTTATGTCTTGCCCATACGAAATCATAGATCTCATCTGCTTTCTGCTTGGCGTACTCTTCATCTTCCGGTCCGTTTGGAACAACCATGATTCCGGCACCGCATTTATCGCTGTCATGACGAAGATAGCCGATATGATACGAACAAGTCAAGATTCTCGGATCAGCCTCGATTTCATTTAAAAGCTTGTTGATGGAGACAAGTGGTTCATCAGTAGAAACGCATCTTTCTCCGCCAAGCAGGATCGGAACTTTGCGATAGACTTCGTGAATCTCTCTCCGGTTTGATAAAACATTGATCAAGGCTCTGAATGTGATCTGCATTGCTTCATTTCTGTCCGTATGAGGAGAATGTCTGAAAGTTCTCAGAATCGTACAATCTTCAGCATACTGCTTGGAAATATTCCCGTGCGGATCGCAGGTAACGGCAATCGGCATATAAGGACCGACCAATTTTCTGATTTCCCTCATTAAATAATGATCGCCGGAAAATCCTTCAAGGTCTTCGACACAGCTTGCACCATGAAAGAAAAAATACATGCCGTCAATCTGACCCTGATTCTTTTTGATTACTTTTTTAAATTGTTTCAAGATGTAATCAAAGGAATCATAGCTGACGATTCCGGTTCCGCCGGCACTGGCATAGATGGATGGAACCAATTCAATGTTGTGTTCTTCTGCGATTTCCCGGATCGGAAGGCTTTCTAAGATTCCTTCTCCTGTTTTGATCGTGAAATCCTGGATCTCAGCAAGTTTGTTGCTGTAGGCATTACATTCGGCTACAAAGCCACCAATTAAAATTCTCATAAATCTCTCCTTATTTTAAGATAATTATATAGCAATTATTCTGAAAAAATGTTTCAAACTCATGCATTATCAATTAACAAGTAATCGAAAGAGAGAATTATATTCAAAGAAATATGCGGTAAGTTCCATATTTAATATGGAGAATGGCTTCAATGTGGAACAGAAAAAATGCTTTGAGAAAAGGATAAAATTGAAACAAAGTTGTCAGGGTTTGAAATTGACAAGCCCTGTTTTCAATTTTATAATTAAATTGTTCGTTAGAACTTTTTTTTGTTAAGAGGAGGAATATCATGAAAGTATTAGCGGTTCGAACTGCAACTGAATCCAATGCAAATATTCCGTTGAAGAATACGATCTTGGATTTTAATCTGGCCATCAACAGTCAGAAAATGCTGGATAATATGATGATAGCCGATATTTTTAAAGAAGAAGGAATTGAATTGATTCCATCTATTTGTGCTACTTCCGGACCATCCGGTGTGATTGAAAGAAATTGTTTTGATTATTTGGAGTCCTGTGTTTTAAATCAGGTCAAGAAACATTTAGATGAGCTGGATGGAATTTTGATGTTCATGCACGGAGCCAGTGAAGTGGATGGACTTGGTTCCGGAGAACATCATATGTTAAAAGAAATCAGAAAACTGGTCGGTCCTTATCTCCCGATTGCGATTGCTTGTGATCCGCATGGCAATTTGTGCAAGGAATATGTCGAAAGTGCGACAATCATCCGTTCCTATCGGGAAAGCCCGCACACCGATATGGAAGCCACATTTGAAAAGGTGGCAAGAATGCTGATCGATCTTTTAAGAGATCGGAAAAATATTACGCCGGTATATCGCAAATTGCCGCTTATTCTAGGGGGAGAGCAGTCAGTTTCCACAGATGAGCCTGTTCTCACCATCAATAAATTTATGGACGAAATGGAAAAAGACGAGCGTTTATTGAGTGTATCCTGGCATGTCGGCTATATCCGCCATGATACGGAGGTGGCTGGTTGCGGTGTGGTCGTTATCCCCAGCGATAATCAATATCGTGCTTTTGCGGAAGAAAAAGCAGATGAGTTGGCAAAGTTTATTTGGGAAAGACGCCATGAATTCCATTATACCGGGTTGACTGCTAAGCCGCAGGAAGCGATGAGATTGGCTTTGGAAAACGATCAGAAACCGGCATTTATCACAGATTCAGGAGATAATACAACTTCCGGTGCAACAGGCTGGAATACTTATGTCTTGCGCCAGGCCTTGGAGGCGAATTCCGAGAAAAAGTTCCTGTTTGCTTCGATCTGTGATCCAAAAACGGTAGATTTTCTATCCAAATTAGAAATTGGAGAAACAGCGCATATTTCTTTAGGAATGAATTATGATGAACTATCAAAATCCGTGGATCTGGATGTTACAGTCAAGGCAAAAGGAGATGTCCTTCAGCCGGTCGGCTATTCCGGCGGAGGCGGCGGATTTAATAAATTCGGAACATGCATTACTGTCAGTGTTCAGGATAAACCAATCGATATTATTGTCGCAAGCGTTCGTCAGGCCTATACCTTGGAAGAACAGTATGTTGCAGCCGGATTGAATTGGGATGATTATGACATCATTGTTGTAAAGCTTGGCTATATTTTCCCGGCATTGAAAGCTAAAGCCGGATTCTATGTCATGTCTTTGACCGATGGTGCCACTCCTCAAGATACGAAACTGATTCCATTTAAGAGAATCATGCGTCCAATGTATCCATTGGATGAGATTTAATATAAAAAGATTGAGCAAGACTTATTACAGAAAATTTTAAGTGATACGGTGTGACTTAGAAAAACGGGGAACACCGTATTTTCATTTTTTACATGTTGTCAAACAGAGTGTAAAGTCTTATAGAACAGCTTGATAATGAAATTGTGTATTCCATTGAAATCTCCATACCGATGGAAAAGAGAGCTCTTTTATGATATAATGCGTCACAGAAAGATCCGAAGATGAATGTGGAGATAAATGAAAATGAAATTGCAGAGATTCTTGTACTTATATTTTGCCTTGTGGTTAAGTTTTCCCTGCATTGTAGTCCTGATCTGGATGATGGACTGCCATCTGTTGATTGGAACTACAGGGACGGTCTTTTCAATCCAGTGTGGATTAAACTGTATTGCTGGGATCTGCGGAGTGATCCTTGCCTTTTTGAAATACAGAGAAACTGAAAAAGCTCCGAAAAATAAAGTGGTATTTGTGGCAACTGCCATCGGCATGGTCTTTTTATTATCCTGTTGGAATATTCTTTGCATCTTTTTAAACGGAACTGAAGAATATCATAGCTTTACTTCACCGGATGGTGCGCATACCCTCATCATTGCAGAACGAATCAGTCTTATTTCCGGACAAGTAACTTTATATGAACGAATCAATCCATTCTTGATTTATCCCAGAGACCGAATCATCACAGATGATGGATACAGACCGATCTGTGCCGGGCAATACTCACTTATCTGGCAAGGGGATACCGTGATATTATCCTTCACCAATGGAGCCGGATCGAAAGAAACGATTTCAATCACATTAGACAAGCGCTGATAAATCAAAAGATGTGAAAGAGGGTGAGAATATGGGATTGGCTTATTTTTTCTTATTTATCATGATATTTGGATCAGCATGGCTTGCAGTCATTTCACTAAAAATGGCGGGAGACATCTGGAGAAATGCACGGTTTAAAATTATTGCGATCATACCTTTTCTTTTCGGGGCGTTCTGTGCTTTAGTAGTACTTTACTCATTAGCAATCATTTGGAGAGAAGGATTGTATTATCCTTTCTAATGATTTAGGGAATAAGATCTCTAAGATTTATATTTCATAATTATGTATTGAATTTAAAATAATACCCGTATTCGATTGTACATATTAGCTTGATCTTATAACATCATAACTAATTGCATACACTTTTGTTTTTCAAGATAAAAAATATTTGATTATTATGCTTCAACAAAAAAGACAGTGTGAAAACGTGAAATATTCATTGCACTGCCTTTTTTTGAATCATGGTTCAAGATATAATCTAATATTAATTTTAAACTATGTCTTTATATTGCATTAGTATTGAGATGGATCTCTGTTATCTATTTGCTGACTTTAAATGCTAGATCATGAGCTAACAAAAATGGTCTCAGATAGGCAACAGTGGAGCACATCGGCATGATATCCTCGCTTAAGCTGATACCTAATTCGTGGATCATGTAATCGCGTCTTTCCATCATTCTCTCATACATATCCGGATACTGTTCTTTGATCTCATTTCTGAGCTTTTCATCAGCCAATAGAACTGTGCTTTCGGCAGAAGATCCGGTATATCCGCTGACGGAAGGAATGATATCGATCTGAAGCATCATTCCGGAAGCCAATTTTTCATTTGATCCTTCGTAAATCGGAGAGGACATCCATTCTTCTTCGCCGATCAGATGTCCCGGACACAAGCTCCATCCGTATTTCGCACGCGGCAATTCAGATTCGATCAGATCAAACATTTCATGACCTTTCATACCGCATCGGATGTTTTCAAGCCATGCGACATAGGCATTGAAATATGGTTTTGCGACCCGGTCCAGATAATCTTCCTGACCTTTTGGCAATTGGCTTTCATTGGCAACGGCAATTCCGCATCTTGAGCTGGATCCGCCTCTATATCCATTGGTTAAAGAAATCGGATCTCCGACTTTGACTGTATTGTCTCTCGGGAACATATTGGCTTTGATGAAACGCGGTCCACTGGAAGCAATCGTAACGATTGAGGTATGCTGGCCGAAACGGACAAGCTTGTCTCCTAATTCAAGTTCATTCGCTCCCTCTACGACAGCATTCATTGCATCCAGGATGCAATCGCTTGCCAAAGAGGCGCTATATTCATAATGAGCGATTTCATTGGCATTGTTGGTACATCTTGCTCCGTTTTCGCCGATGAAAATGCTGCATTCATTGGTAAGGAGCTCTTCATTTCCTACGATATCAAGAATGTTCTTGACAATGTAATAAGGAACATCGAAGGTATGCTTGTTGTCCTCTAAAGGCGAGGTGAAATTTTTCCATCCGACCAGTCCGATTCTTTGATTGGCACCCAATCCGGCTTCTTTAAGCAACTCTTTCAATGTCAGATCTGTTCTGTTAGGTTGATTTGGAAGAGAGAACAGGGAAACATGGACGGTTTTAGAAATCTGAACTCTTGATTTGGATGCTTTACCTAAGTTTTCATTTCCTAAAACGATGTTGATTTCTCCTGATTTATCAATGATCAGCAGCGCTTCTTCAAAGCGTGTGAAATATCCAATCAGATATTCAAAGTTGGATCCATGTTCCACATCGCCGTAAACGACTAATTTATCCAAATTAGCTTTTGCCATATTGGCTAATATTTTTTGTTTTCTTTCTTCAATTGTTTCATCCGTTAAAAAGACAGGACCGTTCAGGTTATCTTTTTTCGGCTCTTTTACTGTTGTTAGTACAATATTTCTCATAAGAAATCTCCTTTAAATTTTATCGATCGGGAACATTGGCCGCATGATCCGTTTGAATGGCAATCTTGAGGTATCCTGTAAGGTTGCGCCATTTGTTAAGGACATGATGACCAGTTTTCCTTTTTCTTTGATTTCCGGGAATGCATATCCCTGTTTTACAATAATGATATCATAATTGTCCCAATCAATTCCACAGGCATCAAACTGATGTTTTTCACACATCGTCTGTCTTGTGGTGGCGACATTCACATCGATGTTGGTTCCATTGATATGAACCAGAACGCTGTATCCGTATACGGCATCGTGGACGTGCATCAGATATCCCCTTAAATATCCTTTTGCCTTGATTGTCACATTAACAGGAACACTTTTTGAATTCTCATCCGCGTTCATGCCTAATGCAATATCCATGGATTCTCCGACTTCCAAAGCGTTTAAAAGGGCATAGGAATTCGGATCGCAGATGTTGGAGAATAGGAATTTCTTTTCTGATTTTGCCGCAAGAGCCTGTCTTAGGATAAATGTATTCCAGCCTGTTGCACCGGAAGTCGTATTATCGCCGGAATCGGTTATCATGACTGGTTTGTCATTGAATTGTAAAGCACGTTTCATTGCTTCTTCCGGTTCAATGCTTAATCCTGTATAGTGGAATTCATGACGCTTGTTCCATACAAAATCAGCCAATTCATCCGCTTTCTTTTCGCAGTACTGTTGATCCGCTTCTGTTTCCGGCACAATGACAATACCGCATCCGGCTTCCGGACAGTCATGTCTTAAATATCCCACATGCCATGAAGCACTTCTGACTCTTGGATCTTTTTCCATCTCATCCATATACTGATTGATCGTTCTGACCGGCTCATCCGTAGATACAGACTGCTCTCCTCCCAAGATCAAAGGTAGCTTTCTGTAGATGGCATGAATATTCTGTCTGTTTTTCAAGAAGTCACACAGCATCTTTGCTACTTTCTTTTTAGTTGCGTCGGCATCAGTATGCGGACTTTCCCGATAAGAACGAATGATCGTACAGCTTTCCACATATTCCTGCGTCAGATTTCCATGTGGATCACAGACGACGGCAATCGGAAGATAAGGTCCGACAAGTTCACGGATCGTCTTTAAAATGTGATGATCTCCTGATCCGATCTCTTCCACATCACTGGCACCATGAAGATGCAACCAGATTCCATCCAGTTCATGAAGATGTTCCCGCACTGCTTTGGCAAAACAGCTTTCAATATATTCAAAGCAGTCCTTTTTGATGACACCGCTGGCACCTGCCGAAGCATAGATGGCAGGAATCGTTTCAACCCCTTCCTGAGCAAAAACATCATCAACGCGAGCCTGCTTTACAACATCCTCGCCGAAAGCAAGCACAAATTGAGAGATTTCATTTTTTAAGGGTACATTCGCATTGGATTCACAGGTGAATAAACCAACTAATACTTTCATAAACCAACCTCCTAAATTTCATCGATCGGATACATCGGTCTCATGATTCTCTTGAATGGAATTCTCTTGGTATCCTGCGGGGTTGCGCCCATTGTCAAAGACATGACGGACAGAACACCGATTTCTTTCAATTCAGGGAAGATATAGCCTTGCTTGACAACGGCAATATCATAATCTTCAAGCGGAACACCGGCATCTTTGAACTGATGAACTTCAACTACGGCGAAGCGTCCATCTGCAACCATGATATCGATCGGAGTTCCTTTGATGTTGACATTTACGGTATGAGCGTAGGCCTTGTTGTGATCGCGATACATAAATCCGGTGATCGGACCTTTGTTTTTGACGATGACATCCAATTCGACCGGAGCGCTTAATTCGTCGTGATTGACGCCTAATGCGATATGCGTCTCAGCACCATCTTCTACCTGAAGCAGCTGCTTGTAAGTGGCAGGATCACAGATCGTGGCAAAGATGACTCTTTTCTTTAAGTCTTTTAATGCTAAAAACTGTCTTAAAATGAAGGTGTTCCATCCGGCTGCACCACTCGTTGTATTATCACCGCTATCCGTGATGAATGCCGGTCTGCCTTCTACGTTTAAAGCCATCTGCAAAGCTTCATCCGGCGGGGCAGTGAGGCCTGTATAGTGGAATTCATGTCTTCTGTCCCAAACGAATTTTGCCAATTCATCGGCTTTCTTTTCGCAGTATTCTAAGTCTGCTTCGGTTGATGGGACGACCACGATGCCGCATCCGGCAACATCACAGTCATGTCTCAAATATCCCGGATGCCATGAAGCAGATAAGACTCGTGGATCTTTTTCCATTTCATCCATGAATTTATTGATGGTAAGAACCGGTTCATCGGTTGAAACAGACTGCTCACCACCTAAGATGAGCGGAAGTTTGCGGTAAATGGAATGAATGTTCTGGCGATTATGCAAAAGATCGCAGAGCATCTTTGAAACGATGCGCTTTGTCTGCTGTGCATCCGTATGCGGGCTTTCCCGATAGGAACGGATGATCGTGGCTCCTTCTACATATTCCTTGCATAAATTGCCATGCGGATCGCAGGCAATCGCAATCGGCAGATAAGGGCCGACGATCTCACGGATTGATTTTAAAATGTGATGGTCTCCAGATCCGATCTCTTCAACTTCACTGGCACCATGTAAGAATAAATAAATTCCGTCGATTTCATGAATGTGTTCTCTCACAGCTTTTTTGAAACAGGATTCGATATAATCGAAAGCGTTTTTACATACAACGCCATTTCCGCCGGCATCGGCATAAATGGCAGGAATGATTTCGATCTGGGCATCATCATAGATATCTTTTACACCCATTTTTCTAATCAGCTCATCTTTGAATGCGATATCATAATTGGCAATCGTAGCCATATTCGGAACATTGGCATTTGATTCTGTAACAAAGGTTCCCATTAAAACTTTCATATGTTCTTTCTCCTTTTAAATTTTATCGATTGGAAACATCGGTCTGTTGATCAGCTTGAATGGCAAACGGGCGGTATCCTGCAAGGTTGCACCGTTTGTAAGCGACATGATAGACAGTTTTCCTTTTTCTTTCAATTCAGGGAAGATATAGCCCTGCTTAACGATAATGATATCATAATCATCCCAATCGACACCGGCTTCTTCATACTGATGCTTTTCACATAAGGTATATGGATTTTCGGCTACGATGATGGTGATCGGTTTATCTGTTAATTCGACCGTAACCGTATTGGCATAAACTTTATTATGGTCAAACATCATGAATCCTTTGATTCCACCCTTGGCAATGATTTTTACCTGTAGAGGGACGCTTTTGGAAAGCTCGTCATGATTCATTCCTAAATTGATATTTAGTGTTTCTCCGATGGTGTGTTCATTTAATCTCTTATAGTTTTTCGGATCGCAGATGGAGGCGAACAGAACTTTTTTCTTTAAATCTTTGACATCTAAAAATTGTCTTAAGACAAATGTGTTCCATCCGGTTGACCCGCTGGTTGCGTTATCTCCGGAATCAGTCATAAATACCGGTTTGCCGTCAAAAGCAAGCGCTTCTTCAAGTGCTTTTTCAGGTAAGGCCGTATAGCCGGTATAATGGAATTCATGACGCTTGTTCCATACAAATTCAGCCAATTCATCCGCTTTCTTTTCGCAATATTCCTGATCGGCTTCAGTTGCCGGTACAACGACGATCGCGCATCCTGCTTCCGGACAGTCATGACGGATGTAGCCGACATGCCATGAAGCACTTCTGACTCGCGGATCCTTTTCCATGTCATCCATATACTTGTTGATGGTGCAGACTGGTTCATCTGCTGAAACAGACTGTTCACCGCCAAGAATGAGTGGAAGCTTTCTATAGATGGAGTGGATATTCTGTCTGTTTTTAATTATATCGATCAGCTCTTCTGCAACCCGGATGTCAGATGCGATGGCATCGGTATGCGGACTTTCACGATAAGAGCGGATCAGCTGTGTTGCTTCGACATATTCTTTTGTCAGATTGCCGTGCGGATCGCAAACAATTGCAATCGGCAGATAAGGCCCGACTGTTTCTCGGATTGCTTTCAGCAAATGATGATCGCCGGAGCCGATTCCTTGTTCAACATAGGAAGCACCGTGGAATTCTAAGAAGATTCCATCGATTTCATTGAGATGTTCCTTGATTACACGAAGGATCTTTGCTTCGATGTAGTCAAAGACTTCTTTTGTGATGACCCCGGCACTGCCGCTTGTTGCCATCAGTGCAGGAATCATTTCGACCTTGGCGTTTTCAAATACACTGCGGATATGCATATTGTCGATGCATTGATCGCCATAGGATAAAGCCATCCTGTCAAATTCGCAAAAATGCGGAACATTGGCATTGGCTTCATTTGTAAAATGTGCTAATAATACTTTCATATTTTAGAATTCTCCTTTTCTTTATTATAAGGTATTTTTGATGTAAGAATGTTTCAACATAAAAAGAAAATGCCGATCTGACATTTTCTTTATTTGGATATCAATTGAATAAACAAGAGGATCATTGGCGGCAGAACAGCGAGAACATAGGCTGCCCGCAATGCCTGAATCAAGGCAATCTTGGTTAGATCTGCTCCCAGATCAGCGGCAATCAAGGTCATATCCGTGGCTCCGCCCGGTGCACTCGCGAACATAGCCGATTTCAGATCCAGATAGTTTTTCTTTTTGCATAGGATGCTGAAGAGATAGTTGACAAGGAAATAGCTTGCCAGAAGAATGAGGACCGGGAAAATAGTCTTATCCAAAGAAGAGAATACGGAAGATTTGATACCACATCCGACTACGGATCCGGCCAGGATCTGGGCAATCAGTTTCTCCTGTTTGGGAACAGAGCAGGTATTGGTTGTAACATTGAGGAACATGACGACAAACATCGGAATGATCATGTTGGCAGCAGGAATTTTTGTCCATTGACCGACATATCCGAATGAATAGGCGACAATTAAAGTGAAGATGACTTTTGCCGGCTTCGTCTTAATATACTTATCCAAGAAAGAACTGCACTCAGCATCATTGATAAAACGCTCATCCTCTTCTGCTTTCGGTTCATTTTTGGTCAGAAAAGTGATCCAGTATGGAAACAGAAGCAGAACACCGACCAAGCGACAAGTCTGCATCATGGCAACGATACTGACATCGGCATTCATATCCATAGTCACAATGCTGATATCCGTTACACCACCGGCAACACAGCTCAAAAGGGCTGTTTTCCATTCCATACTGAAGCAGAAATGCAGCAAGGCACCAATCGCAAAAGTATTGATCGTAAGCATGAGAACTAAAATCAGAAATGGTTTAAAAAGATAGCGGAAATTCTTGATATCCTTTTTTTGAACCTGCATCCCGATATAAGCTCCGGACAGCGCCACGCCAAAGATCTTGATCGGGGTGGTAAAGGTTGCATAGGAAAAGAAAATATTGGTGATTCCGACCAGGATCATGCTTCCGATCATTCCCGGGGCAGGAAGCTTAAGAAGCTTGGCGATCTGCCATCCGATCGTTCCTACTAAAAGTGTTAAAAATGCATTAAACATAAAAAGTACCTCTTCGCAAGTGATTGCATGATAAAATGAATGGACAAGTTCGTTCAAGATGATTTTTGTTTTTTGTAACAAAGTAGACGATTAATTTTTATGAATGGGAAGATAATGAGATGAAAATTATGGAAAGATGAAACAAAGTTTTATTGAGTTTGTGCTAATCTATAATTAGAAAAACAAGGAGTGTGACATAATATGAAAAAAGTTTTGATTGGAACTTTTATTACCGAATCTAATGAAAATATTCCGGTAAAAAATGAAATCAACAGCTACGACATTGCCTTTGGTGATGAACTGATTACAAAAATGACAGTCAAGGACATTTTTGATGAAGCAGGGGTTGAGATCATTCCGGCTATTTATGCAAATTCCGGAGCTGCCGGTGTGACAAAGAAGCATACTTTTGATTATATTGAAGCTTGCTTTGTTGAAACAGTGAAAGAACACATCAATGAAATCGACGGAATCTATCTGATGCTTCACGGAGCCTCTTATGTAGATGGCGGCATCGGTTCCGGAGATCATCATATCTTGAAAACGATCCGTGAACTTGTCGGACCGTATATTCCGATCACAGTTGCCTGTGATCCGCACGGCAATCTGACAAAAGAATATGTAGAGGCTTGCACTTGTATCCGTTCTTATCGTGAAAGCCCGCATACCGATGCTGTAGATACGAGAAGAAAAATGGCCAAGCTTGTCTGTGACCTTGTCAAAGAAAGACAGAATATTCATGCAATCTATCGCAAGCTGCCTTTGATCTTGGGAGGAGAACAGTCTGTGTCTACGGATGAACCGGTCAGAACGATCAATCAGTACATGGATGAGATGGAAAAAGATCCAAGAGTTCTATCCGCTTCTTGGCATGTCGGTTATTTAAGACATGACTGTCCGGAAGCAGGATGCGGCATCGTCGTTGTCCCGGCCAGCGAAGTCGATCAGGAATATTGCGAAAAGAAAGCGGATGAATTGGCTGAATTTGTATGGAACAAGCATCATGAATTCCACTATACCGGCTATACAGCCTTGCCTGAGAAAGCATTGGAAGATGTTTTGGCCTTTGAGGGCAAGCCATGTGTCATTACCGATTCTGGAGATAATACAACATCCGGAGCTAAGGGATGGAATACAACGATTTTAAAACAGGTGCTTGCGGCAAAATCAAAGAAGCGATTCCTGATTGCCTCCATCAATGATCCGAAAACAGAAGCTGAACTGGAAAAATGCGAGATCGGACAGACGTGTGATATCATGCTTGGCGTGGGCGAAAATGAATTGTGTGCGCCGGTTGCATTGAATGTTACAGTTTTGCATAAAGGCGAAGTTGTCAATCCGGTTGCTATGAATCGCCCGGATCTATATAAAGTCAGTGGAAAGTGCGTGACGGTTCATGTCAACGGTACCAATATTGATATCGTTGTTGCGAATGATCACAAATCTTATCAGGGACAGTTGCAGTTTGAAAAAGCAGGAATTGAAAATTGGAAAGAATATGACTGCGTGGTTGTAAAACAAGGATATATTTTCCCGGAACTTAAAGCCGGAGCAGCGTTCTATGTCATGAGTCTGACAGATGGACCGACCCCTCAGAATACAGCGAAGATTCCGTTTAAGCTGATTATGAGACCGATGTATCCAATCGATAATATTTAATTAAAAAAGGCAGTCACATCTGTTTTGTTCGGGTGTGACTGAATTTGTAAGTAGAAATATGAAGAGGGAATGGAACTATGAAAAGAAAAGTGAAATTAGTTATTGCCGATATTGACGGTACTCTGGTAAACAGTCAAAAAGAGATGATGCCGATTACCAAAAGGGCCTTGCAGAAATTGCATGATCAGGGAGTTTTATTGGGAATTGCTTCCGGAAGACCTTGTGGGGAGCACTTATCTGCGCGTGCTGATGGATGGGGATTTGATTTTCAATTTGATGTCATCATCGGAATGAACGGGGGACAGATGTGGGATGTGATCAATGATAAGCATTATGAATATTATCCTTTGAAAAAAGAATATATCAAGGAAATCATTGAATTTATGGAACCGACAAATATCAACAGTTATGTCTACCGCGGTGATTCAACCTTGGTAAGATGGTATGACGAGAGAATGCAGGCATCATCGCTCAGAAATATGGAGCCGATGATCGTCGCCAAAAATGATGAAGAGATGTGGGAGAAAGACAACAACAAGCTTTTATTCCGATGCAAGAATGAAGAAGAGACAGCCCGTGGCATCGAGGTCGCTTCAGAACATCCGTCTGAGCATTATCAGTTCTTCAAGACAGCACCGATCATGATTGAGTTTCAAGATCCGAGAGTTAATAAAGGCGTATCGCTTCGTGCTTTCTGCGAATATAATCAGATTCCGCTTGATGAAGTCGTGGCTTTTGGTGATCAGGAGAATGATGATTTCATGCTGAGGGATGCCGGATTGGGTGTGGCTATGCTCAATGGCGGAGCAAGCACAAAGGAGATCGCCGATGTGATCACCGATTATGATTTGGATAATGATGGTGTGGGACGCTTTATCGAGGATCATATCTTATAGGGATTAATTAAAGGAGAAACAAAAATATGGAGAGTTATAAAGAATTTGCTGAAAAAACAGTAAAAGGCTTAGGGGGAAGAGATAATTTTATTCATGTTTTCAAATGCGCAAGAAGTATTCGCGTCAATTATAAGCATAACAAAGAGATCCAAGAGGAGTATTTGAAAGAAGTTCCGGGATTGATCGGTTATGTGAATAAAGCTCATCAACTACAGCTCATGGTGGGAAAAGAAGTAGATGCAGCTTACGAGGCTTTCTTAAAGGAAGCTGAATGGGATCCGGAAAATGAACCGGTCAATAATGAACCGCCGGAAGCGGATGAGGAAGGACCGCATAATGCTAAGTATTATGCCCAGAAATTCGGAAACTTTGTTGCTCCGATCTTCTTTCCGATTATCCCGGCTCTGGTTGTCGGCGGTTTGATCTTGGCAATCCGAAACTTACTGATCAATTATTTCGGTGTTTCAATGGATAGCGGAACAGCGCAGCTGATGGTGGGATTATTTGAGGCAGGTTTCACTTTTCTTCCGGTTTATCTGGGTTATTCAACCTGTCTGCAACTGAAGTTATCACCGGTACTGGGTATGATGCTCGGTGCACTTTTGATAAGCGGAACTTATACCGGTGGAGCCATCACGGACTTTATGGGCTTTGCGATTCCGCAGGTCAACTATGGATCCAGTATCATGCCGGTCATTTTTGGTGTCATCTTTATGTATTATGTCGACAAAGTTTTGGAAAAGACGATTCCACAGATCTTGAAATTTTTCTTGAAGCCGTTATTGACAATGCTGATCGTTGCACCAATTACGCTCATGTTCTTGGGGCCGATTGGGAATATTCTATCCAATTATGTCGCGGATGGAATCTTGTGGTTATATAATACGATCGGATTTGTAGCGATTCCGCTATTGTGTGCTGTTTATCCGTATATGGTCATGCTTGGTTTGGATAAGGCTTTATCCCCAATCGGTATCCAGCTGATCGCAACAGTCGGATATAACCCGATCACGGCAGTCATGGGATTTGTAAGCAATATCTGTATCGGGGCAACGACCTTAGCAGTGGCATCAGAAGAAAAAGATGTTTCACAAAAAGGATTGTATAATTCGCTGGGGGTAACAGCGCTTTGCGGAGTTACGGAGCCGGCATTCTATGGAGCATTGATCTCTCGTCCCGATGCGTTGAAAGGAACGGCAATCGGAGCCCTAGTTTCCGGATTGTTTGCTGCCGTATTTGGTTTGCGAGCATTTGTTCAGGGAGGCTGTCCGGGGCTTTTGACATTTGTCTTCTTTATAGATGATACCGGCTCATTTCAATATGTCATAATTGGCTTGATTACGGCACTCATTGCAATCGCAGTATCCTTTGTTGCGACTAAGATCATTTTGAAATCCAAGAAAAGTCAGAATAAAACTGCATAATTACAGCATTTGTAAATATCGTACAGAAAGAATCTTGACAAATAAATTCAATTTAAAGAAAATAATAAAAAAAGGAGGAACAAACATGAGTTTTCCAAAAAACTTTTTATGGGGAGGCGCCACTGCAGCCAACCAATGTGAAGGCGGATTTAATGAAGGAAACCGCGGCTTAGCCAATGTCGATGTCGTTCCGATCGGGAAAGACAGAAGAGCCATCATCTCCGGAGAAATGAAGATGCTTGATTTTGATAATGAGCATTTCTATCCGGCAAAAGAGGCAATTGACATGTATCATCATTACAAGGAAGATATTGCCTTGTTTGCAGAAATGGGATTTAAGACTTATCGCATGTCGATCGCCTGGTCACGGATCTTCCCGATGGGAGATGAAGAAGAACCAAATGAAGAGGGATTGAAATTCTACGAAGATATGTTCAAAGAATGTCGGAAATATGGAATCGAACCGCTTGTAACGATAACTCATTTTGATTGTCCGATGCATTTGATCAAAAAATACGGTTCATGGCGTGACCGCAGAATGATTACATTCTATCAGCGCTTGGTCACAACACTTTTCACACGTTATAAAGGCTTGGTTCATTACTGGCTGACTTTCAATGAGATCAATGTTATCATGCACGCTCCGTTTATGGGTGGCGGACTTGTTTTTGAAGAAGGTGAAAATCAGGAGCAGGTCAAGTATCAGGCCGTCCATCACGAACTGGTCGCAAGTGCAATGGCTACTAAGATCGCCCATGAGATCGACCCTGAAAATAAAGTCGGATGTATGTTGGCGGCCGGTATCTTCTATCCATTGACCTGTCGTCCGGAAGATGTATGGGAAGCTCATATTTCAAATCGTAATAATTATTATTTCATTGATGTACAAAGCCGCGGCGAATATCCGAACTATGCGAAAAAGATGTTCGAACGAAAGGGAATCGAAATCAAGATGGAATTGGGAGATGAAGATCTCCTTAAGAATCATACTGTAGATTTTATCTCTTTCAGTTATTATCAGTCACGCTGTGCATCAGCGGATAAAAATGCTGAAAAAGCTGATGGAAATATGATCGTCGCCTATAAGAATCCTTATCTGAAGGCAAGCGACTGGGGATGGCAGATCGATGGGTTAGGTTTGAGAACGACTTTGAATACCTTATATGAACGTTATCAGAAACCTTTGTTCATCGTTGAAAATGGCTTGGGTGCTGCCGATGAAGTCAAGCCGGATGGAACGATCGATGATGATTATCGTATCGATTACTTAAGAGAACACATCAAGCATATGAAAGATGCAATCGAATTGGATGGAGTAGAGCTTTGGGGCTATACGACATGGGGACCGATCGATCTGGTTTCGGCCGGAACCGGTGAGATGAAGAAACGTTACGGATTCATTTATGTTGATCGTGACAATGAAGGAAACGGAACATTGAAGAGAAGCCGTAAAAAAAGTTTCTACTGGTATAAAAAAGTCATTGAATCTAATGGCGAAGATTTGGATTAAATATAAAAAAGCAATGTCTGTTTGGGGCATTGCTTCTTTTCTTAATAAAAATGTTTTTTGCTTATCTATTATTTCTTACGAGCATGATCATGGCGACACCAAGGACAAACAAATAGATCCAGTATCCTTTTTTCTTGACCCATTCATAAATAGTAAAAGACATGAAATAACTGATCAGAGCAGAAAGAAAAAAACAGACAAAATAACCGACAATCGGATATAAGGCCAAGATCGGTTTCATTGCAGAAGTTAAAAAAACATAAAAGGCAATACAGAATAAGAAGAGACGATGAAGATAGATCTGCTTCATTTCTTCTTTTGTATATCCATTTGATAGTTTATCCTTATTTTGCTTCATAGATGTACCTCATATCTTTATTTTAACCAACGATTCAGACTTTTACAATCTTTTTAGATGGAATCGGTAGGAAAGGAACTTTGTTTCATCTGTTTCTTAATATAAAAGACCTCCTGTTATATTATTGGTTAGCGGAGGTCCAAATATTAGAATGATTGAATTCATTCATTAAAGCTTATTCATAAAAAGGGACAGAAAATAAAGTTTTAATAGCTGTTAATATTTGTTTCGGTCATCCTGTAACCGGTCCTCCTTTCTGTTAGTAATTATAGGAAAAAATTGTGTGAGAAATATCGCAGGAATGTGAACGTTATAAGAAAGATTTGTGTTAGAAAAAATCACATTGTTTTTACTTTTTGGGTCGCCACGCGATATGAAGAAAAGCTACTAATCTCT